>DASXCU010000107.1:0-56463 GCA_036491035.1 Galbitalea sp. | reverse complement strand
GGCGGCCTTCACGATCGTGCCGCCGGTGTCGATGATGTCGTCGACGATCAGGCAGACGCGACCATCCACTTCTCCGACGATTTCGTGCACGCTGACCTTGTTGGCGACCATCGGGTCACGGCGCTTGTGGATGATGGCGAGAGGTGCGCCGAGCTTGTCGCTCCAGACATCCGCAACGCGCACGCGGCCCATGTCCGGCGAGACGACGGTGAGAGTCGAGGCGTCCAGCTTCTCCTGGAAGTGCTTCAACAGGACCGGCATCGCGAAGAGGTGGTCGACGGGTCCATCGAAGAAGCCCTGGATCTGAGCGGCGTGCAGGTCGACGCTCATGATCCGGTCTGCCCCCGCGGCCTTGAACAGGTCCGCGACGAGTCGGGCGCTGATCGGCTCGCGCCCGCGACCCTTCTTGTCCTGGCGTGCATAGGGGTAGTACGGAGCGACCACGGTGATCCGTTTGGCAGAGGCGCGCTTCAGGGCGTCGATCATGATGAGCTGCTCCATGAGCCAGTCGTTCACGGGACGAGTGTGGGACTGGATGACGAACGCATCCGATCCGCGAACACTCTCGTCGTACCGGGCGTAGAACTCACTGGAGGCGAAGGTCCTCGCGTCCGTGTGCACGAGATCGGTACCGAGGGCTTCCGCGATGTCCTCGGCGAGCTGGGGATGTGCGCGGCCGGTCACCACAACCAGTCGCTTCTGCCCGCTCGTTGTGATCTCGGCCACGTGTCCTACTTCCTTCTCGAACGGACCGACGGTGGTCAGGCCTCGTCTGCTTGGTCGTCGGATGCTGCCGCGGCCGCTTGAGCTGCTGCAGTGCCCGCACGCTTGGCCAGGGTCCAGCCATCCATGTTGCGCTGCGGAGCGACCGAAATGGCGAGGGCTCCAGCAGGCACATCCTTGCGCACCACCGCACCGGCACCAATCTTGGCTCCGTCTCCAATAGTAACGGGGGCGACGAACACGTTGTGCGAGCCGGTATGAACGTGCGAGCCGATCGTGGTCGGGTGCTTGGCCACGTCGTCGTAGTTGGCCGTGATCGCGCCGGCGGCGATGTTCGTGTCGACGCCGATCTCCGTGTCGCCGATGTAGCTGAGGTGCGGGACCTTGCTGCCGTTCCCGATCCGCGAATTCTTGGTCTCGACGAACGTTCCGATCTTGCCGTTCTCGCCGAGATAGGTGCCGGGTCGCAGGTAGGCGAAGGGACCGACGGATGCGCCGGCGCCGATGACCGCGAGGGTCGCATCCGTCCGGCGCACGGTCGCGCCAGCGCCGATCTCGCAGGTGTCGAGGCTGGTGTCCGGGCCGATGATGGCGCCGCGCTCGATGACGGTCGGACCGCTGATCATCGTCCCGGGCAGAAGTTCGACGTCCTCGCCGATCGTTGCCTGCAGGTCGATCCAGGTGCTGCCCGGATCGCGCACCGTCACGCCAGCGAGCTGCCAGCCGCGCACGATCATCGAGTTCAGCCGCTGCGCGCTCTCGGCGAGCTGGACGCGGTCGTTGATGCCGCCCACCATCCAGTTCTCGGAGACCGGCACCGCCGTGACCTCGGAGCCCGCCCCGCGAAGAAGGCCGATGACGTCGGTGATGTACTTCTCGCCCTGCGCGTTGTGCACCGTGACGAGTGCGAGCTGCTCGCGGAGCGGGGTCAGGTTGAAGATGTAGCTTCCCGAGTTGACCTCGTGGATGTCGAGCTCGGCGGCGGTCGCATCCTTCTGCTCCACGATGCGGTCGACCGTGCCGTCCCTGGTGCGCACGATCCGTCCGTAACCGTTGGCGTTGTCGAAGATCGCGGACAGTAGTGTCGCGGCGGCCGCACCGGCACGATGGGCTTCCAGCAGACCCGTCAGGGTCGCCGCGTCCAGCAGCGGCACATCACCGCTCACGATCATCACTTCGCCATCGAACGCGGACGGAAGCGCTCCGAGCCCCTGCTCCACCGCCCGACCGGTGCCCGGGACCTCGTCCTGGTCGACGATCGTCGCCTCCGGCAGCAGCTCCAGAATCGCCGCCGCCACCGCATCCCGCTCGTGGCGGACTACGACGATGATGTGCGCCGGGTCGAGTTCGCGCGCCGTCGCAAGCACGTGGCCGACGATCGGCACGCCGGCCAGCGGATGCAGCACCTTCGGCAGGGTCGACCTCATGCGAGTGCCCTGTCCAGCGGCCAGGACGATGACGGCGAGTTTGTTGTCGGTCATGCGTCCATTCTCCCGTCGAATTGCGAATGTGTGCCCGACACGACGATCGGAAGAATGCGACCGGCCGCGCCCGCGAGCTCCGCCCCCAGGATTCGAACCTGGACCTAACAGCTCCAAAGGCTGTCGTGCTGCCGATTACACCAAGGCGGACCACACCGATCGTTTGTTACGACCTAACGGCGCCGGTCAATTCTGCCAGATCGGGGCGACTCCCCCGCCCCGCGCTAACACTTGCGGAGGAGTTGTCCCGGCGTGCCGGTCACTGCGACGCAGGCCACGCGGGCGAACTCCTCCGCAAGCGTCCGAGATAATGAGAGGATGCCCGCCAATGACGAAGTCGACCGCATCGTTGATGCGTGGGAGCGCGAGCGCCCCGACCTCGACTTCGCACCGCTGCAGGTTCTGAGCCGCGTTGGCCGCCTCGCCCGCCACCTCGAGCGAGCGCGGCGCGTCGCGTTCGGGGCATCCGATCTCGAACTGTGGGAGTTCGATGTGCTCTCGGCCCTGCGCCGGGCGGGCGACCCGTACCAGCTGAGCCCGAAGGCGCTCCTGCAGCAGACGCTGGTCTCGAGCGGAACCATGACCAACCGCATCGACCGCCTCGTCGAACGCGAGCTGGTCGAGCGCCGCAGCGATCCGGGCGACGGCCGCGGCATCCTCGTCGTCATGACCGAACGCGGGCGCGACCGCGTGGACTCAGCCATCGCCCTCCTGCTGCAGGGCGAATCCGAGCTGCTGGATGGTCTCTCAACGCTCGAGCGGGATCGGCTGAGCGGCCTCCTGCGCAAGCTGAGCCTCGACTTCGACTAGCTGCCGCCCGCTCAGCTGCCGAGCAGCTCGCTGAGTTCGAGCCAGCGGAACTCGACCTCATCCAGCTGGGTTTGCAGCGCGGTCAGGTTGGTCGACAGGGTACCGAGACCCGCGTAGTCGGACTGGTCGTGCTCGGCCATTTTCAGGTGGATGTCCGCGATCTGCCCCTGCAGCTTCTCGATCTTCCGGCCCGCCGCCGCGTACTCCTTCTCCGCGTTGCGAAGTTCCGCGCCCTTCAGCTTCGGCTCGTGCCCGGCCCCCGAGCTTGTCGACGAGCCGTTGGCCTTCGACGACCCGAGAGCATCCGCCACCGATTTCGACCGCAGTTCCAGGTACTGCTCCACGCCCCTCGGGAGGTGGCGGAAGCGGCCATCCAGCACCGCGTACTGCTGGTCGGTGACACGCTCGATCAGGTACCGGTCGTGCGAGACGACGAGCAGAGTGCCCGCGAATGAGTCGAGCAGGTCCTCGATCGCGGCGAGCATGTCGGTGTCGAGGTCGTTGGTGGGTTCGTCGAGCACGAGCACGTTCGGTTCGTCGAGGATGATCAGCAGCAGCTGCAGCCGGCGCTTCTGCCCACCGGACAGCTCCTTCACCCGGCTCGACATTTGCGCGCTGGAGAATCCGACCCGCTCGAGCAGCTGGGTCGGCGTCAGTTCCTTACCGCCCGAGACGTAGGTGCTCTTCTGGCGCTTGAGGACATCGCTGACTCGGTCATCCCAGATGTCGGCGAGCTCTGCCAGCTGCTGCGTGAGGAACGCGATCTTGATCGTCTTGCCGCGCTTCACCTTGCCGGTCGTCGGAGTCACTTCGCCGGACACAAGCCCGAGCAGCGTGCTCTTGCCGGCGCCGTTGACGCCGAGGATGCCGGTGCGCTCGCCCGGTGCGATCAGCCAGGTGATGTCGTTGAGCACCTGTTTGGTCCCCGAGCTTGCGGAAGGATCCGGATACGAGACACTCACGTCGACGATGTCGACGACATCCTTACCGAGTCGCTGCATCGCCATCGACGCGAGCGTGACCGTGTCGCGAGGCGGGGGCTCGTTCTCGATGAGTTCGTAGGCGGCGTCCATTCGGAACTTCGGCTTCGCCGTTCGTGCCGGAGCGCCCCGGCGCAGCCACGCCAGTTCCTTCTTCATCAGGTTCTGACGCTTCGCCTCGGTGACCGACGCCATCCGGTCCCGTTCGACCCGCTGCAGGATGTACGCGGCGTAGCCGCCCTCGAACGGCTCGATGATGCGGTCGTGTACCTCCCATGTGTCCGTGCAGATCTCGTCGAGGAACCACCGATCGTGGGTGACGACGATGAGGCCGCCCGCGTTCGCGGACCAGCGTCGCTTCAAGTGCGCGGCCAGCCAGGCGATGCCCTCGACGTCGAGGTGGTTGGTGGGCTCGTCGAGGAAGATGATGTCCCAGTCGCCGACCAGGAGTGCCGCGAGCGCGACGCGGCGACGTTGACCGCCGCTGAGTTCGCCGATTCGTGCGCCCCACGGGATGCCACCGGTGAGGCCCTCGATGACATCACGCACCCTGGGGTCGCCCGCCCATTCGTGCTCGTCGCGATCGCCGACGATCAGATGGGAGACGACCTCGTCGTCGGGGAGCTCATCTGCCTGGTCCAGCATCCCGAGCGTGATGCCGTTGCGTCGGGTGACCCGGCCGCCGTCCGGCTGGAGTCGGCCCGCGAGCAGGCGCAGCAGTGTCGACTTGCCGTCGCCGTTTCGGCCGACCACGCCGATCCGCTGGCCCTCGTCGAGTCCGATGGTGACGCTGTCGAAGACGACGCGCGTCGGATATTCGAGGTGGAGGGATTCGGCTCCGAGCAGATGTGCCATAAGTGACCGAGTTTACGGGCTGCGGGCAGGCGCTACTCCCGTTGTGCAGGCATTCGGCGTCGCGAGGTCCTCAATGCCAGCAACAGAGGCTCGCCACAGACCGAATGCCTGCACAACGGGAGTGGGGGCGCGGGAGCTACTGGTTGACGAGGCGGGCGCCGTGCACGGGGCCGGTGACCCTCACCACGTTGAGGCGCGCGGCACTGAGCGCGATTTGCAGCTCGAGGGCGTTGTCGAGGTCCGCGGTCAGGAATGCAATCGTCGGGCCGGAGCCAGAGATGATGCCGGCGAGTGCACCGTTCTCTTCGCCGAGTTCGAGGATGGATGCGAGCGACGGCTCGAGGTGCAGCGCCGGTGCCTGCAGGTCGTTGTAGAGCGTCTCCGCCAGCTGCTGTGGGTCTCCCGCGCGAAGGGCCTGCAGCACGTTCGCGTCCACGAACGGCTGTGCGGATGCCGGGAAGATGTCCTGCGAATGGCGCTCGCGGTGCTGGTCCAGCTCGCTGTAGACGGCCGGTGTCGAGAGCCCGAAGTCGGAGACGGCGAGCACCCACTGGAACTGGCCCTGGGCGAGAGCCGGGCTCAGCTGGTCGCCACGACCCGTGCCGATCGCGGTCCCTCCGGTGAAGGCGAACGGGACATCCGCTCCGAGCTGAGTGGCGAGGGCAAGCATCTGTTCACGCGGGAGTTCGGTTCCCCAGAGCGCGTCGCAGGCGAGGAGGGTCGCCGCGGCATCCGCGGATCCGCCGCCCATCCCACCCGTGACCGGAACGTGCTTGCCGATCTCGAGGTGCGCTCCGCCGCGGTATCCGGTCTTGCGCGCGAGCAGCCGGGCCGCCTTGATAGCGATGTTTGAGGCATCCGTCGGTACGCGCGACAGTTCGACAGTCCCCGAGACGGCGACCGAGAAGTCGTCCGCCGGATACGCCCTGACCTCCTCGTACAGCGATACTGCCTGATAGGCGATCGCGACGTCGTGGTATCCATCCGGCAGAAGCGCGCCGACCTTCAGAAAGACATTGATCTTCCCTGGCGCCTTGGCGTGCACCATTTCTGGCGCGGACCCGGTGGTCATATACCCAACCTAGCGCGGTCCGGGTGTGGTCCCGACCGTTGAGAGACTCTCACTCTTGTTTAAAGGAAGATATCTTCTTATAGTTGCACCATGTCCAGAAGGAAACCCGGAGCGATCTTCCCGCTCGAGCTGCGAATTCTCGAGGCCGGAATGCAATTGCAGTCCATCGTCGGTAATTTCTATGGCTTCGCTCTGGCGCGAAGCCTTGCATCCGACGAGGGAACGGGCCTGACCGCCCACGGCACGCTATACAAGGCGCTGACCCGGATGACCGATGCGAATCTTCTTGAGGCGACCTGGGAGGACGCCTCGATAGCCGAGGCCGAGGGTCGCCCGCGGCGTCGGCTCTACACAGTGACGGCGGAGGGGCAACGGATCGCGGCCCAGGCGCGAGCCGCGACGAATGCCTCTGCGTCCCTGCGTCCCACCTCCGGAATGGCGTTCGTATGACAACCGATCGGTTCTACCCATACGCCCAGGCAACCGAGCGCGTTCTTCGCTGGTGCAACTGGTACACCCGCGGTCTGGACGACACCATCGCTCGCGCCCGCCGGGACGAGATCGTGTCGGATATCTGGGAACACACCCGATGGGCCGACCGACGCAACGAGGCGCCGGAAGTCACGTCGAGGGTCATCCTCACGCGCGCGGCGCTCGGCGTCGTTGCCGATCTCAACTGGAGGCGGGCGCAACGTCGTTCGGCGCGCCTCACGGGCAGCTCCAGTTCGAGGCCGAGCTCGCGGGGCGCGATCGCGTTGGCACTCACCCTTGCCACCATGCTTCTCGCCTTCGGCGTGATCGTCCTTGTCCGCGGTGGAATCACCGCGCCGGACGGCTACGTTCACGCGGGCTCACGGGGGTTGTTGGCGAGCGCGGTCACGACGACGCTCTGCGTGCTCGGAATCGTGTTGCTCGCGCGAGAACGAACCCGAATCCTCGGTGCGCTGTGGATGGTCCCGACCGCAATCGGTCTCGTTCACTTCGGTCTGCGCGTTCTCGAACTGGTGAGCACGACTGTTGGCAGTCTCGCCCTCAGTTCCCTGGTCGACGACTGGGACCTGGTTACGCTACTGGCCTCCCTGGCCATTGCGCTGGTGTTCTGTTGTCTCGCTGTCGCGTGGTGGCCGCGCCGCGCTCTTCTCAACGGGAAGGTGTCCTGACCCATGCGCAAGATTCTCATCATCGTTCTCGCGTCCATTGCTCTCGTGTGCGCGGCGTGCGTTGTGGCGGCGTTCGCACTTGCACCGAAACCGGCGATTGCGGCGGGCCACCAGCTGCCCACCGTTCGACCGAGCGCCGCGAACCCGGCCACGACACCAACCGCGACTCCCGCCCCGATCGGGACGTCCTATACGACCGATGCAACCATTGGGGACATCCCCACGTGGATTACGCCGAGCCGGGAACTGACCCGGGCGCACAGCATCCACGTCTGGCTCGCCACCGCGACCTGCATGCACAAGCTCGGCTACCACGACTTCCACTACCGGGTCTTTTGGCTCCCCGCACCCGTTTCTGCAGACGCCGAGAACTTCTGGACAGACGGGATGAGCTCGGCCGGTACGACGAAGGCCCTGACCGACGAGTTCGGACCGACGCACATTAGTGAGAGCTCCAGTGGATGCCACGGCCGAGCGCTCGTGTCACTGCAGCATCAGTTCCTGGATGGCCACTAACCGCCGACCTACCCCGCGCGCGCGATCCCGAGAAAGTCGAGTACCGACAACTCCTCACCGCGGGAGGTGGGCGCAAGGCCCGCGGCGGTGATGGATGCGGATGCCCGGGCCGAGTCCCCGAGGACGACCGACAGCGATTGCCTCAGCATCTTTCGTCGCTGCTGGAAGGCGGCATCGATCAGGGCGAACGTCGCGCGACGCTCCTGCTCGGTCCCCGGCTGCTCGTGCCGCTCGAACGCGACGAGTACCGAGTCGACGTTCGGCACCGGCCAGAACACCTGGCGCGAGACGTTGCCGGCCAGACGGAAGTCGCCGTACCAGGCTGCCTTGGCGCTCGGGCTGCCGTAGATCTTCGAGCCCGGCTTCGCGGCGAGGCGCTGACCAACCTCCGCCTGCACCATCACGACCCCGCTGGTGAGACTCGGGAAGGTCTCCAGAAAATGGAGGAGGACCGGAACGGAGACGTTGTACGGAAGGTTCGCGACCAGCACGCTCGGCTCGGGATCGAGCGACGTGACGGACATCGCGTCGGCGGTGACGACGGTGAGGCGGGCGTCTGGCGCGGCGGCGGCAACCGTGTGCGGCAGCTGCGCCGCGAGCCGGTCGTCGATCTCGACGGCGACGACGGATGCGCCGGTCTCGAGCAGTCCAAGCGTCAGGCTCCCCAACCCCGGCCCGATCTCGACCGCGGTCATCCCGGCCGTCACGCCCGCGATCCGCACGATCCGCCGAACCGTGTTCGCGTCGATGACGAAGTTCTGGCCGAGTTTCTTGGTGGGCTGGATGCCGAGCAGTTCGGCGAGGTCTCGGATCTCCGCGGGGCCAAGCAGGGCCATCAGTCGCCGGTCGGGTTTTCGGGCACCATCACGGGCTCGGAATCCCAGCGACCGTAGACCTCCTCGGTGTTGGAGGAGATGAGGGCGGCGAGCATCGAGACGTCCGTGCCGAGGTGGGCCGCCATCGCGCGAAGCGTGTGCGGGATCAGGTACGACGAGTTGGGTCGACCGCGGAACGGGACAGGTGTGAGGAACGGCGAATCCGTCTCGATGAGCACGAGCCGGCGCGGGAGCGCCTCGAGCGCGTCCCGAAGGTTCGGCGCGTTCTTGAAGGTGACGGTTCCCGCGAACGAGGCGTACCAGCCGTGCTCGGAGAGAATGCTCGCGAGCTCCGTGTCGCCGCTGAAACAGTGGAAGACGGTTCGCTCCGGCGCTCCCACGCGCAGCAGTGTCTCGACGACCTCGCGGTGCGCATCCCGGTCGTGGATCTGGAGCGCGAGTCCACGCTCCTTGGCGATCGCGATATGCGCCTCGAACGACCGCTGCTGGGCGGCTCTGCCATCGTCGCCGGTGCGGAAGAAATCGAGACCCGTCTCGCCCAGCGCGCGAACCCGCGGACGCCCAGCCAGCTCGGAGATCTCGGCGAGCGCGTCATCCAGGCTGCCGTCAGCATCGAGGACCGGCGCCTCATTCGGATGCAGCGCGACGGCGGCGAGAACGCGCGGCTCGATCGCGGCGATGTCCGCCGACCAGCGCGAGCTCGCCAGATCGGTGCCCACCTGCACGACCCCGCGGACACCGACGCTGGATGCGCGGTCGAGCGCGTCCTTGTAGTCGAGGGTGCTCTGCCAGTGGGCGCCCTCGCTCTCGGGCGGAGGCTCGAGGTGGGTGTGGTTGTCGTAGACCGGAACGGTCAGCGCCTCGGGGAGCGGTGGATATTCATCTTGATCGGTCACGTTCGCCCCTTCCGACCCTCAGGCTACGCGACGGGTGCAGCAGTCTCGATCCGCGGGAACAGCGCGTCGAGTGCCGTGACGGTGGATCCAACCGCGAGCTGGCCCCATTCGCCGGCAGCACGAACGGGTCGGTCCTGCACCGCGCCATCCTGCCCCAGCGCGATCCAGAGCTTCGCTGTTGCCTCGGGGATCACCGGCGAAAGCAGCACCGCGAGCGCTCGCAGTCCCTCGGTCGCCGTGTACAGCACGGTTCCGAGGCGCTCGCGAGTGGCCTCCTCTTTCGCCAGCACCCACGGTTCCTGGATCGTGATGTAGCCGTTCAGCTCTTCGACGATCGTCCAGATCGCCGCGAGCGCATCGTGGATCGCGAAACGTTCGATCGCGGCATCCGCAGCTGTCGCGGCATGGGCGATCGTCTTCTGGATGCCGAGGTCGGCCTCCGAGTACTCCCTTGGCGCGGGCACGACGCCGTCGAAATAGCGCGACACCATCGCGACCACCCTGGACGCGAGGTTGCCGAATCCATTCGCCAGTTCCGCCTGGTAGCGGGCGCTCAGGTCTTCCCAGCTAAACGATCCGTCCTGGCCGAAGCTGATTGCGCGCATGAAGTAGTACCGGAACGCGTCCGATCCGAACGTGTCGGTGATCTCGTTCGGGGCAATTCCGGTGAGCTTCGATTTGCTCATCTTCTCGCCGCCGACGAGGAGCCAGCCGTGCCCGAAGACCCCCTTCGGAACGGCGACACCGGCGGCCATCAGCATGGCCGGCCAGATGACGGCGTGGAAGCGCGCGATGTCCTTGCCCACGATGTGGGTGCCCGGCCAGCGACGATCGAAATTCTCCTGGTCGCTGCCGTAGCCGACCGCGGTGATGTAGTTGAGCAGCGCATCGAACCACACGTACAGGACATGCGACGGATCCCACGGGATCTGGATGCCCCAGTCGAAGCTGGAGCGCGAGATCGACAGGTCGTTGAGTCCCTGCTTCACGAACGAGATGATCTCGTTGCGCACACTCGCCGGCTGGATGAAGTCTGGCTGTGACTCGTAGAGGTCGAGCAGCGGCTGCTCGAACTGGCTCATCCTGAAGAAGTAGTTGGTCTCCTTCAGCACCTCGATCGGGCGCCCGTGGATCTTGCAGACGAGCTGTCCCGCGTAGTCGCCGTCGGCTGTCTCCATGAGGTCATCGAGCTGCTTGTATTCCTCGCAGCCGACGCAGTAGTAGCCCTCGTACTCGCCGCGGTAGATGAAGCCGTCGTCGTAGAGCTTCTGCAGGAAGACGAGCACGGCCTTTTCGTGCCGCTCATCGGTGGTCCGGATGAAGTCGTCGTTGGCGATGTCGATCGTCTTGAGCAGCGGAAGCCAGGCGTCGTTCACAAGCTTGTCGGCCCACGCCTTCGGCGTGGTGTCGTTGGCGACCGCGGTGCGCAGGATCTTCTGGCCGTGCTCGTCGGTTCCGGTGAGCAGCCAGGTGTCGTCCCCGGCCTGACGGTGCCAGCGGGTCAGGATGTCGGCGGCCACTTCCGTGTACGCGTGACCGATGTGTGGCACATCGTTCACGTAGAAGATGGGCGTCGTGAGATAGAACGGCTCGCCGGGCATCCCCCAATTCTACCGGGGGCATTCCTTGTGTTACGCGGCTAGGACAGGGACGCCAGTTCGTCGTTGGTGAGGAACAGCTCGAACGATTCGATGAGGTGTTCCAGCTGCTCGGTGGTGCGGGCGCTCGCGATCGGCGCGCCGACTCCGTGCTGCTGGCGCAGCCACGCGAGGGATACCGCGGTGACGCTGACGCCGTGGGCGGCGGCGATCACATCGAGGGCGCCCAGCAGCGTGATGTTGCGTGGGTTGTCCAGGTACTTGCGGGCGTTTCCGGCGCGCGCCGACTCGACCGGGATCCCGGCGCGATACTTGCCGGTCAGGAATCCGCCGGCCAGCGCGGCGTATGGCAGCTCGGTGACGCCGATGCCGTCGAGGTGGTTCAGGACCTCCTCGAGTCCGCGCTCGATTAGGTTGTACCGATCCTGCGCGACGGTGAAGGGCTGGTGTCCGACCTCCTTGGCCACCGTGTTGGCGCTCGTGAGGCGGTCATAGGTGAAGTTGGATGCGCCGATCTCGCGCACCTTGCCGACCTCGACGAGCTCATTGAACGCTCCCATGTACTCGACCTGCGACACGGACTCGTCGTCGCGGTGAGCGTAATAGAGGTCCAGGTAGTCGGTCTGCAGCCGCTTCAGCGAATCATCCACGGCCGAGCGGATGTTGCCGGCGGAGAGCCCGGGACGCGTCGCCAGCGAAAACACCTTCGTCGCGATCACGACGCGGTCGCGGTGGCCGCGACTCTTCAGCCACGCTCCGAGGATCTCCTCGGACTCGCCGCCCTTATTGCCCGGCACCCACGCGCCGTAGACATCCGCTGTGTCGACGGATCGCCCGCCGGCATCTACGAACCGGTCGAGGACGGCGAAGCTCTCGTCCTTGTCCGAGGTCC
The DNA here is from genome assembly GCA_036491035.1 of Galbitalea sp. Taxonomy (GTDB): domain Bacteria; phylum Actinomycetota; class Actinomycetes; order Actinomycetales; family Microbacteriaceae; genus Galbitalea. The sequence goes on along the minus strand of DASXCU010000107.1, from coordinate 44,644 downwards.
AGCCGAAGGTGTTGCCGCCGAGAACGAGGGGGCCGAAATCGAGATTGGTCATGGTTCATTCCTAACTGAGGGGGACAGCCACGCAAACCTCTTGCGGCACCACGACATTCCGGTTAGGCGGCGGGTGTGACCTCGAGCACGATCTTGCCGAGGCCGTGTCGCTTCGCGAGACGCTCGTACGCTGCGCGCACCTGGTCGAGCGGGAAGGTCGCCGCGATCGGCACCTGCAACTCGCCCGCGGCGATCAGCCGGGCGAGCTCGATGAGCGTCTCGCGCGGGGCAACCGTCGCCATCCCGTCGGCCTTGACCCCGTACTTCTTGCGGGCGGCGAAGTCGGCGATGGTGTTGATGCGATCGCGGTCGACCCCGAGCGCGACAGCGAGCTCGACGTTCCCGTCACCGTGCGTGTCGAGGAACGCATCCACCCCGTCCGGGACGATCTTGCGGATTCGGTCCGCGAGGCCCTTGCCGTACTCGACCGGGATGGCGCCGATGCTGGTCAGGAAGGCGTGATTCTCTTTGCTGGCTGTCGCCACCACCATGGCTCCGGCGAGCACGGCCAGTTGGGTGGTGAGGATGCCGACGCCGCCCGCCGCTCCGGCGACGACCACGGTGTCGCCGCGCCGAACGTGGACGGCGTCGATGCTCGCGCGCGCGGTCGTTCCGGCAACGTAGAGCGAGCCGGCGGCATCCCACGGGACACCGTGCGGCTTCGGGATCACGTGATCCGCCGCGATCGTGATCGACTCGGCCTGCGCGCTGCGCGTGTCCGAGAAGCCGAGAACGTCGTCGCCGATCGAGACGCCATCCACCCGATCGCCGACCTCGGCAATCACGCCCGCGAAGTCGCTGCCCTGGCCGGATGGGAACGTCGCGGGCCAGCGGTCGTGCATTGCGCCCTCGCGGATGGGAATCTCACCCGGGTTGATGCCGGCGGTCACGACTCGGACACGAACCTCGCCAACGCCCGGCGAACGGTCCGGGACATCCACAACCTTCAGGACGTCTGCCGCGCCGTAGCGATCGAACTGTACTGCTTTGGACACGGAAACCTCCATTGGTTTGGTTCCAGTCTCTCTTACCGCCGGGGACTCCCGCTCGCGAGACGCACCCACGAGGTAACGCGTCTTGCCGCCCAACCCACCGCCGGGCGACCACTACGGTCAACTCACCACGGGTCGGCGCACAATCCGGGGCGCACCGCTCGTGACATGACCCGAATGGCCGCAAAGGCTGCGCTGAGCCAACAATTTGCGTCACGTCAGCACGTTCGAGGACACAGCACAGCACCAGACCCACCCACGAGGTGACGCGTCTTGCCGCCCAACCCACCGCCGGGCGACCACTACGGTCAAGTCACCACGGGTCGGGCCGGCCGGCCATCCGTTCCACAAACAGCCCTGAAGTCAGCGAGCAGCGAGCGCGCCCTCGTACAGGTCGCGACGCGACAGTCCGGTCGACTCGGCGACCTCGCCGGATGCCTCCTTGAGTCGAGCTCCGGATGCGACCAGCGCGAGCACCTGGGCGATCCCGTCCGGCAGGTCTGCGGTAGCCGGCTCGGCACCGGCAACGACGAGGCAGATCTCCCCGCGCGCGCCAGCCGAGAAGTGGGCGGCAACCTCCGCGGCCGTTCCGCGCCGCACCTCTTCGTGCAGCTTGGTCAGCTCACGGCAGACCACGATCCGGCGATCCGCGCCCAACGCGGTGACGAGGTCCGCGAGCGCGGCTGGCAGGCGGTTGGGTGATTCGAAGAACACCATCGTGCGCGGCTCGCGAGCAAGAGACCGGAAGTACGCGACTCGGCCCTTGCGCGGAAGGAAGCCCTCGAAGGAGAAGCGATCGGTCGGGAGGCCGCTGACGGCGAGCGCCGTGAGAACGGCGCTCGGACCGGGAAGCACTGTGACGGTGACGCCGGCGGCAGCGGCCGCAGCTACCAGCGGGAATCCGGGATCGCTGATGGCGGGCATCCCGGCGTCCGAGAGCACGAGAACGTCCTGCTCGCGGGCCAGCTCGACGATCTCGCCGGCCTTCGCATCCTCGTTGTGGTCGTGAAGCGGGATGAGTCGCGGCCGATTGTCGATACCGAGCGCGCTGAGCAGGTGGATGGTCGTGCGCGTGTCCTCCGCGGCGATGACGCCAACCGAACCGAGGGCATCGATCAACCGCCGTGATGCATCCCCCAGGTTTCCGATCGGGGTCGCGGCGAGAATGATCACGCCCCATTGTCCCAGTACGGCCCGCCCCAATAGTTAGCATTACCGAGTGACTACGCCCGGCGACACCGAGTTCGAGCAGATCCTCGACGCCACCGGTCGCAGCGAGGAGACCACACGGCAGCTTCGGGCGCTCGAGAACCGCACGCTCACGGATCGGCTCTGGGACTCGCTGGCGACGACTCCGCAGCGGGAGCGGGTCGTTCGCGCGGTTGGTCCCGTCGCGGTCGTCCTGCTTGCCGCGGGCACCCGCCTCTGGAACCTCGGCAACCCGAAGACGCTCGTCTTCGATGAGACCTTCTATGTGAAGGACGCGTATACGCTCTCCCGGCTCGGCTACGAGGGGAGCTGGCCACCAAATCCAGATCCGAAATTCGCCGCCGGCGACGTCAACGATTACCTGAGGGCGGGATCGTTCGTCGTTCATCCGCCCCTCGGCAAATGGATCATCAGCCTCGGCTACGACTGGCTGGGAGTCACCAACCCGGTGAGCTGGCGGATCATGACCGCCATCGTCGGCATCCTCGCGGTCGTGCTGCTGATGATGATCGCGAAGTACCTCTTCAAGTCGACTCTCGTGGCAACCATCGCCGGCTTCCTGATGGCGATCGACGGCAACGCGATCGTCATGAGCCGCGTCGGCCTGCTCGACAACTTCGTCATGTTCTTTGCGCTGCTTGGGTTCGGCGCCGTACTGCTCGACCGACGGTGGTCAGCCGTTCGCCTCTCACTCTGGATCGCGAAGCGCGAGGGAGGCGGAAGGTCGACTGACTGGGGTCCGGCGCTGTGGTGGCGCCCCTGGCTTCTGCTCGCCGGCCTCGCGTTCGGCTTCGACTCGGCCGTCAAGTGGAACGGCATCTACTTCCTCGCCGGGCTCGCGCTGTACACGCTGGCGGCGGATGTTTTCGCTCGCCGAGACGCGGGGGTCGCGAACTGGATTCACGGCACGATCCTCAAGCAGGGACCGACCACCTTCCTGCTGATGATCCCGATCGCGGCCGCGGCATACCTGACCAGCTGGACGGGCTGGTTCGTGACGAAGGGCGGCTACGACCGCAACTACGCCGACCTGCCGGGCAATGCCTGGAAGGGTGCGCTCGCGTGGGTCCCGCATTCGCTGCAGAGTTGGTGGAACTTCGAGGGGCAGGTCTGGTACTACAACATCAACGAGCACTCGCCCCATCCGTACGCGGCCAATCCGCTCACGTGGCTGCTCATGATCCGGCCGACCAGCATGTACTTCTCGAGCGCCAACGAGGGGCAGAACGGCTGCACCGTGAGTTTCTGCGGCTCATCCATCACCGGCATCGCGAACCCGCTGATCTGGTACGCGGGCGTGGCCGCCGCCATCTACCTCGTGTACCGGTTGATCCGGTTCCGGGAGTGGCGGGTCGGCATCATCCTGGCCGGGCTCGGCGCCGGCTACCTGCCGTGGCTGATGTACACGAGCCGCACGGTCTTCCAGTTCTACACGATCGCATTCGAGCCCTACCTGCTGCTGGCGATCGCGTTCGTCGTCTCCCAGCTCATCGGGGTCCGCGGACACAACGAGTATCGAAGAGCGATCGGGATGCGGTGGATCGCCGTGTTCCTCGTCGCCGCTGTCGCCATCAGCGTCTTCTTCTGGCCGCTCTGGACGGGGATTCAGATCGACTTCAAGTACATGCAGCTGCACTACTGGCTCCCCAGCTGGGAGTAGTGCGGCGCTCGTAACACTCTGTTACAGGGCGCGAATTCGGCCTCGGATCACTCGGGTAGCGTTGGCGCATGGCAGATCGTGGCAGTGTTGACAGAGACTGGGGCTTCCGTACCCGGGCAATCCACGCGGGCAACATCCCCGACCAGGTGACCGGAGCGCGTGCGCTGCCGATCTACCAGACGAGCGCGTTCGTCTTCGACGACACCGCGGACGCTGCCGCACGCTTCGCCCTGCAGAAGTACGGCAACATCTATTCGCGTCTGGCCAACCCAACCGTTGCGGCGTTCGAGGAGCGCGTCGCCAGCCTCGAGGGCGGAATCGGGGCTGTCGCAACTGCGAGCGGACTGAGCGCACAGTTCGTCACGTTCGCATCTCTTGCCGGCGCGGGCGACCACATCGTCGCATCCGCGAACCTCTACGGCGGCTCGATCACCCAGCTGGATGTCACGCTGCGCCGGTTCGGTGTCGAGACGACGTTCATCCGGAGTTCGCATCCGGCCGACTACGCGGCGGCGATCCAAGACAACACAAAGCTGATCTTCGCGGAAACGATCGCGAACCCCTCGGGGGAGATCGCCGACATCGAGGGGCTCGCGGAGGTCGCGCACGCCCACCACCTCCCGCTCATCATCGACTCGACGATCGCGACGCCCTACCTGAACCGCCCGCTCGAGTGGGGAGCGGATGTCGTCATCCACTCGGCCACGAAATTCCTCGGCGGTCACGGAACCACACTCGGAGGAGTCGTGGTCGAGGGCGGCCGCTTCCACTGGGCGAACGAGCACTTCCCCAAGTTCGACGAGCCGACGCCCACCTATGGTGGCCTCAACTGGCACGGCATCTTCGGCGAGTACGCGTTCCTTACTCGTCTTCGCGCCGAGCAGCTGCGCGACATCGGCCCCACACTCGCTCCGCACTCGGCCTGGCTACTGGCGCAGGGTGTGGAGACCCTCCCGTTCCGCATCCAGGCCCACGTCGACAACGCGAGAATCGTCGCCGAGTGGCTGGATGCCGATCCCCGCGTCGAGTTCGTCAACTGGGCCGGCCTGCCGGCGCATCCGCATCACGAGCGCGCACAGAAGTATCTGCCGAAGGGTCCCGGTTCGGTCTTCTCGTTCGGGGTCAAGGGCGGCCGGGAGGTTGGACAAAAGTTCATCGAGTCCGTCGACCTGGCCAGCCACCTCGCCAACATCGGCGATGCTAAGACGCTCGTCATCCATCCGGCATCGACCACTCACGCCCAGCTGAGCGAACAGCAACTCGTCGAAGCGGGCGTGCTGCCCGGCCTCGTGCGAATCAGCGTCGGAATAGAGGACCCCGAGGACATTGTTTATGATCTCGACCAGGCCTTGACCGCCGCGACGAAGGAGAACTGATGTCGGGCTCTACTAGTTCGACCCTAGAGGGGCAGGAGACCGTCTCGCTCGCAAACGGCCTGACGTGTGAGGTCCCCTCGGACTCGCCGCTCGGCAGGCTGCTCAAGTCGCAGCGCACGTGGGTCGGACCGAACGCGAAGGAGCGCCTCCGGATCCTGCGCAACGCCAAGTCGATCGCAATCGTCGGCGCATCGCCGAACGCGGCGCGGGCCAGCTACTTCGTCGGCACCTACCTGCTGCAGTCGAGTGACTACCGCGTCTACTTCGTCAACCCGATGGCCGACGAGATCCTCGGCCAGCAGGCGTACCCCGACCTCGCTTCGCTCCCGGAGGTGCCGGACATCGTCGACGTGTTTCGCAAGGGAAGCGACATCCCCGGCGTGATCGACGACGTGCTGGCGATCGCCACCGACGATCGGAAGCCCGTCGTGTGGGTGCAGCTCGGTATCTGGAACCAGGATGCCGCGATCTACGGCGAGAGCAAGGGCCTGACCGTCGTCATGGATCGCTGCATCAAGATCGAGCACGCCCGCTTCAACGGCGGACTGCACCTGCTCGGCTTCGACACCGGCCAGATTACGAGCCGCAAGACCATCCGGTAGGCGACAAGCCCTGCCACACTGGCGGGGTGAGTTCTCGTGCGCGGTCCAAGGCGCCCAGCTGGGTGATACCCCTGCTCGTCGGGCTGATGGGTCTCGCCTTCGTCTCGACTGCCGGGATGTTCGTTAACGCGATCGACTCGCAGCCGTGGTTTGCGGGCGGTACTGCCCGACTGACCACCGTCGCGATCGTCACGTATCGCGTGTTGGCGGTCGCCGCGATTTCGTTCACCTTCGCCGGGATCGTGGTGTCAATCTCACAGCGCTGGGTGGGGTTCGCGATCACAAACCTGATCGTGCTCGCTTTCGTGTTACTGGCGTCCTTCGTTTTCATGGTGCCGCAATACCAAGCGCCGACGCAGCACCACCCACTGCCCAGCAACTACGTCCCGTGTTATTCGGGGAGCAACAACTGCCCGGGAGGCTGACTCCGAAGTTTGCTGCCGCGTTACGCAAGGTTTCGTGGCCTGTGGGTTCTCGTAGGTGCGGGAATTACCCTTGGCCACATGACCGGTCCCACACTCGCCCAGCCCCTCGTCTCCACCCAGTGGCTCGCCGACTACCTCGGCAGCGATAACCTCGTGCTGCTCGATGCCACCGTGGTGCCGTTTGCGAGTCCGGCTGGCAAGCCCGGATTCCTTAGCGGGCACGAGCAATTCCTCGTGGAGGGCCACATTCCGAGCGCGCTCTTCGCCGATCTGATCGAAGAATTCTCCGACCCCGAGGTCCGGCTGCCGTTCGCCCACACCTCGGCGACCGCGTTCGAGGCCGCGGCTGGCGCACTCGGGATCGACAACGAGACGACCGTCATTGTCTACGACACGTCCGCGGGCCAGTGGGCCACCCGGCTGTGGTGGTTGTTCCGCACGTTCGGTTACGACCGCGTCGCGGTACTGGACGGCGGCTATAAGAAGTGGCTGGCGGAGGGGCGCGATATCGAGACCGGGCATCGCGAGCCGACTCCCGCAACCTTCGTCGCGAACGAGCGCCCGGAGCTGTGGGTCACGAAGGACCAGGTGCGCGACATCGCCGACGAGATCAAAGCGGGCACCTTCGACGGCGCCCTCGTCTGCGCGCTGCCCGGCAAGGAGTTCAGCGGCGAAGAAGGATTCCGCGCGCGACGCGGTCACATCCCGGGCAGCTCGAACGTACCCGCCGCCGAACTGTCCGACCGCGAAACCAATGCGCTGCGTTCGGAAGCGGATCTGCGGGCCGCCTTCGGTTCGGCCCTCGATGCGGATCGGATCGTGTTGTACTGCGCCGCGGGCATCCTCGCGACGAAGGATGCGCTCGCGCTCACCCTGCTCGGCGCGAAGAACGTCACGGTGTACGACAACTCGCTCACCGAGTGGAGCGCGGACGAGAGCCTGCCGATCGCGACCCTGGTCTAGCCGAGGAGTTCTTCCAATTCCGCCGAATCCGTGACCGGAAGCCGGCAGACGAAGTTCTCGCAGAGGTACGCGGTGTCCGCTCCATCCCGTTGCGCCCGGCCCTCGAATAGTTCGAATCCCGCGGCGGCGAACGCCTCGGCCTGCGACGGCGTCACTACAGCCCGAACGCCGCGCTGCCACTTCCGTGCGAGGGCTGCGAGCGCGCTCGAGGGATCCGTCGTTACGACCACCAGTTGGCGCAGCGGCGAGTCGAGCATCGACATCGCGGCCAGCGCCGAGCCGAACGAGACCGGGATGCGGAGCGCCAGCGGCGCAATTCGCTCCAGCACACGAACCGCTACCGCCCGAAAACCGGTCGCGCCGAGCTGCTCGAGCCGAATGGCCGCCCGGGAAAGCGACGCGAGACCGCTCGGGTATGCGCCCTCGCTCGGATCGTTTTCCAGCGCGAGACCGTTGGCGACCAGCACCGGGTCCGCGCCACCCGGCACGGCGAAACCATCCTCGACGATCGCTGCCTCGACGAGTTCGCGTCCGCGCACCGCGAATCGAACGTCGCCCGTGGCTAGTGCCAGCTCCACCAGCCCCTCGGCGAGCATCCCGTGGTCCTCGAGCGTTGCCGCCGCGGACGACACCCGGTCGTCGATGCGCGCGCGCACGAGATCGCCCGCCGAGACGAGGTCCGCCGCATTGGCGGCCGCCGCGATCCAGTCGGGCTCGTTCCATCGCGCGCCGGCGGCGGCGAGCGCCCCGATCGCGAGACCGTTCCACCCGGTCAGAATCTTCGCATCGAGGGCTGGCGGAGTCTCCCGCGCCCGCGCGTCCGCGTCGAGTCGGTAGTAGCCGCCTTCGACCCGCTTCCCATTCACCGTGCTCTCACTGTCCTGCGCGGATGCGAACCCGCCGCTCGGAAGCCGCAGCGTGTCCAGAAGGAAGGATGCGATGCCCTGGGTCGTCCCGCGCCCGGTACGCGAGTAGCTGGCGAGCAGCTGCGCGTTGTCGTAGAGCATCCGCTCGTAGTGCGGATCGGACCAGTCCCGTTTGGTTGCGTAGCGGAAGAAACCACCGTCGACCTGGTCGCGGAGGTCCGAGTTCGCCATAGCCGTAAGCGTTCGTTCCAGCAGCGCGGCGGCGCGAGGATCCGCGTCGCTCCGTGCGTGCAGGAACTCGAGCACGGGCGCCACCGGAAACTTGGGCGCCGTTCCGAAGCCGCCGAACTCGGCGTCCTCGTACTCGACCAGGTCACCGACGATGCGCTCGAACTCGTCGGCGCCGGGAAGCACACCCGACTCGGTCGGACGTGCGGAGGCGAGGGCGGCCGCGAGCCGTCCGGCCGTGTCGAGCACGTCGTCCCGGCGTTCCGCCCACGCATCGACCATCGCTTCCAGCACCTCGCGGAACGACGGAAGTCCGGATGTCGCAATCGGCGGAAAGTAGGTGCCCGCGTAGAACGCACGGCCGGCCGGAGTCGCGAAGACGCTGAGCGGCCAGCCCAGCTGATCGGTGAAGGCGGATGCGGCAGCGAGGTAGCTCGCATCGACATCCGGGTATTCCTCGCGGTCGACCTTGATGCTCACGAAGTGTTCGTTCAGGTAGTCGGCGAGCACCGGGTCGCTGAAACTCTCGCGCGCCATCACGTGGCACCAGTGACAGGTCGAGTAGCCGATCGAGATCAGGACGGGCACGTCCCGGGCCGCGGCTTCGGCGAACGCGTCCTCGCCCCAGGGGTACCAGTTCACCGGGTTGTCGGCGTGCGAGCGCAGGTAGGGGCTCACAGCGGAGCCAAGGCGATTTGGCATAGCCTGAGCCTATGTCGACGATGACAGTGACCTACGTGGGCGGCCCGACCGCGATCCTCGAATACGCCGGACTTCGCATCCTGCTGGACCCCACCTTCGATCCCCCGCGGACCTACGAAAGCGACGGCGAGCCGCTCACCAAGACGACCGCGCCGGGCGTCCCGCTCGAGGATGTCGGACCGATCGACCTGATCCTGCTTTCCCACCACGAGCACGAGGACAACCTCGACTTCGCCGGGCTCGAGCTGGTCCGAAACACGCTCACGCTGAGTACCGCGAAGGCCGGCGTGGATCTGGGAAAGCCCGTGATCGGGCTCGACTGCTGGGAAGAGCACCGCGTCGGCACCGTCACGGTGACCGCGACTCCCGCGCTTCACGGTCCGCCCGGAGCGGAGGCCCTCGTCGGGCCCGTGATCGGGTTCCTTCTCGAGGCTCCCGACGAGCCGACCGTCTACGTCAGCGGCGACAACGCGTCACTGCCACTCGTTCAGCAGATCGCGGACCGCTTCCCCGTAATCGACATCGCCGTGCTGTTCGCCGGAGCCGCCCGGGTGCCATCGATCGACGCGGCTCTCACTCTGACGTCGGAGGATGCGGCCAGGGCGGCAGAAATCCTGGGCTCGCCGGTCGTGGTCGGCCTCCACACCGAGGACTGGGGACACTTCAGCGAGACGCGGGCGCAACTCGAGGCCGCGTTCGCCGGGACCGACCTGCTCATCGACACGCCACGCGGCGTGACCGTCGAGGTCCGAGCCCGCTCGCGGATTGAGCGGACCTCCGCCTAGTTAACCTCCGCCGGGTCGCCGCCGACCCGACGGTTCTCGTCGAGCGCCGTCATGGTCGCAAACTCTTCCGGGGTCAGCTCGAAGTCGAAGACGTCGAAGTTCTCCCGCATCCGCTCCGCCGAGTTGGACTTCGGGATCACGATGGTGCCGGCCTGCAGGTGCCAGCGCAGCACGACCTGCGCGGGAGTCTTGCCGTGTGCCGTCGCGAGTGCCTGGATCGCCGGCATCCCGAACAGGTCGTACTTGCCCTGTCCGAGCGGACCCCAGGCCTCGATCGCGATTCCGTGTGCTTCGGCATAGTCGCGGAGCTCAGACTGCTGGAAGACGGGATGCAACTCGACCTGGTTGACCGCTGGCACGATGTCGGTCGCGGCTAGCAGCGTCTCGAGATGCGGGACGAGGAAGTTGCTGACGCCGATGGCCCTCGCGCTGTGCTCGCCGTAGAAGCGTTCGAATTGCCGCCAGGCCTGAACGTAGAGTTCGTTGTCGGGCATCGGCCAGTGGATCAGGTAAAGGTCGACGTACTCGAGGCCGAGCTTCTCGAGGCTGGCGTCGAGGGCAGGAACGATTTCGCCGGACTTGTGGTCGGGGTTCGCGAGCTTGGTCGTGATGAATAGTTCGTCGCGAGGAATGCCCGATGCCACGATGGCGGCACCCACCTGTTCCTCGTTTCCATAGGCAGCAGCGGTGTCGATGTGCCGGTACCCCGTCTCGAGCGCCTGCTCGACGACGCGCTGGGCGTCGCTCGGGTCGACCCTGAACACACCAAATCCCAGTTGCGGGATGCTGGTGCCGGAGTTGAGCGCGAGTTGTGGAACAGTCATGCTTCCATCGTGGCACTAAGCGAAGGCTATTTTCCGCCCGCGAGCACCACGATGAGGTTAATCAGAAAAACAATCACGCCCAGTGCTCCGAGTACGAACGGCCAGTACCGCACGGGGACGAAGAAGAACGTCGATCGAGGTTTGGTCCAGAGCGGCTCGCCCGTCGTCGGGTGCAGCACGGGGACGGCGACGTGGGTCTGCGTAGAGCCGTTCGGATGCTTCACCGGTTCGGCCAGCGGCTGGTAGACGACGGACTGGCGTGGCTTGTCCAGGTGTCTGTCGACGACGTATTTGTTGAAGAACCACAGGCCGACGCTGCTCACGACAAATCCGATTCCCACGAACACGCCGTTTTGGGAACCGGTGTCTCGAAGAGCCCCGAATGCCGCACCAATGGCAAACCCGATGCCGACACCCGCGCCGACGAACAGCAACACGAAAATCCCCCACCAACTCCAGATAATCATGAGTTTCCCTCCGCTCCCTTCCGCTCTAGGGGAGGCGACGTGGACGACTAGCGCGGCCAGGTTTCTGCCGCAGCGAAGTCCGACGCGAAGGTTCGCGCCAGTGTGGCGAGTATCGCGGGGGCCTGCGCCCCGGTCAGACGAATTCCGAGTTCGCGATTGAACGCGAGCGACGAGTATGAGGCGTTCTGCGATCCGATCAGGGCGGACGCATCCGCGGTTCCGGCGTCAACAAGCACGAGCTTCTCGTGCATGTACAGTCCCGTCGAGGTGTTCGGCAAAACGTGTACGACGCACCCGCCTGCCGTCGCCTGGCCGAACCCCTTCGCCCAGTCCGGATCATCCATCATGACGATTTCGCAGCGCACACCGCGCTGTGCGTCGCTTGCGAGGGCGCGATAGATATAGGGGTCGGACAGTTCCTCGCTCGTGAACTGCACGGTGTGCTTCGCCGACGAGATCTGGTCGATCATCGCCTGCTCGGAGTTCGGCGACCAGACCAGCCCGGGCGCATTGGTCTCATCGGTCGCGGGATTATCACCCGCCCAGTCGCGCTCGAAGGTCTTCTCGATGGCATCGACGTGCACCGGATAGCTGTCCACGATCTCCGCATCCCGCGTCGCCCCGTAGTACTGCGGAGTCAGGTTCGCCGTCGAGATGTCGGACACGCGATCGTCGAACGTGGTGGTCTTGATGTGGAAGATCGTGGATGCGACGCCGAACCGCACCTGCACCCCACCCGCGCGAAGGGTGTCGGCGGTCGGCTCGCTGGTGGTGCGAGCCTCGTATGCCGCATTGAGGAGTACTCGAACCCGAACACCTCGCCGGTGCGCCGCGATCAGCGCCTGCTCCTCTTTCTTGTCCTCGAGCTCGTAGATCTCCATGTCGATGGTCTTCGTTGCGTGCGCGGTCTGGTCGTAGATCCCGCCGAATCCGGCGGACGGATACTGCACGAGCGTGAATTCGGACGGCGTGCTCGGAGCGACCGAGCATCCCGACAGCGCTGCGGCCAGCACGGCGCCGAGAACGGCGCCGAGCGTAACGGCGATCCCACCGCTTCCGCGCTTCATGTCCTACCCACGGGGATCAGCCTGAACCGGGGAACGGGCATTCGCAAACAGGAGAGCGCGCACGGGTGAGGTCGGTCAGCGACGACCGCTGGGGAGGATGAGGGTCGAGCCTTACGATGGAAGGCTCATGTCGCCCGTCGTCCCCACGATCACGTTCCCTCCCGAGCTGCCGGTAAGCCAGCGTCGCGAGGACATCGCGCGCGCCATCGCGGAGAACCAGGTCGTCATCGTCGCGGGAGCAACGGGCTCCGGCAAGACCACGCAGCTGCCGAAGATCTGCCTCGAGCTCGGCCGGGAGAGCATCGGTCACACGCAGCCGCGCCGCATCGCGGCTCGCACGATCGCCGAGCGGATTGCCGAGGAGCTCGGCACCGAACTCGGCGGGCTGGTCGGGTACCAGGTGCGGTTCACCGACCGCGTCGGAGCCGACACTCGAATCAAGCTGATGACCGACGGCATCCTCCTGAACGAGATCCACCGCGATCGTCTGCTGAAAAAGTACGACACGATCATCCTCGACGAGGCCCACGAGCGCAGTCTCACTATCGACTTCCTGCTCGGATATCTGAAGCAGCTGCTGCCGCAGCGGCCGGACCTCAAGCTGATCATCACGAGTGCGACGATCGATCCGGAGAGCTTCTCCCGGCACTTTGGCGGCGCCCCGATCATCGAGGTGAGCGGACGAACCTACCCTGTCGAGATCCGGTACCGCGCGCTGGTCGCCGAGACGACCGAGGACGAGGATGTCGACGGTCCCGCGCCGCAGGATCGCGACTACCTCCAGGGAATCAATGACGCGCTGGACGAACTAGCGCGTGAGGCACCCGGCGACGTGCTGGTGTTTCTGTCGGGCGAGTCCGAGATCCGGGATGCCGAGGACTCGATCAGGGGCCGCAGGCTTCCCGGCACGGAGGTCCTGCCCCTGTACGGGCGCCTCAGCGCCGCGGACCAGCACCGCGTCTTCCAGCCGTCTGCGATCCCGGGGACGCGGCGGCGGGTCATCCTCGCGACGAACGTCGCCGAGACCAGCCTCACCGTGCCGGGCATCAAGTACGTAATCGACGCCGGAACCGCCCGAATCAGCCGGTACTCGACGCGGGCGAAAATCCAGCGGCTCCCCATCGAGGCGATCAGTCAGGCGTCCGCCAACCAGCGCTCCGGCCGCAGCGGTCGAACCAGTGACGGCATCGCCATCCGGCTGTACTCCGAAGAGGACTTCCTGAAGCGCCCGGAGTTCACCGAGCCCGAGATCCTGCGCACCAACCTTGCCGCCGTCATCCTGCAGATGATCTCGCTGGGGCTCGGGGACATCGCAGCGTTCCCGTTCCTGCAGCCGCCCGACTCGCGCGGAATCAAGGATGGGCTCGACCTCCTCGCGGAGTTGCAGGCGGTCCTCGTCTCGACGGGCTCGACCCGCGAGCCGAAGATCACCCCCATCGGGCGCCAGCTCACCCAGCTCCCTGTCGACCCGCGTCTCGCCCGGATGATCGTCGAATCGAAGCGCCACGGTGTCACTCGCGAGGTGCTCGCCATCACCGCGGGCCTGACGATCCAGGACCCGCGCGAGCGACCGCTCGAGAGGCGTGCCCACGCGGACCAGCTGCACGCCCGATTCGTCGATCCGACCAGCGACTTTCTGACCCTTCTGAACCTCTGGAACTACCTCAAGGAGAAGGAGTCGGAGCTCAGTGGCAACCAGTTGCGTCGACTGTGCAAGAACGAGCACCTGAACTTCCTGCGCATCCGCGAGTGGGCGGACCTGTATCGGCAGCTCGCGCGGGCGGCGAAGCAGCTGAAGCTCCCGGTCGGAGATCCGTCGGCGAATCCGGATGGCGTGCACAAGTCCCTGCTCGCCGGACTCCTCAGCCAGCTGGGAATTCGCGACCCGGCCAAACGCGACTACGTCGGAGCGCGTCAGGTGCGCTTCGTCGTCTTCCCGGGCTCGGCGCTCGTCAAGAAACAGCCCGCGGCCATTATGAGCGCGGAACTCGTCGAAACGAGCAGGCTGTTCGCCCGGATGAACGCGGGAATCGACCCGGCGTGGGCCGAACCGATCGCGGGCGACCTCGTCAAACGCACCTACGGCGAGCCGCACTGGGAGAAGCGCCAGGGCTCCGCGGTCGCGTCCGAACGGGTGACGCTCTACGGCGTCCCGATCGTCGTGAATCGCCGGGTCCAATTCGCGCGCATCGATCCGGCGTGGGCGAGAGACCTCTTCATCCGTTCCGCGCTCGTCGACGGCGAGTGGGACCTCGAACGAATCGATAAGCGCCTGTCCCAGTTCGACCGCGACAATCGTGATCTGCGAGCCGAGCTCGCCCAGCTCGAGGAGCGATCGCGGCGGCGGGACATCCTGTACGACGACGAGGCGATCGTCGACTTCTACAACGCCCGGATCCCGGCGGAGGTCTCGACCACGCGCGGCTTCGAGACGTGGTGGCGCGCGGAGCACGAGGTTCGCCCGGACCTGCTCACGATGACGCGTGAGAACCTGGCCGGCGAGACGGCGATCGACGAGGACGCGTTCCCCGCGAGCTGGCGGCAGGGCGACCAGACGCTATCGCTGGAATACCGGTTCGAGCCGGGAACCGACGATGACGGTGTGACCGTGGACGTCCCGCTGGCGCTTCTCGCCTCACTGCGTCCCGGCGGATTCGACTGGCTTGTTCCGGGCCTTCGCGAGGAGCTCGTGACGGCACTGCTGAAGACCCTGCCCAAGGCGATCCGCCGGAACGTCGTACCGGCGGCGGACTGGGCGCGCCGCCTGCTCGCGGAACTCCCCGACCGTCACGTGCTCGCCGAGGACCTCGAGTCTCCGGATGCGACGCCGCTCGTCGACTATCTGGCCTCGAGCATCCAGCGGCTGACCTACACCCCGGTCGATGGATCCGACTTCGAGACCGCGCGGTTGCCCGCGCACCTGAAGATGTCGTTCGCTGTGATCAATGAGAAGGGCGTCGAGCTCGCGCGGTCTACCGATCTCCCCGGCCTCCAACAGAAGCTCAAGAGCCGCGGGCGCGAGGCGGTCGCGCGAGTGAGTGCGTCGACCCCGCACGCGATCGAGCGTTCCGGCATCACGAGCTGGGACTTCGATGAGCTCCCGAAGGTGCTCGACACTCCCCAGGGCGGAACGGTCATCCGCGCGTACCCGGCAATCGTCGACCACGGAACATCCGTCTCGATCACGCTCATGAGCTCGTCGGACGACCAGGCCCGTGAGACCCCCGCCGGCGTCCGCCGGCTGCTGCAGCTCGGGATTCCGTCCCCGCTCGGTTACGTGCGCGAGCACCTGACGCAGAACGAGAAGTTGCTGCTCGCGACGAGTCCGTACCAGAACGTCAACGCACTGTTCGACGACATCCTCGTCGCCGCGATCGACGCCGGAGTACGAACCCGACGCCCCGACGGTATCCTCTGGACGCGGGCCGAATTTGAGGCGACGCGGACCGAGGTCTCCGCCGGACTCGTGGACAGCCTCCTCGAGATCACGGCGACCGTCAGCGGGGTTCTGGGTGCCGCGCGAGACGCCGACCGTGCGCTGCGAAGTGCAGCGAGCATGACACTGGTCGCGTCCCTCGCGGACGCGCGCGAACAGCTGGCGGGACTGGTCTTCCCCGGATTCGTCTCTTGTACCGGGGCCGCGCAGCTTCGAGAGGTTCCGCGCTATCTCAGGGGCATCACGAGCCGTATCGAGAAGCTGCCGACGGAACTCGCCCGGGATCGCGCCTGGCAGCTGCAGGTGCAGGATGCGACGGCCGGCTACGTCGCCGCCGGCGGACGGATTCCGCTCGGCCCGCACACCCCTGAGCGACTGGTGCGCGTGCGCTGGATGCTCGAGGAGCTGCGGGTCAGCCTGTTCGCACAGCAGCTGGGCACGGCCGAGACCGTCTCCCCCCAGCGCATCGCGAAGGCGCTGGCCCCCTAGCGGCGAACAGTTGTCAACCAACAGCAAAGACGCCAACAACGCCGCAGACAGCACACACCAACCTCCCTGGCGTAGCGTTGGCGCATGCCTAACGCCGTCATCGTCGACACCCTCCGCACTGCATCCGGACGCGGGAAGGCTGGTGGCGCACTCTCGGGCTTCCACCCAGTCGACCTGCTCGCAACCGTCCTGAAGGAACTCGTCGCACGCAACAATCTCGATCCGGCCCTCATCGATGACGTGATCGCCGGATGCCTCGCGCAGGTCGGCGAGCAGTCCGTCAACATCGGTCGCAATGCTGCACTCGCTGCGGGCTTCCCAGTCACCGTCCCCGGCACGACGATCGATCGCCAGTGCGGGTCGAGCCAACAGGCGGCGACCTTCGCGGCCCAGGGCGTGATCGCGGGCAGCTACGACATCGTGATCGCCTGCGGTGTCGAGCAGATGAGCAAGTACCCGATCAACTACGCGACGCTCGGCCAGGACCCGTGGGGTACCTTCGTTCACGACCGCTTCCCGGACGGCCTGGTCGGCCAGGGCATCTCCGCCGAACTGATCGCGAACCGCTGGAACCTGTCGCGCGAGACGCTCGACGAGTATTCCGCCCGCTCGCACCGCCTTGCCGCGGCATCGGACTTCTCGCGGGAGATTCTGCCGATCGGAGACTTCGCGGTGGATGAGACGCTTCGCCCCTCGACAACGGTCGAGGGACTCGCCGGCCTGAGGCCCGCGTTCTACGACGAAGAGATCGGCAAGCGATTCCCCGAGATCAAGGAGTGGCGGATCACGCCCGGCAACTCGTCCCCGCTGACGGATGGTGCATCCGCCGTCCTCATCATGAGCGAGAAGAAGGCAGCCGAGCTCGGCCTCACGCCCCGAGCCCGGTTCACCAACTTCGCCGTCGTCGGGTCCGACCCGATCGAGATGTTGACCGGCGTGATTCCGGCGACCCGTCGCATCCTGTCCCGTTCGGGACTGTCGATCGGCGACATCGACACGTTCGAGGTCAACGAGGCCTTTGCGCCGGTAGTTCTCGCCTGGCAGCACGATGTCGGCGCCGATCCGGAGAAGGTCAACCCGCGCGGTGGTGCCATCGCTCTCGGCCACGCCCTCGGCTCGAGCGGTACCCGGCTCCTCGGCACCATGGTCAACACCCTCGAACAGACGGAGGGCACGATCGGCCTCCAGGTCATGTGCGAGGGCGGCGGCATGTCCAACGCGACGCTCATCGAGAGGATGTAGCTGCGACGTGTCCGGGCGGTCCGTGCTTGCTCCGCTCTCGCAGGCCTTCGTCGCATTCACGATCGAGGCCGACAACGAGTTCGAATCTCGAATGCCGCACCGCACGGCGGCGGATCGGGGCGACGGCAGCAAGAGCGGGCCGTGGCTCACGTCCCTGACGTTCTGGTCGAACTACCTGCGCCAGATTCCGGACGACGGATGCACGGCCCGCGAGCTCGCGCGGCGTGCGGGCGATGGCGCTTCCGCGATCGCCAGTCGGCTCGGTGAGCTGACCCGCTGGAGGTACGCCCGCGTCGCGCCGGGCGAGGGCGATCAGGGCGAGCGTCTCGTCACGCTGACTGCCGCCGGCCGACAGGCTCGCGAGACCTGGGCACCGCTCGAGGCGCTAGTTGAGGAGCGCTGGTCGGAGCGTTTCGGCGCGGACACGATCTCCCGTTTGCGAGCCGCGCTGTCGTCTTTGCCCGTGGGCGACGGTCTCCCCCTCGGCTTCCCGATCCTCGCCTGGGACCGGGCGCGCGATCGCCGACCCGCCGATCCGATCGTCGAAGGCGGCCTCTCGACCCTGCTGGCGCGCGCGCTGCTCGCGATGGCGATCGACTTCGATGCTCGCTCGCCACTCTCGCTGGCGACGACCCAGCTCGTGCTCCCGCACGTGACGGATCCGACCCCGGTGCGTGAGCTGCCGCTCCTGGCCGGGGTCTCGAAGGAAGCGATCGCGATCATCGTCGGCCGACTCGCGCGTTCCGGCCTCGCTACAGTTCCGGCCTCGCCGAAAGTCCTGACACTCACGCGAAGGGGCGTTGCCGCGGCTCACGAAGCCGAATCCCAGCGGGACGAGCTGGACGCGAAGTGGAGTGCCCTCTCGGAGCTCCCGGATGTTCTCGCCGAAATCGTGACGCCGACACTGGCGGAGGGGCTCGAGCCCAAACCGAACGGCTGGCGGGCCCGAGCGCCCTACCTGACCCAGACGCGGGCGACGCTCGCCGACCCCTCCGCCGCACTCCCGCGGTTCCCGATGGTGTCCCACCGGGGTGGTTATCCCGACGGGAGCTAGGCCCAGGCCTCCTGATATCGATCGTGCGCTTCGTCGAAATTCGCCCAGAATCCTTCGCCGTGCCCTCCGCGCAGCTTGTCTTCCAGCGCGTCGAGGTGACCCGTCCATCCGGTGGCGACATCCGGGATTATCTCGGCCTGTGTTACCCGACTGTGGGTGATCGTCAGTCGCGTCTCGTTCCCCTGGGGCTCGAGTTCCATCGTCACAACAGCCGCCGGGCCGAACCACTCGCCCCAGCTGTAGGACAGGAGTCGGGGCGCTTCGCACTCCAGCAGGGTCCCGATCTCGTGGTGCGGCGTAAATCCGCCGGAAGCCGGCTGCGGTTCATCCGTGATCCGGGTGTGGTCGAAATCGAGATCGAATTCCTCGCCGGGTATCGGGGTGGCCGTTCCGGTGGCAAGCCACGTGCCGCGTAGTTCCGGATCCACGAGGTATTGCCAGACGCGCTCGATGGGCGCCGGCATCATCCGCTCCAGACGGACGGTTCCGGGCTCCGGCCGGGTTGCTTCGCTGTCACTTTTCAGCATTGAGTGCTCCTTCGAGGTCATCCAGTCGGGCGGTCCAGAACCGCGTGTAGAAGTCGAACCAGGCATCCGCCTCGGCCAGCCGCAAGGGGACGAGCGCACAGGAGTGCACCCGACCTCGCACGGTGCGCCGCACGAGCCCCGCCTCCTCCAGCACGCGAACGTGCTTGGATGCTCCGGCGAAGGACATCTCGAAGGGCTCGGCGAGCTCGCCGACGCTTCGTTCGCCCGCGCTCAGCATGCGGAGCATTGCACGGCGCGTTGGATCGGCCAGCGACCGGAACACCGCATCCAGCGTGTCGGATTGTTCAACCATGTGGTTGAGCTTACGAGAATCGAACCAGATTTTCAACCATCCGGTTGAGCTTTATTCGGCGGTCACCGCGTAGGCGTTCCACATCGCCGCGTAGCGACCCTCCCGCGCCAGCAGTTCGTCGTGACTTCCGATCTCGACGAGCTGACCGCCGTGCAGGACGGCAATGCGATCGGCTGTTCGCGCGGTCTGAAGTCGGTGCGCGATCACGAGGGTTGTGCGCCCGGTCGAGACTCGCTGGAGCGCCGCCGCGACCCGGGCCTCCGTCGCGAGGTCGAGATTGGACGTCGCCTCGTCGAGAAGAAGGATGGCCGGATTCACCAGCTCGGCGCGGGCCAGCGCGAGCAGTTGCCGATGCCCCGCCGAGAGCGAGCAGCCGCGCTCGGACAGCTCGTGCAGGTAGCCGCCATCCAGCTCCACCACGAATTCGTGCGCACCGACAGCTCGCGCGGCGGCCTCCACCTCCGCGTCCGTCGCCTCCGGCCGGCCGTACGCGATGTTGTCACGAACCGACCCCGTGAACAGGAACGCCTCCTGCGGCACATAGCCGAGCTGCGTTCGGAACGCGTGGAGGTCGAGCTCGCGTACATCCTTCCCGTCGACCGCGACCGTCCCGGAGTCCGCATCGTAGAACCGTGCCACCAGTTTCATCACGGTCGACTTCCCCGCACCGGTCTCGCCGACCAGCGCGACAGTCTCGCCGGCGGCGATCGTGAGGTCGATCCCTCGCAGGGCCTCCGGCGGCTTCACCATTGCGGCATCCGCCGTCTCGAGCAGTCGGCGATCCGCCGGGCCGAGCCGACGAACCGGTGACGCGGCGCGAGCCGGCTCGCCGGGATAGCTGAAGCGCACGCCCGTGAGAGAGAGCTCACCGGACAGTCGGCCGGGATCGACCGCGCCCTGTGCCTCCGGGGTCAGGGTGTCGAGCTTCATGAGCTCGGCGATCCGGTTCACCGAGACGCGCGTCTGTTGCCACGAATCGAACACCTGCGAGAGCTGCTGGATCGGGGAGAAGAACATGTCGATGTAGAGGATGAACGCGATCAGCGCGCCCGCCGTGAGCTGGCCGTTCGCGATCAGCAGTGCCCCGACGCCCAGCACGATCGCGTCAGCGACACCAGAGAGGAATTGCACGAACGGGAAATAGGTGGCGACGAGCCGCTGGGCCGCGAGCCTGGTCTCGAGGTACCTCGCACCGAGCCCGTGGAATCGCGCCCGAGTGGCACCTTCGTGCACGAAGGCCTGCGACTCGCGCACGCCCGACAGGCTCTCCTGGAAGTCCGCGTTGACGATCGCGATCCGTTCCCGAGCCTCGTCGTAGAGCACCTCGGCCCGCCGCCGGAACACCACGGTGGCGATCGCGAGGGGGATCACGACGAGCAGAGTCCACAGTCCGAGCTGCCAGTTCACCAGGATCAGAGCGACACCGACACCGACGAATGTGACCATCGCGACGAGCGCGGACAGCAGGCCGTTCTCGATGAGCGATTCGAACTGGTCGACGTCGGTGGTCATCCGAGTCATGATCCGACCACCCAGCTCACGCTCGTAGTAGTCGAGCGACAGTCGCTGCAGCTGCGCGAAGATGCGGATGCGGAGGCTCAGCATCACGCGCTGGGCGAGACGACCGGTGACGAAGGTCTCGGCGATCTCGTCAACGAGGTCGGCGAGTGTGACGAGCAGGAACACTCCGGATGCAATCGCCAGCACGATTCCCGATCCCGCCTGCACGCCGTTGTCGATGCCGGTCTTCACCAGGTAGGGACCGAGGAGCGCCGCGACGGCATCGAGGACGACCAGAACGAGTCCACCAGCGAGCGGTCGACGGAATTCGCGCAGCAGGCGGCCGAGGCTGAACGATCGGTCCTGCCGCGTCTCGGCGTCGAGGTTCACCTTCGGGATGTCGCGAATCGGCCCGAGCGCCGCGACCCGTGCCAGCAGTTCCGGCGTCGGAGCCATCATGGCGGCCAACCCGCGTCCACCACCGCGTCCGCCACCGCCGCCGAGGCCCATCCCGAGGCCGCCGCCAACGGTGCGCTGCGGACCGACGGTCGTCGTTCCGCTGCCGCCCGCCCAGGCTTCCGCCGTGGTCGTCCCCGAATCGGTGAGCGTGGCAAGTACTTCGATGCGACCCTCGGCTACCGCCGCCGCAATATCTTCATCGAGCCCCGTCAGCAGGGCGCGATAGGTGGCGCTGTTCTCCATCAGTTCGTCGTGGGTGCCCTGCTCGGCGATTCGCCCATGATCGAGCACGACGATCCGGTCGGCGAGCCTGAGCGTCGACTCGCGATGGGCGACAAGCAGCACCGTCTTGTCGGCCAGCGCTTCGCGCAGCGACTCGTGGATCGTCTCCTCGGTTCGTGAGTCGATGGCGCTGGTGGCGTCGTCGAGGATCAGGATGTCCGGGTCGGCGAGAATCGCGCGAGCGATCGCAATGCGCTGGCGCTGGCCGCCGGACAGGCTCAGGCCCCGCTCCCCCACGACCGTGTCGTAGCCGCGAGGAAGCGCCCGGATGAACTCATCCGCCGCGGCCACCGTCGCTGCAGCGACAATCTCGTCCTCGGTCGCGTCGGGGCGACCGTAGGCGATGTTCGCGCGCACCGAATCGGAGAACAGGAAGCTCTCCTCGAACACGACGCCGATGTTGCCGCGGAGGGATGCGAGTCGCAGGTCGCGCACATCCACGCCGTTGATCGAGACCGACCCGGCGGTCACGTCGTAGAACCGTGGCACGAGTGCGGCGACGGTGGACTTGCCGCTGCCGCTCGGACCGACGAACGCGACGCGCTCGCCGGCCGCGATCGTGAGGTCGAAGTCGCTGACGACGGCGTGCTCGCCGTAGCCGAAGGTCACGCCTTCGAATCGGATCTCGCCGCCGCCGCCCGGAAGCTCGACGGCGTCGGCTGCATCCCGGATGGCGGGCACCCGGTCGAGGAGCTGGAAAATGCGCTCGATACCCACACGCGCGAGCTGGCCGACCGCGAGCACTGTCGCGAGCTGCCGCGCCGGCGAGACGAGAGCAGCGACGTAGGCCGAAAAGGCCAGGAAGGTTCCGATGGTGAGCTGGTGGTCCAGCGTCAGCCAGCCGCCGAAGGCCAGCACCGCAACCTGACCGAGCGTCGGAACCGCCTCGAGCACCGGCTGGTAGCGGGACTGGATACGCACCGAACGCAGCTGCGAACCGTAGAGAGAGCTCGAGACATCCGCGATTCGACGTACCTCGCGCGCCTCGCGACCGAACGCCTTCACGACCCGAACACCGGCCGTGTCCTCGTCGACGATCTGCGCGACCTCGCCCTCTTTCTGCTGCGCGTCCCAACTGGCCGGGAACACGCGCGTGCGCATCCGGTACGCGATGAACACCAGCAGGGGCAGCATGATCAGGCTCACCAGAGCGAGCAGCGGCGACAGGAAGAACATCACGACGAGCGAGAGCACCAACAGGATGATGTTGCCGCTCATGATGGGCAGCATGTTCAGAAGCGCCTGCACGAGGGCGGAGTCCGAGTTCGCGCGTGAGACCAGCTGGCCCGTCGACATCTGGTCGAGGCTCGCGAAGTCCATGACCTGCAGGTGATCGTGCATGTCGTTGCGCAGGTCGTTCTGCACTTCGAGTCCGACCCGACCACCGCGATAGCGGCGCAGGTACGCGAACCCGAACGTCGCCGCCGCGAGAACCAGCAGGAGCACGAGCCAGGGCAGGAGCGGCGACGTCTTCGCGATGATGACGCCATCGACGATCTGGCGTGCGATCAACGGGACAACGACCTGGCAGGCGCTGCCAAGAAGCGCTGCACCAAGCGAAATGAAGACACTGCGGCGGTGGCGAAGCATGTAGCGCCAGAGGCGGCGCACCCACCCCTCGTTCACTCGGAAACCTCGGCGGTTGCGCGCGCGGCCATGGTGGCTTCGATGACGATCCCCAGACGGTCCAGCGCTGCGATCGTTCCGCGCGGATCGCTGGTGCGCTCGGCGAGCAGTTCGAGCTGCCGCACCATCCGCGTCTCCATTCGCGAGAACACGGCCGCGCCCTTATCCGAGAGCGACAACTGGATGGCGCGATTATCGCCGGCAACGCTCGACTTCACGATGAGTCCGCGCTTGCTGAGCGAGTCGACGGTTGAACTGATCGTGGGCTTTCCGAGCAGCAGCCGCGACGCGAGCCTGGATGCCCTCGCCTCCCCGCCGGCAATCGCCGACATTACGCGGTAGTCCGCGGAGCTCAGTTCATCGGACGCGCGCTCGACTATCCGCGACAGCCGCGAAAGCGCGCGAACGGCGTCAACCAGGGAATCGTGATCCCCGAGCTTGTCGAGGGGTAGTTCGCTCATCGAACCACCCTAACAGATGGTTCAGGAGCCGAACTACTTTGGCCAGGACCGATTGACGGTCTTCAGCACGGACTGCGTGGAAGTCCCCTTGATCCAGTCGACCATTCCGGTGAGGAACGTGCCCGATCCGACGACGGCCGGCATGAGGTCGGCGGCGTCGAAGCGGAACGTGGTGTCCTTGCTCTGAAGGAGCTTCGTGGATGCCTGCTCGAGCGGCGTTGCATCCGTGGAGGCGGGAAGCTTCAGGTCAGGGCTGATCGCCCCGCCGAGCTTCACTCGCGAGATCGCCCAGGAGGAGCTCGAAAGGTATTGCTGCACCTTGACGGTGTCCGCGCTGGCCGAGAACGCGGAGACGAAATAGCCGCCGCCGGTCACCGGGGTCGTTCCCGTGGTGATTGGTGGCAGCGGGAACGCCCAGTAGTCGCCGGTCGGGCTGATCGAGGCCTGCTTGCCGCTCGCGTTGGTGAGCTGGTTGACGAAGGACGACGGCTGGTGGGTCATCGCGCATTTCCCACTCTCGAGAGCGGAGGCGACGCGAGGCGTGGTCGCGTCGTTGATGCTCGAGACGTCACCGATGCCGCCGTTGACGTAGTTCGGGTTGAGGAGAACATCGGACGCGTCGTCGAAGGCCTTCGTGATGCGCGGGTCGTTGAACGGAATCTTGTGCGACACCCATTCGTCATAGACCTTCGCGCCGTCCTCGCGCAGCACCATGTCGTCGATCCAGTCGACGCCCGCCTTTCCGCTCTGCGCACCCTCGCTGAAACCCTCGCACCACGGAGAAGACCCCGTCGCGTTGCGCACCTGCTCGCTGAGCGCGAGTAGCTCCTCCCAGGTCTTCGGGATTGTGAGGTGCCACTGCGCGAACTGCTTGGGCGAGTAGAACACCCAGCCGTTGACACTCGCGAGCAGCGGGGCCGCGTAGTCCTTACCGCCGCTGGTCGTGTAATTGGCCCAGGTGGAGGGGAAATTCTTGGTAACGTTCGACATCACGGAGCCGGGGAGGGGCTGGAGATAGCCGCGCGACGCGAGGTCGTTTACGAATCCCGGCTGCGCGAAGATCGCGAGGTCGGGCGCGTTATTCTGGCTGGCCTCAACGGCGATCGACGACTCGAAGTCGGGTGTGCCGGTGTAGAGGATCGTGATGTGGTTGGCCTTCTCCCACGACTTCCACGAGGCGGAGAGCAGGTCCGCGTCGTGATCCGTGATCGGCCCCTCGACCGTCACGACGTGCGCGGGCGTAGCGTTTGCGCGCTCCTTCACATCGCCGCTGCATCCGGACAGGATGATCGCGGCCGACGCCAGTACGGCGATGGCTGCCGAAGCCTTGGCAAGGCGTGCACTCAATTTTCTAACTCCCCGGATACGCGTGATGTCGGTTGGTAAGTAGGTCCGGCAACGATGCCGTGCGTGGTACTGCAATGGGCTGCGCGGATGGATCGGGTGAGTCCAAACTCTACGGTGGAGTGTCGCGGGCACGACGACGACTCCCCCATCCTGTAATCCAACTTCACTCTGGGCGCCCGCGCTAATCCCCCGTTCGCGCCACACGCGGCTTACGGCTAGAGCACCTTGGAGAGGAACGCCTTGGTGCGCTCGTGCTTCGGGTTGGCGAGAACGTCGCGCGGTTCCCCCGCCTCGACCACGACTCCGCCGTCCATGAACACGATGGAGTCGGCGACCTCCCTGGCGAAGCCCATCTCGTGGGTGACCACGATCATGGTCATGCCTTCGCTGGCGAGTTGCTTCATGACGTCCAGTACCTCGCCGACGAGCTCGGGATCCAGGGCGGACGTGGGCTCGTCGAACAGCATGAGCTTCGGCTCCATGGCGAGAGCGCGGGCAATCGCGACGCGCTGCTGTTGTCCTCCACTGAGGTGGGCCGGGTAGGAGCCGGCCTTGTCGGCGAGGCCGACGCGCGCCAACAGGTCGTTCGCGCGAGCCGTCGCTGTCGCGCGCGAGACGTGCTTCACCTGCATGGGCGCCTCGATGATGTTCTCGAGCGCGGTCATGTGCGGGAACAGGTTGAACCGCTGAAACACCATTCCGATGTCGCGACGCTGGAGCGCGGCCTCCTTCGGGTGGAGTTCGTGCAGCCTGCCGTTCTTCTCGCGATAGCCGACCAGGACGTCCTCGACGTACAGGCGTCCGGCGTCCACAGTCTCCAGGTGGTTGATGCAGCGCAGGAAGGTGGATTTGCCGGAGCCGGACGGGCCGACGATGCAGAGCACTTCGCCCGATTTGACCTGCAGTGTGATCGACCGGAGCACCTGGTTGGAACCGAAGTGCTTCGACACCTGCTGGGCGTCGACCATCAGGCCGCTCGGTGTGCGCTCGTTTGTCATTCTGGTCGCGGTCATCGTCCATCCTCCGCTGCAGGCATGTCGACCAGCCCGTCGGGCGCAACGAGAAGAGGCGTCGGCTTGTCGGGTCGCGCGGACCCGATCCCCCTCGCGAACCGCTTCTCGAGGAAGTACTGGCCGACCGAGAGGATGGAGCTGACGAACAGGTACCATGTCGAGGCCACGAGCAGCAGGGGAACCGGGTCGAACGTCCGAGCCGCCACCGCCTGCGCAACCGCGAACAGGTCTCCGGTGAACGGGACCGCGGTGACGAGTGAGGTCGTCTTCAGCATGCTGATGAACTCGTTGCCGGTCGGCGGAATGATCACCCGCATCGACTGCGGGATGACGATGCGCCACATGGTCCGCGTCCAGGTCATGCCGAGCGCGACGGACGCCTCCTCCTGGCCGCGATCCACGGACAGGATGCCCGCGCGAACGATCTCGGCGAGGTACGCGGCCTCGTTGAGGCCGAGGCCGATGACCGCGAGCGTGTAGAAGTTCAGGACCCCGTTGGTGTTAAGGGACACGAATGGATGCAGGAACGGGAGACCGATCTGCACCACGGGATAGATCACGGAGAGCAGGCCCCACAGCGTCAGTTGCACATACACCGGGGTGCCGCGGAAGATCCAGATGTAGCCCCACGCGATCCACTTGAGGATCGGGTTGTTCGACAGCCGCATCACGGCCAGCAGAAGCGCCAGGATCGCCGCGAGCACCATCGCGAGGATGGTCAGCTCGATCGTAATCAGAACGGCCTGCGAGATGTGCTGGTCGAACAGGTACTGCAGGTACACCGGCCAGTCGAACGCCTTGCGCTGGAGCGCATCGTAGATCGCGGCAACGAGGTAGACGATGATGATGACCGCGATCACGTTGCGCCACGGGTGGCGCAGCTTCACGGCCTTGATTGTCGGCGCGGCGTCGACGGGCGACGGGGTTGCCCCCGTCGCCTGGCCGACGCCATCGAGCTTGGCCATTGTGCTGGACGGGCCGGGGCTAGCCGGCGCTGTTCAGCGAGATCGAGGTCACGCTACCGTCTGCGACGCCCCACTTGTCGAGGATCTTCTTGTACGTTCCGTCGTCGACCAGCGACTGCATGGTCTTCTGGATGGCGACATCCAGCTTCGAGCCCTTCGCGACGGCGATGCCGTACGGCGCGACCTCGAACGACTTGCCTGCGGCCTGCAGCTTGCCCTTCGACTGGGCGATGGCGTAGTCCGTGATGGGCGAATCCGCGCTCATCGCGTCCGCCTGGCCGAGTACGACGGCGTTCGTGGCCTGGTCCTGTCCGTCGAACTGGAGGATCTGGATAGCGGCCTTGCCCGCGGCGACGCACGCCTTGGACTTGCCGGGGATGTCATCCGTCTGCTCGACGGTTCCGGTCTCCACCGCGACCTTGAGGCCGCACGCGTTGTCGGGGTCGACGGTCTTACCCGCGGGCGAGGCCCAGAGGATGCCGGCGGAGTAGTAGTCGACGAAGTTGACCTGCTTCTCCCGTGTCGTGTTGTCGGTGAACGACGAGACGCCTACGTCGTACTTGCCACCGGTGATCTTCGGGATAATCGTGTCGAAGCCGGCGATGTTGTAGTTGGCTTTCACTCCGAGCTTCTTGGCTACGGCGTTGAACAGGTCGATGTCCCAGCCAACCGCGTTCCCGTTCGTGTCCTTGTATTCGTTAGGCGCGTAGGTCGCGTCCACGCCGACCTGGATCACTCCGGCCTTGGCGATATTTGCCGGGAGGAGCTTTGCGAGGGCGGCGTCCTTGCCACCCGACTTGACGGTTCCGCCGCCGGCTGACGGGGTGTCGTTGTTGACACAGCCGGTCAGGGCAAGAGCTGCCGCGACAGCGATAACTGGGATCGCGTACCTGATGCGCATGGGTGTTCCTTTTCTGCGAAGATTGCGTGCGTGTGGACCTCTGGGGTCAATTCTTCGGAGCCTACACGCGGAAGGCGGCGCGTCACAGCGAGCTCGCTGGCTAGAAGCGCTGGGCCGCGTAGAGGGCCCCGTAGCGGCCGCCCCTGGCCAGCAGTTCGTCGTGCGTTCCGACCTCGACGAGCTTTCCGCGATCGAGCACGGCGATCCGGTCGGCGGCGCGAATGGTGGAGAGCCGGTGCGCCACTATGAGGGTCGTGCGGCCGCCCATCAGTCGCTCGACGGCGCCCTGGACGAGCCGCTCCGATTCGCCATCCAAGGCCGATGTCGCCTCGTCCAGCAGCAGTACTCGCGGGTTCCGGATGAGGGCGCGCGCGATCGCGATCCGCTGGCGCTGGCCACCCGAAAGCCTCGCGCCGCGCTCGCCGACCACGGTGTCCCAGCCGTCGGGCAGCGCATCCACGATCTCCAGCGCGTTGGCGTGGCGGAGCGCATCGAGCACGACCTGGTCGGAGATGTCCGACATTCCGTACGTCACGTTCTCGCGGATCGTGCCCTCGAACAGCACCGACTCCTGCGGCACCACGGAGACTCGGGACCGGAAGGTGCGCAGGTCGACGGTCTGCATATCGATCCCATCGAGGAGGAGGCGCCCGGCGGTGGGACGCAGAAAGCCGAGTACCACGTTCAGCAGGGTCGACTTGCCAGACCCCGACGGTCCGACGAACGCCACGGTCTCCCCCGGGTTGATCGTCAGCTCGATTCGGTCGAGAGCCGGGCGATGCGTTTCGCCGTACCGGTAGCTGAGACCATCGAATCGCAGTTCACCCGTGACCGC
Organism: Galbitalea sp.; assembly: GCA_036491035.1. Classification (GTDB taxonomy): domain Bacteria; phylum Actinomycetota; class Actinomycetes; order Actinomycetales; family Microbacteriaceae; genus Galbitalea. Next base: position 15,977 of record DASXCU010000107.1, on the reverse strand, counting down.
CTGAACGGGTACCTTGCCGGTGTTCTGCTCGACATCCGGCTCCTGCATGACCTCGGCGATGGAGCGCATCGACTCGCGGGCCTTGGTCATCACCGGGAGCAGATTGAGCAGGTTGACGATGCTGCCCGTGAGAATTGTGAAGTAGCCGCTCAGCAGCACCACCTCGCCGGGCGTGATCGGCACGATGCGCGTGAGTGCCGCGAATGCCGCCGCAACGAGACAGAAGACCCCGAGGCTCTGGTAGGAGATCCACGTGATCGAGCCGAAGCGGCCGTTGAACTTATCCAGCGCGACCGCGGCCGAGCGCACATCCTCGACGCTGGTCGAGACCCGCGCGAGGGCCACATCCTCGAGCGCGTGCGCCCTCGTGATCGGCATGAGAGCGGCCATCTCGCCGACGCGGGACGAGAAGTGCTCGAACTCGCGGCGCAGCGACTCGTTCAGTTTGCTCGAGCGGCGACGGAGCAGGATGAGCAAGGCAGCCGCGATTGGCACGATGACCAGGAAGACGAGCACAAACGCCGGCACCCGGATCGCCGTCGAGATGAGCGCGCCGAGCAGCACGCACACGGCCGAGAGTCCAACGCCGTAGGACTGGTTCATCGCCAGCTCGACGTTCTCGGCATCGCGCACGACCTTGCTCTGAATGACCGCCGCACTCGTTCGCGAATGGAATCCGATCGTAAGTAGTTGAAGACGACTGCTCATCCCGTTGCGCAGGTCGGCCGCAACGTGGCGAACGGCGTTGCTGAACAGGTGCACGTACACGACGTTGAGCGGGTAGTTCATCAGCAGGATGACGGCCGCGACACCCGCGTTGATCCAGAGCTGGGTGAGTGGTCGGTGGCTCACGACGACGTCGATGATGTTGCCGGTGAGGATCGGCAGGATCCAGATCGGGCTGTCCTTGACGATGAAGATGAGCGTCGCCAGCAGCATCGACCCGCGGTATGGACGGAACAGTCGCAGCAGCGAGCGAACAGGCTTCCGACCATCGACCGGCAGTGCTTCCGGAGTCAGCGGCTGTGCCATACGGACAGTATGGCCTTGCTGCAAGAACATTACGAATCGCCGCAATTCTCTGGCATGGCTTCCGCCGCACTGGGCGGCTCCCCCGAATTAGGCGAGCAGGGATTTGCCGAAGCAGAGGAAGAACGGCACCGGCGCGTAGGCCCCGAACCGCTCGATCGGGACGTAGCCGAGCTTCGTGTAGAGCGCGATGGCCTCCGCCTGCAGGTTGCCGGTCTGCAGGATGAGGGACGTGATGCCGCGTTCGCGGGCGATGTCCTCCAGTTCGAACATCAACTTCTTCGAGATGCCCTGACCGCGATGGTCGGGGCGCACGTAGACGCGCTTGACCTCGAGCGAATCCTCGAATGGTCGCGCCGCCGCGTGCCCGATGAGTTCGTCGCCGTCGAACGCGACCACCGAGCCCAACATCTGCTCCGGGTGAACCGTCAGCGCGATGTCGACGAGGCGCGACATCTCCGGGTCGCGACCCTCGCGGGTGCGCCCGTAGAGTGCGCCCATCTCGGCGTCCATCTGGTCGAGGAGCACGCCAGCTTCGGGGCTGCCGTACGGGATGCGGCGGTACTCGATCGACACGCTACTTCTTGGCGGACGTCGCCGAAGCGTTGGATTCGTACGACGTGTTGGTCGACTCGAAGAAGTTGACGAGCTGCAGGGTGTCGTTCGCGGCGGCCATCCACTTCGCGGGGTTCGAAACGTTGTACTCCGCCTCGAAACCCAGCTCCTCGAGGCGACGATCGGCCAGGTACTTCACGTACTGGTTGATGTAGCTCGAGTTGAGCCCGAGGATGCCACCCGGAAGGAGATCACGGTTGTACTCCTCCTCCATCTCGACGGCGTCCAGGATCATCTGCTTGATCTCGGTCGCGAATTCCTCGGTCTGCAGGTCCGGGTTCTCCTCGAGCACCGTCAGGATCAGGTTGATCCCGAACTTGAGGTGAAGCGACTCGTCGCGAACAACCCAGTCCATGAGCGAGCCGAAGTTGCGCAGCAGGTTCCGCTGGCGGAACGACAGAGCCACCATGAATCCCGAGTAGAACCAGACACCCTCGAGGATGACGTTGTACGCGACGAGGTTGCGCACGAAGTCTTTCTTGCCCTCGGTGGTCGAGATGTCGAGCGTCTGCTCCGTCATGCGACGGATGTATTTGATCTCGAACTCTTCTTTTTTCGCCATAGACGGGATGTCGACGTGCGAGTTGTACGCGGCATCACGGTCGATCGGGAATGTCTCGAGCACGTACTCGAAGCTCATGCAGTGGTTGGCTTCTTCCCACATCTGCTTGGCGAGGTACAGGCTGCACTCGGCGGCGGAGACGTACGGGTACACACCGAACGCGAGCGCCTTGTTTACGAGCAACTCGTTCGGGTTGAAGTAGCTCATCAGGAAGGTGACAGCGTGACGCTCTTCTTCCGTCATCTTTTTGAAGTCGGCGATGTCCTCGCCCAGCTGGATCTCGTTCGGGAACCAGGTGTTGGCGACCGCCTGGTCGTACAGGTCCATGGCCCACTGGTACTTGATCGGCTTGAGGAGGAGTCCCTCCTGAAGACCGGTTCCTAGAATGCCCATTTTGCTACTGGCAGCTTTCGCATTGCAGGTCGTCCATCGGGTCTACCGGGATCTGGTATTCGGAGTCGTTGTAATTAATGAGCACGGCGTCAAAGGGGTTCATGCCGTTACTCCGACTTCGCGGCGAGTCCGCCGAAGCCACGACGTGCTGGCGTGCTGCTGGGGGCGGCCGACTCGGTCGGGACGCTCGTTGCAGCCGTCAGGTCTTCCGACTTGTTGACCTTGACGGTGGACTGCTCGGCGGTGTGCCGCGGCTTCATGTGCAGGTAGTAGGTCGTCTTGACGCCGCGCTCCCAGGCGGCGAAATAGATGTCCATCATCTCGCCGAGGTCGCGCGTCTCCAGGTACATGTTGCGGCTGATGGCCTGGTCGATCCACTTCTGGGCGCGAGCCGCGACCTCGAGGAACGCGTACGGCGAGAGCTGGAAGCTTGTCTTGTAGGTCGCCTTAACGTCATCCGGGATCGCCTCGATCCCCTGGATGTCGCCCTGGCTACGCAGGATGGTCTCCTTCGTCGACTCCCAGAGGCCCCGCTTCTGCAGCTCGTTCACCAGGTTGCGGTTGACCTCGAGGAACTTGCCGTTCGAGGTGGCGCGGCTGAAGATCTGCGCGAACTGCGGGTCGAAGCCCGGGGTCGTGCCGGCGACAAGACCAATGGATGCGGTGGGCGCGATCGCCATGAGCGTCGCGTTACGCATGCCGCCCTTGACCTTGGCACGCAGAGCATCCCAGTCGAGGCGGGTCGTGCGGTTGACCTTGATCTCGGAGCCGCGATCCTTCTCGGTAACGGCGATCGTGTCGATCGGCACCATGCCCTTCGACCAGCCTGAACCGTCGAAGTTGGGGTACGAGCCACGCTCCACCGCGAGGTTGGCGCTCTCGTCGATAGCGGCGTAGGAGACGTGCTCCATGATCTCGTCGATCAGGTCGTACGCCGCCTCGCTCTCGTAGCTGACGCCGAGTCGCTCGATGATGTCGGTGAAGCCCATGACACCGAGGCCGACGGCGCGGTTCTGGTGGTTGGAGAAGTCCGCCTCCTTCACCGACGAACGCGTGATGTCGATGAGGTTGTCGAGCTGGCGGACGGCCAGACGCGCGCTCGCCTCGATCTTCTCGAAGTCGATCTTCAGGCCGGCAGCGTCGTTATTGAGGACGTGCTGCGACAGGTTGATCGATACCAGGTTGCAGACGGAGACGTTGTCGACATCCTGCGGCAGCGTGATCTCGGTGCAGAGGTTGGAGAGGTGGATCGTGCCCGTGTTGTTGTTGAGCGCACGGTTGTTGATGGTGTCCTTCCAGGTCAGCCACGGGTGGCTGGTGGTCTGGAGCGAGATCAGGATCGACTTGAACTGCTCGCGAGCGCCGATCTTCTTGAACATCCGCATCTCGCCGGCTTCGGCTTTGGCCACGTACTCGTTGTACCTGGTGGAGAACGCCTGCCCGTAGAGCTCGTTGAGGTCGGACACCTCGAGCGGGTCGAAGAGGTACCAGTCGTCGTCGTTCTGGACGCGCTTCATGAACTCGTCGCTGATCCAGACCGCGGTGTTCGCCGTGCGGGTGCGGCGGTAGGGGTCGCCGGAGTTCTGGCGGAGATCAAGGAACTCGGGGAAGTCGAGGTGCCAGTTCTCCATGTAGAAGCAGAGCGCGCCGAACTTCTTGCCGCCGCGGCTGACCGCACGAAGGATCGAGTCGATCGTGTGCATGAACGGGATCGGGCCGGTCGACGTGGTGTTGTTCGAGCGGATGGGTGAGCCCTGCGCACGAAGCTTCGTGACGGAGAGTCCGATGCCACCGGTGCCCTTGGTGAGCCACATGACATCGCGGGTCGTCTTCGCGATGTGCTCCATGTCGTCCTGCATCTCCATGACGAAGCAGTTCGCGAGCTGGGGGTACGCGGTGCCCGCGTTGACGAGCGTGGAGCCGGCCGCGATGTACTCGAGCTTCGACATCTTCGCGTAGAAGGCGAGAGCGTGTGATGTGGGGTCTGCTTCGTTGAGCGAGAGACCCATCGCGATGCGCATCCAGAAGTACTGCGGCACCTCGAGGGCGTCTCCGTTGCGGCCCTTGATGCCGTAGCGGTTGTTCAGGGTGACGAGACCGATGTACTTCAGGAGCTCGTCGTGGTCGGGCTCGAGTGCGTTGGCGAGCTTCTCAAGATCGAAGAGCTGGGTCAGGCGGGTGTCGAGGAGTCCCTCGTCTACACCGCGAGTGATGTTGGTGGCGAAGTGCTGCTTGTGCAGTTGCTTCAGCTCTGCGGCGGTCTCGTAGTCGCCGAGGACGCGCTTGTAGATGGTCTTCAGCAGGAGACGTGCGGCGACGATGTCGAACGCCGGGTCGTCCTTGACGTTCTGGAGGGCGACCTGGATGACCGCTTCGTCCAGCTGCTGTGTGGTGATGCCATCGAAGAGGGTCAGCTCGAGCTCGGACGCGATCTGCGTGACCCAGGTGATGTTCTCGTCGAGACCGTGTGCGGCGTGCTCGATCGCGAGGTTGATCTTGTTCGCGTCGTACGGCTCACGTTCGCCATTGCGCTTTACTACGGTAATTCCCACGAAAAACTCCTCTAAATGCGGCGGCGAACTCACCCGTTGGCAGGTGCCCTAATCGCCGAAAACATCTCATCTGCCCGCTTTGTTTTAACAACAAAACCGGCACCGAAATGCCCCTGACCAGTGCCTTTTCCATCGCCCCCGACCCGGCGGCTTGATCACTATATCTTGGGGGTGCGACGATGAGTTAGCACTAGATATCGTGGCGTGTCGTCCACATTTTGTGAACAACTTCTCCCCTTTTTTGCACAATCGACTGCCGTTCCTGTGCACAACTGCGCGGCTCCTGTGGACAACCGTAGGAGCGACCACCGACCTCCCGGATTCCGGCGGCGCAGGGCCGATAGAATGAGACCGAAATGAGGCGTCGATGAGGCTCTGCGGTTGAGCACCTACGGGGGGCTGCTTCGCACACCGGGCGTCGCGCGGATCATCGCCGCACAGCTCACGGCACGCATGCCGAACGGCATGCTGTCGCTCGCCTACCTGCTGCGCGTCCAGTACGTCACGCATTCGTACGGCGAGGCGGGACTCGTCCTTGCGGCGACCAGCGTCGGCCAGGCGATCGCCGGCCCGCTTACCAGCCGATGGATGGGTCGCTGGGGAATGCGCCCGGTCCTGATCCTCACGACGCTGGTCTGCGCTGCGACGGTCTTCACGATCGCGTTCGTGCAACTGACACTGCCGACCTACATGGTGATCGGGTTCCTGGGCGGCCTCAGCACGCCTCCCGTGCAGCCCGCCGTTCGAACCATTTACCCGAAGATGGTGACGTCCTCGCAGCTGACCCGCCTGTTCGCGCTCGACGCGTCGGCCCAGGAGATCATCTGGATCGCCGGGCCTGTCATCATCACCTTCGTCTCGATCCAGATCTCGACGGTGCTGGGTGTCGTGATCCCGGGCATCCTGCTCCTCGGCGGTGGCCTGTGGTTCCTGCTGTCGCCCGAGGTGGGCAAGGTGCGAATCCCACGCAGTCGCCGATCGCTCGGTGCCGTGCTTCGCAAGAAGCCCGTGATCCTCGCGACGCTCGTCGGCCTGCTGCTGATCGGCGCGTGCTCCGCCACCGAGGCCGACGTCGTCTCGGTCTTCGGACACGGCGGACCGCAGGCCGGCATCGTCCTTGCCATCTGGTCCATCGGTTCGCTCATCGGAGGACTCGCACTCGGCAGCCAGCAACTGGACCGGTGGGCGCTGTCCCGCCGGATGGTCGTGATCGCGATCGGCATCGCGCTGGCCACCGTCGCTGTCGCCCTTCCGTTCGGCGGCGAGTTCTGGACGCTCACCGGCGCGCTTCTCGTGGCGGGTCTTGGCATCGCGCCGGCGCTCGGGGTGATGTCCGCGATCGTCGCGTCGAGCGTCCGGTTCAGCGAGACCGCCGAGGCGTACGGCTGGGTGGGCACCGGACAGCTAATCGGTGCGGCAGCGGGATCGGCGGTCGCAGGATTCTTCATCGACAGCCACGGCGCACTTGGCGGCTTCATCGTCGCGGCGATTCTCGCCGTGCTGGGTGCGCTCGTCGCGATCGCGTTCCACGGCTGGCACCCGGACCTTCGGGGGCGAGACTCGAGTCCGATCCCCGACACCGAACCGGTCGGCGTGCAGCCGAGCTAGCTCGCCGAGCGCTCGGTCACGATCTGCTGGCGAAGGGGCTCCAGGCGGATGGCGAGGTCGGCGATCACTCCCTTGGAGATACCGGCGTCGCGCATCGACGCGCTCAAGTGATCGACGGCGCGATCGAAGTTGGCGTTGCTGAGGTCGAATCTTTCGTGCACGCGGCGCAGATTCCGCCCGACGTAAAGGTCCGGGCCGCCGAGCGCGGCGATGACGAAGGCCAGCGCATGACGCTGTACCAGGTCGCGATCAACCCCCGCGAACGTCCAACTCAGCGTTGGGTCCGCGAGCATCCGATCGAGAAACAGGGAGACGCCGCGACTCACCGAATCTGCGTCGGCGGTGACGAAATTCTCGGACATGGTCAGGTTCCGGTTTCGAATCTCACGACGATCGCCTAGGTGCGATGCCGTCAAATCAGTTTAGCGTCGCTAACTGATTTCGTCCCGGCAAACCGCAGGTTGTAATTAACCTATTGATTAATTAGCCAATCGGTTTATTATGGGTTCATGGCAACCGACGAACTCAGCAGGACCTTTGCGGCTCTCGCTGATCCGACCCGTCGTGCGATCCTCGCGACACTCTCGCGCGGAGAGGCGACGGTGAACCAGATCGCTGCGCCGTTTGCGATGAGCCTTCCCGCCGTCTCGAAACACCTTCAGGTGCTCGAGAAGGCGGGACTGATCTCACGGGGACGCGATGCCCAGTGGCGTCCGGCGCGGCTGAACGCCGCCACCCTGGAGCCGGCGGCGGACTGGATCGACGGGTACCGCCGGTTCTGGGAGCACAGCTTCGACGCCCTCGACCAACACCTGACCACGCAACAGGAATACCAACAACAGGATCAACAACAGAAAGGCAAGACCCATGACTGACGTACCCAATTCCACGATCGTCCGCACCTTCGCCGCGACACCGGAGGCCGTCTTCGACGCCTGGGTGACCCCCGCATCCTTCGCTGCCTGGTGGGGCGGCACCGGCGTCGAGGTTCCATTGGATTCCGTCGCAATGGATGTCCGCGACGGCGGCACCTGGAAGGCGACGATGATCCTCGGCAATGACGTGCCGGACATCAACTGGTTCGGCGAATTCCTCGAGGTAGAGCGGCCCGACAAGCTCGTGATGACGCTCAGCGACCGGCCGGGGGATGCCCGCGCCCATGTGACCGTCACCTTCGCGGCGGTCGATGGCGGAACCGAGATGCACTTCCGTCAGACCGGCGGCCCCATGACGCAGGAGGAATACGACCGCACCACGGCCGGCTGGCAGGCGTTCTTCGACGCGATGGAGTCGCTGCTCCCCGGCTAAGACCCCAATCGAGGGCGTTACTGGTTCCAGAAGTTGATGCCGGCGGCCGCGAAGCCCACCGTGGCCGCCGTGAAAAACACCAGCGTGACCACAACGATCCCGACCAGCGGGATGACCCAGGTGAACGCGCGGCGGCGAGTCCCGCGCACGACAGCGACGACAACCACCGCAATGGCCACCGCCGGGCATCCGATCAACCCGAGGTAGAGACCGAAGGTCAGCTCAGTGAAGTCGCATGGTCCGCGGGACCCGCAACTGTCCGAGACGAATCCGATCAGCAGGCTGGCGAATGAGAGACCGGCCGAGTAGAAGCCGAGTACGACACACCATGCGGCTGCAGCAACTATTCCGCCGAGGCTTGAATCGCGTACCGGCTTTACGCGCGGTACCGAACGCCCAACGTCGTCGTCTACGGGCGGATCCCAGGCGGAAGGCATTCCCCCACGCTAGACGGCGTGCCTCCTAGGTGAGGGAGGCGCGGGCCGGCGTCAGGAAGCCGGAAAGGTTGTCGAGCTCGTCGAGCTCCTTCGCGATAATCGCACTCTCCTTCTCTCCGGGCTGGAAGACACCGTCGACGACCTGCTTGCCGCCGAAGTTCAACTCGACGTTCGCGCCCACGCGAACGAGTCCGAGCGCCGACGTGATCGACATGATGGCCGCCACCCCGCGGGTTCCGCCCGAGACACCGCCGTAGCTGACGAAGCCGAGCGGCTTACGCCACCACTCCTTGTTGAGGTAGTCGATGGCGTTTTTGAGGGCGGGAGAGAAGCTGTAGTTGTACTCGGGGGTAACGAAGATGAATGCCTCCGCGGCGTCCACACGCGCACTCCAGTCGATCGTGTGCTGCTTCGTGTAGGTGCGCAGTATCGGATGATTCGGCTCATCCATGAACGGAAGCGCCAGCTCTGCGAGGTCGACGAAGTCGATCTCGAACTTGCCGGTCTTCTCGGCTTCCGCTTTCACCCACTCTGCGATGGGGAGGCCAACTCGGCCCGGGCGAACACTTCCGACGACGATCATCAACTTGGTCACGAAGGATTCAACGAGTTTCCGCGCCAGTCATTCCCGATTTAGTTGACTAGTCCTCTATCGGGAGACCGGTGAACCCCGGTTCGGTCTCCGGCCGATCGCCGTTGTCGACGTCTTCCGGGTTGGGGAGAGAGACAAGGAACCGGAAGAAGATCAGGATCCCGATCACTCCGGCAGCGCCAGCAAAGATGAACGGGTATGCCAGGTTGATGCGACCGATGAGCCCACCGATCACGGATCCGAGTGGCATGGAGCCCCAGAGCAGGGTGCGGTACGTGCCGTGCACACGTCCGAGCAGTCGACCAGGGGTGAAGCTCTGGCGCAACGACATCACCAGGATGTTCCAAATCAGGATGCCGAGCGACGAGAAGAAGTAGCCGACCGCCGCAGCCCACACCATCGGCACGAGGCCTACGAACACCAGCGCCGCAACCGAGACGAGCATTGAGATCGCCATCGCCCGACCCGAGCCAACAAGTCGCTTGAACGGCGCTGCAAGCAGGCTGCCGACGATACCGCCAACCGCGCCGGTCAGCAGGAAGAAGCCGTAGAGGTTGGCCGGCAGGCCCTCGCCCTTGATCACGAACAGCACCACGCCCGCCGTCGCTGCACTCACGCACAGTCCGATGAACGTCTGGAAGAACCAGAGAGTGCGGAACATCTTGCTGGCCATGATGAAGCGGTATCCGTCCACGAACTGGCGGTACCACTTTGGTTTCGGTTCATCGCTCACGTCGGTGAACTGCTTCCCGGACGCGGCCCGCGGGAGCAGGAGCGCCAGCACGACCGCGAGCGCGTAGAACCCGATGTTCGAACCGAGTGGGATGAGCACGGCCACGCCGAACAGCAGCGAGGTAAGTGGCGCAGCGAGAAACTGGGACAGCACCAGTTCGCCCGCTTCGATGCGCGAGTTGGCTGTCGGGAGCAGTTGCTTCGGCACGAGGCTGGGCATCATGGCCCGAATCGCACCGTCGTAGATCGTCTCGCAGGCACCGTCGATGAAGACGGCGATGTAGAGCCACCAGATGGTGAGATTGTTCGTCGCGAAGAGGACGACGAGGAGCACCGCGAGCACGACCCGCGCCCCGTTCGCGATCCCGAGGGCGGTGCGCCGATCGATGCGGTCGATCAGGATGCCGGCGGGAATCGCGAAGAACAGCCAGGGCAGAAGTGCGAGTGCGGCCAGCAGAGAGATGAGCAGCGGGTCGCTGGTGAGCCTTACCGCCAGCAGCGGACCGGCGGTGCGCAGCACTCCGTCGCCCAGGTTCGTTGCGAGGTTCGAAACGAACAGGTTCTGAAACGTCCGAGGCAGGCGCTCCAGTGGAGCGCTGCCTACCACTTGTCTGCCAGGGCGGCGCCGAAGTATTCGTCGTAGATCGCGCGGACACCGCCGTTGAAGTCCGCGGGCAGCGGAGCGACGGAGCCCGCCGCGGCATTGTTCTGCGCCTGGGCAGCGCTGCGTGCGCCGGGGATTACCGTGCTCACTCCCGGGAGCTGTGCGAGCCATGCCAGTGCGGCCGTCGCAGGCGGGAGGCCCGCGCTCGCGGCCAGTTCCGAGAACGCCCGGGCGGCCTCGACGCCGCGCTCGAAGTCGACGCCGGAGAATGTCTCGCCGACATCGAACGATTCGCCGTGCCGATTGAAGTTGCGGTGGTCATTGGCCGGGAACTCGGTCTGCTTCGTGTACTTGCCGCTGAGCAGCCCGCTGGCGAGCGGTACCCGCGAGATGATCCCGACTCCCGCATCCATGGCCGCCGGAAGAACGGAGTCGAGTGGTCCCAGCCGGAACGCGTTCAGGATGATCTGCACTGTCGCAACACTGGGTCGCGCAATTGCGGTGAGCGCCTGGGCGCGCGTCTCGACGCTGACTCCGTAGTTTGCGATCGCGCCCTCGGCGACCAGGGTGTCGAGTCCGTCGAAGACCTCGTCGCTCTCGAAGACCGCCGTCGGCGGGCAGTGCAGCTGGACGAGGTCGATGGTGTCGCGGCGCAGGTTGGTTCGGGACCGATCGATCCATTCGCGGAAGTGGGCGAGCGTGTAGTTGCTCGCGACCTGGTCGACTCTCCGGCCCATCTTGGTGGCGACAACGACGTCGAGTTCGGGGCGGTCGGCCAGGTACGCGCCGATCAGTTGCTCGCTGCGGCCATCCCCGTAGACGTCCGCCGTGTCGAAGAGCGTGACGCCGGCGTCCACCGCGGCGTCCAGAACGGATCGCGCATCCGACTCGGTCACGGTGCCCCAGTCACCGCCGAGCTGCCACGTGCCGAGAGAGATAACGGAGACGGTGCGGCCGGTGCGGCCGAGGGTGCGGGAGTCCATAGGATTCGAGACTACTCGGGTCGAAATGACGCCCGAATCGTCCACCGCTCCGTCGTGGTGGCGGCGGCGCGCGGCGACTCCCACCGACTAAGTCGGAGCGAGCCGGTTAGATGGGCACGTGGTTGTAGTCGTCGTGCTCGCTCTCGGTGCGGCCGTTGTCTACGGCGCATCCGACTTCTTCGGCGCCGTCGCGGCACGCCGCATCCATCTCGTGACGGCGACGCTCTTCAACTACGCGGTCGCCTCCGTGCTCATCGTTGTCTCCCTCCTGATCGTGGGGGGCGCGTGGTCGAGCGGCGCCGTCTGGTCCGGCATCGTGTGCGGCGTGCTCGCCGTATTCGGGCTTCTCGCCTTCTACGGCGTCCTGGCGATCGGGCCGATGAGCCTGCTCTCGCCACTCATCGCGCTCATCCAGTCGGTTGTTCCCGTCGCCATCGCCGCCGCCACCGGGCAGGGGCTCAGCGTGATCGGCTGGATTGCGATCGGCATCGGAGTCGTCGCGCTTTTGTTGCTCGCGCCACGGCCGGAACGCGAAGCCCGGCATATCTCGCTTCGCGCCGGGCTGCTGTCGGTTGCGTCCGGTCTCCTCCTCGGCGCCTCGCTGATTGCGCTCGACTTCGCGCCGAAGAATTCCGGCGTGGTGCCCGCCCTGTGGGAGATCGTCACGGGAACCGTCGTCCTCGCGATCGTATGGGTCATCACCCGATTGCTCGGCCGTCGAACGAACGCGCTGTCGTTCCTGCAGCCCGGCACGGAAGCCGTCCACGCGATGTCGAGCCGTAAGGCATGGCTGGCCGCCGCCGCGTCCGGCGTTCTGGTCGCGTTCGCCGACACCTTCATCGTGCTCGCCCTGCACCTCGGCAACCTCGCGGTCGTCTCCGTGCTGACCGCGCTTTATCCGGTTCTCACCGTGATTCTGGCCGCAACCGTGCTCAAAGAAAGGATGACCAGGCTGCAGGTCGTCGCGATCGGCCTCGCCATCGCGGCATCCCTGCTGTTCAGCGCGGGCTGACCGCCGCGACCGGAGCCGCCGGGCGGCGGCGACCGGCGAAGTCGATCGCTGCCAGGACGATCGCTGCGAGGCAGAGCAGCCCGACGATGGGCGCGACGACTCCGATCGCCGAGCCGAGGCCGATTGCGGTGGCGAGCGCTCCGGCGCCGATGGCGGTCGCCGCCTGCAGCAGGTACGAGAACAGGTACAACAGCGAGAGGGTCGCGCCGCGGTGCTCGTTCGGAGTTGTGCGTGCGAGCAGAGAGAGCCCACCGGTGAAGGCGAGCGAATACCCGACACCGCCGACGAACGCCCACAGCAGCAGAATGCCGAGCGATCCGGATGACGCCGTCGCCGCCATCAGCGCGAGCCCGGCGATCGACACCGCACCGCCCAGGACGATCGCGAGGTGCGCGTGAATGCGCTGGATCAGCAGCGCGGTGATGCCGATGACCGCTGACGACAGCGCGAGGGTCGCGCCGATCACGATCAGGTTCGACGTATGGGTGAGCTGGTGCGCCATCGAGGAGCCGAGCGACAGGAACAGAGCTCCGACCGAGTACGCAACGGACACCGAGATCGTCGCGAGGATGAACGGGCGCACTGTCCCTCCGGCCAGGTGAAGGGCCTGCGGTCGCCAGCGCGCCCCGGTGGACGCTGGGCGGTCATCCGGGGTCAGCGCGACGAAAACGAACGACGACACGGAGAGCACGAACAGCAGGACGAAGCTCAGCACGAGCGGCAGCGGGGCGAGCTGCGCGAGTAAACCCGACAACAGCAGGGCCAGCGTCAGGCCGGCCGCGGTGGACGCCGTCGTCATGGAACTCGCAAACCTCGGATTCGACGAGATGTTGTTTTCGACCAGGCGGGCACTCGCCGCACCGATTGCGAAACCGGTACCGAACCCCTGCAGCGTTCGGGCCACGAACAGCCAGCCGACGTTCGGCGCGAGCGCGAAGACCACGGCCGAGAGCGCGATCAGAGCGATTCCGAGGAGCATGGTGCGCCGCCGTCCGATGAAGTCGGACACTCCCCCGAAGAACAACAGCACCAGGAGGAGGGCAACGGGGTACGTGCCGAAGACCGAGGTGACGACGACCGAGGACAGCTGCCACTTCGCCTCGTAGCTCGGGTAGAGGACGCTGGCGGCGGCGCTGGCCCACAGGCAGAGCGCGAGGACGGAGGACGCGGACCAGAAGGTGGCGCGGCGGGACAGGGGCGTGCGCGAGCGGGCGGGAGCGGCGGTTGACATTTCGCCACGGTAACAGGTCTGAGTTGGTTTTTCCAACTCATGTCACTAGAATGGCAGGATGATGTCGAAGACCCCCGGCGACGAGGTGCGCTGCCAAATCGCGCGCACCCTCGATGTCGTGGGAGAGAAGTGGTCCCTGCTGATCGTGCGCAACGCGCTGCGCGGTCAAACCCGCTTCTCCGAGTTCCGCGACCAGCTGGGCATCCCGACCGACATCCTGACGGCCCGTCTCGCCACCCTCGTCGCGGGTGGCATCCTCGAGAAGCGGTCCTATCGCGACGCCGGATCCCGGGAGCGCGCGAGCTACCACCTCACCGAAGCCGGCCACGCGCTCAATCTAGTCATAGCCGCGATGGTGCAGTGGGGGGACGAATACAACCCGAGCCCATACGGCGCCGCATCCATCGTCATCGATGCGGAGAGTCGGGAGCCGCTCGAACTCGAATTCGTCGGCGCGGATCGCAGCCCGGTGTCCGGCAACGACGTCGCCTTCCTTCCTGGACCTGCGTCCACGGACACCTGGTGACCGCCTTTACCTGATCCGAACAATGGGCTGATTCGGGCCGAACCTCCCGCAGGCAGAGTGATCGCTGTCGGGCCACCGTCCGCACGACGTCAGACCAACTCGGGAGCAGCAATGAACCGCATCGTCAGCACCACACTTCTCGGCACCGCCACCGTCGTGGTTTTGGTCGCCGGGGCATGCGCACCGGCGTTTGCCGATGGAACATCAACGCCGGCGCCGTCAACGGGCAAGACGCTCGCCGCCATCCAGGCCAACGCCAAAGTCAAGACCTCGGCCCGCATCGGGGCCCTCAACACGGCGATCGCGAAGGTCACCGCGGCGAAGGACATCTCCTCCTCCGATCGCGCGATCATCCTCGGCACTCTGAACCACGACCTCGCAGGCATGAACAGCGTCGAGGCGAAGATCGCCTCCGACACCACGGTTGCCAGCGCCGCATCCGACTACAAGACGATCTTCACGGGCTACCGCGTCTATGCCGTGGCCGTCCCCCAGGCCCGCCTGGCGGGAGCGGCCGACCGGATGACCTCGACCTCGGTACCGCGCCTGACGGATGCGCAGTCGAAGCTCGCGAAGGCGCTCGCGGGGCCGGACGCATCGAAGTCCACGCCCGCGCTCCAGGCCGATCTCACCGACATGTCCGCGCAGATCGCCGCGGCGACGTCCGCGCTGGACGGCGTCTCAGCCCGGGCACTGGCCGTGACTCCGGACGATTACAACGCGAACCACACGGTGCTCGCCTCGGTCCGTTCCGCCGTCAAGACCGCCATCGCGGACCTCAAGAAGGCGTCCTCGGATGGCAAGACGGTTCTGGCGGCGATCAAGTGACGCAGCGGATCGCCACTCGTGGCGCGATCGCCGTGGTGTCGGCGCTCCTGGTCGCCGTTTCCCTCGCGGGGTGTGCCCGCGGGACGGCCGACGGCCAGTCCGCTCGGACCCCGACCACGACGACCACCACGGCCGCGCCAGCGGGAGCGGGAGAGAGCGGGTCGTCGCTTTCCGACATCCAGAACGACCTGAACTCTGCCGACTCGGCGACGTCCAATGCGGACGGCGATGTGGCGGACGCTGACCAGTCCGCTGCCACGAACGACTCACCCTAGGGGCCCTTCGCGCTCGGAGGTAGCGCCTAATAGGCTGGCGCTATCGCAACATCGAGGAGACGAATTTCGTGACCGACACCCCAGCGGGCTCACCAGCACCGAAGCGCACCACCACGGCGAAGACGCCGGCCACCAAGGCAACGGCAGCCAAGACTCCGGCAGCTAAGACTCGGGCAGCGAAGACTCCAACCGCTAAGACGCCGGCAGCGAAGACTCCAACCGCTAAGACGTCGGCCACCAAAGCGCCCGCCGCAACAGCTCCCGCCGCGAAGGCTCCTGCGACCACAGCCAGCCCGGCCAAGGCGGCGGCCGTTCCTCCGGTCGTGCCCGTGATCGCGACTCCCGTCGCCGTTCCCGCACCCGCCGCCGCAGCGACCGCGCCTGCGGGCTGGTATCCGGTTGCCGCGGGATCCGCACAGCAGCGCTGGTGGGATGGCGCCCGCTGGACGGAGCACGTCTATGAGCCACCGGTCACCGTTGCTCGCGCAGCGCCGGTCGCTGCGGGAGTGCCGGCGACCGCCATCGCGCTGCGCGCCCCCGAAGGCACCAGGGCGGGAACCGCCTGGTTCTGGCTGCTCGCCGTCGGCGCGCCGATCCTGAGCATGCTCGCTCTCATCCCAACCGCGATCTTCCTCAGCCAGATCATCAACGGAGACGCCACGGATCCCACCGCCGCGGCCGCCGACATCT
>DASXCU010000106.1:0-39977 GCA_036491035.1 Galbitalea sp. | reverse complement strand
GAGTACCTTCGTGCCGCGGTCCTTGGACTGGTGGCCACGCACCAGCCACGGACGCTCCTCGATGAACGACGTGCTGAGGTCGCCCGCAGCGAAATCCGGGTCATCCAGCACCGCCTGCAGGAACGGGATGTTCGTGGTCACTCCGCGCAGACGGAACTCGGCGAGGCCGCGCTTGGCCCTCGTGACCGCCGCGGTGAAGTCGCGCCCACGGCAGGTCATCTTGACGAGCATCGAGTCGAAGTGCGGCGAGATCTGCGCTCCGGCGTAGACGGTTCCGCCGTCGAGACGGATGCCCGCACCGCCCGGCGAACGGTAGGTGGTGATCTTGCCGGTGTCCGGACGGAACCCGGCCGCCGGGTCTTCGGTAGTGATGCGGCACTGCAGGGCGGCACCGCGAAGGCGGAGGTTCTCCTGCTGCAGCCCGAGATCGGCGAGCGTCTCCCCCGCTGCGATCCGCATCTGCGACTGGACGAGGTCGACATCCGTCACCTCTTCGGTGACGGTGTGCTCGACCTGGATGCGCGGGTTCATCTCGATGAAGAAGTGCTGGCCCTTGCGCTCCCCGACCGTGTCGAGCAGGAATTCGACCGTTCCGGCGTTCTGGTAGTTGATCGACCGGGCGAACGCGATCGCGTCCCGATACATGGCCTGGCGGATGCTCTCGTCGAGGTGCGGTGCCGGCGCGATCTCGACGACCTTCTGGTGCCGGCGCTGGATCGAGCAATCGCGCTCGAACAGGTGGACGGTCTCCCCGGTCGCGTCGGCGAGGATCTGGACCTCGATGTGGCGCGGTCGGACGACGGCCTGCTCGAGGAACATGGTCGGGTCGCCGAACGCGCTGTCCGCCTCGCGCATTGCGGCCTCGAGGGCCTCGCGCAGGTCTTCCTTCTTCTCCACGCGACGCATGCCGCGGCCGCCGCCGCCGGCGACCGCCTTCGCGAATATCGGAAAGCCGATGTCATCCGCTCCGGCGAGAAGCACCTCAATGTCCTGCGACGCGGGCGTCGACTTGAGCACGGGAACGCCGGCCGCGATCGCGTGCTCCTTGGCGGTGACCTTGTTGCCCGCCATCTCCAGAACACTGGTCGGCGGACCGATGAAGGTGATGCCCGCATCCGCGGCGGCCTGGGCGAGATCCGGGTTCTCCGACAGGAATCCGTACCCCGGGTAGATGGCATCGGCGCCAGCCAGCTGGGCGACGCGGATGATCTCGGCGACGTCCAGGTAGGCACGCACCGGATGTCCCTCCGAGCCGATCTGGTAGGCCTCGTCGGCCTTCAGCCGGTGCATGGAGTTGCGGTCCTCATATGGGAAGACGGCGACCGTGGACGCGCCCAGTTCGAATGCGGCGCGCATGGCACGAATCGCGATTTCACCACGGTTGGCAACGAGGATCTTGGTGAACATGCGGTCCTTTCCGGCTGGGTCAATTCTACGGGCGGGGATTGCCCGGGATCGCTCGGCTTCGGCAACGACGACGCGCCAAGATTTAGGTTCTTTAAGACTAGTGAAGGTATCGTCGTGGATTGTGCATGTACTCAGCGTCAGCTCCCTAAAAGGGGGCGTGGGCAAGACCACGGTGACTCTGGGGCTCGCATCCGCCGCCTTCGCCCGCGGTCTCCGCACCCTCGTCGTCGACCTCGATCCGCAGTCCGACGTCTCAACGGGCATGGATATCAACATCGCCGGACACCTCAATGTCGCCGATGTCCTGGCCAGTCCCAAAGAGAAGATCGTGCGTGCCGCGATCACCTCGAGCGGCTGGACGCGCGGGCGCAGCGGCAAGATCGACGTGATGATCGGATCGCCGTCCGCGATCAACTTCGACGGCCCGCATCCCAGCATTCGCGACATCTGGAAGCTCGAGGAGGCGCTTGCGAACGTCGAGGCCGACTATGACCTGGTGCTCATCGACTGCGCACCGTCGCTCAACGCGCTGACCCGTACCGCCTGGGCCGCCAGCGATCGCGTGACCGTCGTCACGGAGCCCGGTCTGTTCTCCGTCGCCGCCGCCGACCGCGCCCTGCGAGCCATCGAGGAGATCCGCCGCGGCCTCTCCCCCCGCCTTCAGCCGCTCGGGATCATCGTGAACCGTGCGCGTGTCCAGTCCCTGGAGCACCAGTTCCGCATCAAGGAGCTCCGTGACATGTTCGGACCGCTCGTGCTCAGCCCGCAGCTGCCGGAGCGCACGTCGCTGCAGCAGGCACAGGGTGCAGCAAAGCCGCTGCACGTCTGGCCGGGCGAGAGCGCGCAGGAGATGGCCCGCAACTTCGACCAGCTGCTCGAGCGGGTGATGCGCACAGCGCGTCTCGGCGAGTTCGCCTAGCTGGTCTCGCTCTCCCAGCGCCTCGTCCCGTAGCGGGAGAACGTTCCTGCGTTGGCGGGAGCAACAGTCACGCGGAGAGAGCAGCTACTCCCTCCACGCGCAGGTTTCTCCCTCCACCACGATTGGGCGAGGCGCGAAGGGCGAGAAGTCGCGGACTAGGACGCGCGGGTCGCGCGGCGCTGGGCCAGCTCGTCGGCCGGATCCTCGCCCTTGACCGAGTCGAGCTCGATGAGGCTGGACTCCACCTCGCGGAGGACCTTGCCCACCGCAATACCGAAGACGCCCTGGCCGCGGCTCACGAGGTCGATGACCTCGTCGTCCGAGGTGCACAGGTAAACGCTGGCGCCGTCGCTCATGAGCGTGGTCTGGGCGAGGTCGTTGACGCCGGCTTCGCGAAGCTGGTTGACGGCGGTTCGGATCTGCTGGAGCGAGATGCCGGTGTCGAGCAGTCGCTTGACGAGCTTCAGCACGAGGATGTCGCGGAAGCCGTACAGTCGCTGCGAACCGGAACCGGCAGCGCCGCGAACGGTCGGTTCGACGAGTTCGGTGCGAGCCCAATAGTCGAGCTGGCGGTAGCTGATGCCGGCGGCGCGGGCCGCAATGGCACCGCGGTAACCGGTGCTGTCGTCGAGGTCGGGCATCCCGTCGGTGAAGAGCAGGCCGAGGTCGTAGCGCGAGTCCTCGCTACGGCTGAGTTCACTCATGGCCTTGCCTCCCATTGAACCTTGTGTAAAAAGCACCGTGTAAAAAGCACTACGTGCCTGTTGCTGCTCCCAGTTGTCGCGCCGGTCAAACGCAAACCTTCAGGTTTAACTTGACACTTACTGTTTACCAAGTGCAACGCTACCCACGCTGACACTACCTATCAACGACATTCGGCGAAACTGGCGCGGCGTGTCGAAACGGGGGTCACGCCCCTCGCCGAAATCGTCCTAACCCAGTTTTGAGAGGGCCGATCGGATGAGGCTCCCCCGCACGACCTCGAGCTGGCCCGCGATTTCCTTCGCGAGTTCGGCGGCCTTCGCGCGGGAGGACGCATCCTTCCGACGCGCCACCGGGATGAGCGCGCTTTCAATGAGCCCGAGTTCGCGCTCCGCTGCGGCGCGGAAACCGCGCAGGTGCCGCGGTTCGATGCCGGAACGCTGCAGCTCGACCAGCGCTTTGAGTACAGACAGCGCGTCGTCGCCGAAGTATTCGGCCGGAAGCAGCAGCGAGGCGGAGATCGAGTCGTTGAACAGCATGACCGTCGCACCGGCCTCGCGCAGCAGCTCGTCCTTCGTGAAGCGACGATCGCTCGAAAGAATGGATGGCGTGGGAGTCGTGCCGCCGGGCAGCATCGGCTGCCGACCCGCATCCAGCTCGTCCAGGTACCCGCGGATGACCTTGAGCGGCACGTAGTGGTCGCGCTGCATGGTGAGAACGAAGCGCAGACGCTCGAGGTCCGACGGCGAGAACTTGCGGTAGCCGGAGTCGGTGCGAGCCGGCGTGATGAGCTGCCGCTCCTCGAGGAAGCGCAGCTTCGATGGCGACAGGTCGGGGAACTCGGGGCTGAGCCGCGCGAGCACCTGACCGATGCTCAGCAGAGACTCACGCGGTGAGGCACCGCGCGCAGCTGCGCCCGATGTTGTTGCAGGCTTCTGCAGGGCAGACTCGCGTGCCACTAGTTGCCGACCACACGAGCGAGGTCGACACGGGACGCATAGAACGTGAGACGGAACTTGCCCACCTGCACCTCTGCCCCGTCGTGGAGCGGGGCCGTGCCGCTGATGCGATTGCCGTCGAGGTAGGTGCCGTTCAGCGAACCGAGGTCCTTGACCTCGAATGCCGAACCGGTGCGAAGGAACTCCGCGTGACGACGCGACACGGTCACGTCATCGAGAAAAATGTCTGCCTCGGGATGGCGACCGACCGTGGTGAGGTCGGCGTCCAGCAGGAAGCGCGCACCCACGTTGGGTCCGCGGCGCACGACCAGCAGTGCCGATCCAGAGGGGAGCGCGCCGATCGCATCGTGCTCCTCCGCCGTCACATCGCCGTCAAGTGCAGCCAGCTGCGCGGAGAATCCGCCGGTGAACGTCATGGTCGCGTCGTTGCGCGATTCGTCTTCGGGAGGTGTCGCCGATGGGTCGACAGGCTCCTCGGGCGATTGCGCGTCGCGCGAATCAACCATCCTGCACCTCCATTCAGCCCCCCAGCGTATCGGATGCCGCGGGCGACGCGCCCAGCGGAATTCGAATGACACGGGCGGTCTCCAGAATGTAGACGAAGCCGGCCCACCAGTACAAGAAGGCACCCCATAATCCGAAGGCCCAGCCGACCGGATTGGTGATCCAGCTGATCTCGTGGAACGCCAGCCCGAGCATCAGGATGGGCAGCGCGAACAGCAGCGCGAAGGTCCCCATCTTGCCGAGGTGGTGCACCGGCAGTGGACCGTAGCCGTGATTGGCGAGCACGATTCCGAGGATGACGAGCATGAAATCGCGCCCGATGATGATGACGACGAGCCACAGCGGGAGGATCCCGCGGACGCACAGCCCGACGAGCGCCGCGAAGATGAACAGCCGGTCCGCGGCGGGATCCAGCAACTGACCGAGACGCGTGACCTGGTGGAACTTTCGGGCGATCGTGCCATCGAGGTAGTCCGTGACGCTCGACACGACCAGCACGATGAGCGCCGCGAAGTCCGCGCCGACGATGATGAAGACGAGGAACACCGGGACCATCGCGAGCCGACAGAGGCTCAGAAAATTGGGGATGGTCAGGATGCGGGAACTGACCTGGATGCGGTCTGTTCCTGCCATGCGCACGAGTCTATCCAGTGCGGAAGTCGGCAGTAAGCTGCGGGAGTGAACCCTCTCTTCGTCGCCCTTCTCACGTTCGCGGGCGTCTGCCTCTTCGTTTGGATCGCATCACTGATCACCCACGATCACTCCTGGGTGGATCGCATCTGGTCGATCGTCCCGGTGGCCTACCTCTGGATTTTCGCCGGCGCTGCCGGTCTCGCGAACACGCGACTCGACGTGATGGCCGCGCTTGTCACAATCTGGGGTGCGCGGCTGACCTTCAACTTCGCGCGGAAGGGCGGCTACTCGGGAGTCGAGGACTACCGCTGGGCGATCCTGCGCGGTCGCATGAAGCGCTGGCAGTTCGAGATCTTCAATTTCTTCTTCATCGTGATCTGGCAGAACATCATCCTTCTGCTGATCGCACTTCCGGCATACACCGCCTTCGAAAATCGTGAGACTCCGTTCGGGGTCTGGGATGTCGTCGTCGCGGTCATCTTCTTCGGCTTCACCGTGTTCGAGACGGTCGCCGACCAGGAACAGTGGAACTTCCAGAATGGCAAGAAGGCGGCCATCGCGGCCGGCACAAAGCCGGAGACGAACTTCGTGCAGACGGGGCTCTGGCGCTTCAGCCGTCACCCCAACTTCTTCGCCGAGCAGGCACAGTGGTGGACCCTGTTCTTCTTCGGAGTCGTCGCCGCGGGATCGATCCTGCAGTGGACGGTCGCCGGAGCGTTCCTGCTTACGACACTCTTCATCGGGTCCACCGTGTTCACCGAGAGCATCACGAAGTCCCGGTACCCCGAGTACGCCGAATACCAGGGACGCGTCTCGCCGATCATCCCGTTTCCGCCGCGTCATGCCGAGAGCGCCGCGACCGCGAGTTAGCGTTTACGCATGTCGTGCATCCGGTTCAACACGCCAGCACAGCGACGCGCCATGCGGGAGGCCGCGCCGACCATGCTCACCTCCGAGGAGGCACGGGCACTCGCCGCAACGCAGCATCCGGCGCCGCCGGTCACCGACTCGAAGATCGCCCGTCTTCGTCTGCTCGCCGCGGATCGCAATCCGAAGATCCGCGAGAGTGCGGCCAGCAGCTATCACGCGCCGGAGGACCTGATGGTCGCTCTCGCTGCCGACCCGGACGCGGGTGTGCGCGGCTGCGTTGCGCGCAACGAGTACACGCCCTGCGACATCCTGCGGTCGCTGGCGGACGACGAATCCGAGATGGTGCGCGGCTGGCTTGCCGTCAATTTCTACGTTCCGGCGGATGTGATGGAGCGCCTGGCGGACGACCCGAGCGAGACGGTACGCAGCCTCGTCCGCTGGAAGTCCGAACTCACCACCGTCGGCTGATGGTCGCCCCGGGATCGTCCGCCCGCGTCGACAGCTGGATCTGGGCGGTGCGGCTGGTCAAGACCCGTTCCCTCGCTACGGCCGCGTGCCGGGCCGGTCACGTTCGCGTCAACGGTGAACGCGCGAAAGCCGCGCAGCCCGTCCGCGTCGGCGACGAGATCCGTTATCGGGAGTCGGGTTTCGACAAGATCGTGGTCGTCGGCGCGATCCTGACCAAGCGTGTCAGCGCCCCGGTCGCCGTCGCGAGCTACACCGACCTCACTCCCCCGCCTCCTCCGCGCGAGGAGGTCGCGCTCGCTCCGATGCGGGATCGCGGCGCGGGTCGTCCGACCAAGCGCGAGCGCCGCGACCTCGAGAAGCTCCGCGGCCGCGAGGATCACCCCCTCACCTAATTCAGGAGCCTGTGTGGGTGACGATGCGGGAGTTGCTGGCGGGGCCTCGCACGCCCCGGGCGTCACACACGCCACAGGACTTCCTGAATTAGGTACGGTTCTGGGATGGCTGCGCAACCGGACTGGATCGAGCACCGGCGGGGCGACCGCGAGCGTCTCGGATGGATGCTGCCGGAGGGCGACGGGTTCGTCGTGATCGACCTGCTCGGACGTCGGCGAACCGAGCCGCTGGACTGGTTCTCGGCCGAGCAATTCCTCGACGAGCTCGGGATCGGCTACCTCGCCGAACCGTTCGAGCTGAGACTCGAGGATGGCACCTGGCTCCGGGTTCGAATCCTGGAGGTCTCGACAGAGCGCATCCGGGTCAAGCGCGACGACTGGGGCGACATGACGGTGCCCCTCCTCGAGCACACCGTCCCGTTCCCTCTCCCCGACGAGCTCCGCCCGCTCTAGTCAACGAGCCCGCTCTAGTCAACGAGCGCGGTCACCTCACGCGTCGGGGCATTCTTGTCCTGCACGAGGAACAGCGAAAGAAGCCCGGCGATCACGGCGAGGGCGATGAGTCCCCAGCCGACCCAGTGGAATCGGTCGACCGTCTGCGTCAGCGTGAGACCCGCGGCGCCGACGATGGAGCCGAGGATGCTGACGCCGATCGACCCGCCGAGGCGCTGTGTGATGTTGAATAGCGTGTTGCCGTCCGGCAGCTGCTCCTCGGGCAGTGGCGCCAGCATGGCGACGAGCAGCGGCGCGGTGACGAAGCCGATGGCGATCGCCCGACCGGAGAGGATGAGCGCGGTCACCCAGAGCGGGGTGTCCTTCTCGAGGAAGAGCAGGAAGACGCTCGACACCGCGAGGATCGCGAATCCGAGGATGACCATGACCTTGAGCGGCACCCGTCCGGTGAGCTTCTGGCCGACAAAAGTGCCGATTCCCATGATGACGCCCTGCGGCAGCAGAGCGATGCCGGTCTCGAGGGCAGTGTGGCCCTGCACGGACTGGGTGAAGATCGGAAGCAGGAACACCGTGCCGAAGGTGACCACCGAGCACAGCACCTGCAGCACCAGCGCGATGGCGGAGTTGCGGTGCCGCACCATCCCGATGTCGACCGCGGGATGCGCCCGGCGAAGCGCCCAGAACGCGTAGATGACGAGCAGCAGGAGACCGCCGGCGAGCGGCGCCCAGCAGATCGGTTTGTCCCAGCCCTGCGTCGTGCCCTGGGTTGCGCCGTAGAGCGCGGCGGTCAGCCCGATGCCGAGCAGCAGGAATCCGACCGGGTCGAACTTCGTGTCGGGGTTCGCGCCGGGTGCGATGTGGCGTGGGACGCGCAGCATGAGCAGCAGTCCGATGATTCCGATCGGCACGTTGATCAGGAAGATCCAGCGCCAGTGGGTGACGTCGTTGCCGCTCAGGATGAGGCCGCCGATGGTCGGGCCGAGCGCCGGCGCGAGAAACAGCGTCAGCGCCGCCGACACGGGAATCTTGCCGCCGCCGATTCCGCTCTTGCCGAGCAGGATGCTGATCGCAAGCGGCACGAGCGGCGCCCCTACAAATCCCTGGACCGCGCGGAATCCGATCAGCCAGCCCACGTCGCCCGCGAACGCGCACGCCGCCGACGCGAGCACGAACAGCACCATGCTGACCGTGTAGACGCGCAGAACACCGAACCGCTTCGCCAGGTAGGCGGTCGCGGCCAGCGAGACCCCGAGCGCGAGCAGGTAGCCGCTGACGACCCACTGGATGCTGGACAGGTCCGTGACCTTCAGGTCTCGCGCGATCGACGGCACGGCAACGTTCACGATGCTGGAGTCGATCATGCTGAGCAGCGGGCCGACGAGCAACGCGTATCGCGCGACTGCGCCGAGGGGCGCATCCGCGGCCGTAGCCGCCTTGGCAGTCTGGGTCATTCGGGTTCTGCTTTCTCCGCGATGGTCGCGATCCAGTTTCGTTCGGTGTCAATGGTGTCGAGGATGTGATTCATCACGACCCGACCGCGCCATTCGTTGGTGGGTGTCTGCGGGAGCTCGGCAATGAGCGAGCTGACCTTTGCCCGCGATGCCGCGAGCACGGCTTCGCGGGCGGCAATGATCGCCTTGCGGTGGCCTTCCGGGATCTCGGGGAAGAAGCTCACCCGCACCAGGAACTCTTCCTCGTTGGTGGCGAGCTCCGGCGGCAAAGTCCACAGCAGGGTACGAAGTCGCTCCCTGCCCGCCTCGGTAATGGCGTACACATTGCGCGCCGGCTTACCCTGCTGCTCTTCGGTCGTGCGGGTGACGAGGCCCTCGTTCTCGAACCGGCGCAGCATCGGGTAGAGGGAGTTGTTGCTGAGGCTCGCCAGCGACGGTCGCTGGACGCGACGCTTGAGCTCATACCCATGTGCGGGCCCCGCACGCAGGATGCTGAGGGCGAAGATCTCGACGACCATATCGTCCATTGTGACCTAGGTCACTGTGACATAGCAATCCGCTCGATTGACTCTTCACCCGCGGCGGGAGACGCTGGGGCGTGGCCAAACACAATTCCTCTCCCGCGCCGAGGATCAACCTCGTCGCCCCCAGCGGTCTGACCGGGGCGGATGTGCAGACGCTCGAGCCGCACGAGAGCCGCGAAGGCGAGCACTTCGACGGCGGCGACCTGACCGAGGTCGACCTCAGCGGAATTTCACTGCTGGAGTGCCTCGTTGACGGCGTAACCCTGACCGATACCGGCCTGCGCGGAGCGCGCTTCGTCGACAGCCTGATCAGTTCGCCCTTCGCCACCTCGCTGGTAGCCGCGCGATCGACCTGGCGTCGGGTGCGCATCGAGAATGCACGCTGGGGGTCGGCCGAGCTCTTCGACTCGGTTTTTGAATCGGTGATCATATCCGGCGGCAAGATCGATTTCCTTAACCTGCGCGGAGCAAAACTGACGGACGTACTGATCGAGAACGCCCAGATCACCGAGCTGGATCTGGCGAGCTTCGTCGGCACGCGAGTCGCTCTGCGTAACTGCCGCATCGACACCATCGACTTCACCCACGCCACGTGCCTCGACGTCGACCTGCGAGAGACATCGTTCGCCCGCGTTCTCGGCATCCAGGGAATGCGCGGTGCAATCCTGGACGAGGTGCAGCTGGCAGAGTTCGCGCCCGTGATGGCCGGACTGCTCGGCATCCGAATCGAGTAGCGCGATCGTCAGTCGCGGCGCTGTCTCAGATGCTCGCGGGTGAGCGCATCCATTTCTTCGTCGGTGAGATCGTCGTACGACTTCGCTTCTTTACGGTCGACCCGGGACCAGCGCACGAACAGCAGAATCAGCACCGGAACATCCGCGAGCTCGGCGATGAACCAGAGCAGGTCGCCGGAGAGCTGCTGGTCTCGCAGCGGATTCGGATACCAGGCCGGATGTGCGCCAGCGACGGCTCCGAGGCCGTCGAGTACGGTGCCGCTCAGGCGGATGAGGATGCCCGGGATGGCGTCGATGATCAGCGCGACGAACGCGAGCAGGAACTCAACGGTCACGAAGAACGCGGTGCGACGCTCGGAGTATTCGATCAGCGGAAGCACGAGCAGGAGCCCGATCAGCGGGATCAGGATCGTGACACCGGCCTGTCCTACGGGACTCAGCCGCAACGCTCCCGCGATGGGAGTCAGGAACAGCGCGAAGATGAGCACTGTCACGAACGGCTCGACGACCGCGTTGCCCAGGAACTTGATGATCCGCGACGACATGAACGCGTCGAGCCGGGCGACTCCGCGCTCGCCTAGCGTTCGGCGCGCCAGGGTGACCGGCCGCCCAAGCGCGAGCAGCGCCGGCGATACGAACAGCAGGAGCGCGGTACGGGTGCTGAAGGCCCAGCGCAGGTCGTGGCTGTAGACCCCGAGGAAGCCGAGACACACGGCCAGGAACGATCCGATGCCGAGCAGGTAGAACGCGGCGACGAACCACCCGGACCACGCCTCGCCCCTGCGCCGGAGGACCAGCAGGCCGGCAGCGTACAGCGCGGCGAGAACGAGGGCGACGGCGATCGCCACCGGGTCGAGAAACCAGGTGCCGAGAATGGCCGGAATGGATGGCGTGGGAGGTCCTTCGCTCGAACTCCTAGCGATGTTACCTGCGCTGGCTGCGTCCAAAATCGGCACGCGCGGGAACCGGCAGGCCGGCGCGATCACCAGCGACGCGGAAGAGCACCGAGGACCAGGTGCGGAAGGGCCGCCACGCCTCCATGATCTCGCCGATCTGCCCAGGCGTGGCTTCCCCGCCGAGCCCGTAGAAGTGGCCGAGATAGATCGGAAGGCGCGGCTCGAACCCGGTCATCCCGTCAACGGAACCGGTTCCGCGAAGCAGGATGAGAGTGCCGTAGGTTGGCCCAATGCCGGGCAGGGTGAACAGCTGCTCCAGCGCCTCGCCGCTCGGCATGGCGAGCAGCGCGTCCGCGTCGAGGCGCCCATCGAGGGCCGCGCGGGCGACCGCGTGCAGCCGTTCGACCTTGACCGACTCGAGTCCCTGCACGTTGTCGAGTTCGAGCAAGCGCTCCGGCGTGGGAAAGGCGAACAGCCGGTCGGGGCCCTCGCCGTAGACGCGGCCGAGCTGTTCGGCGATGCGATTGCGCACGACCGCACCTTGCGCCCGCTGCCGCCGCGCGCTGATGATCGACCAGGCGGCCGCCTCGTACGGGCTATGGAACGAGACGGGTCGTACGCCCGGAAACTCCCGCTGCGCCGTCCCGAGAGCGGCGTCCTTCTCCCCCACGGCCTCCCACTCAGCGCCGCTCGCGTTTAGCGACAGGATGCGTCGAACCTGGTTCACGACGACGGCGGGATCCGCTTCGCTGTCGATGGTGCCGACGACGTCGCCGTTGCCCGCCTGATTGAGCGTGACCAGCGCGTAGTTAGTGAAGTCGTCGACGGCGAATGCGAGCTTCATCCGGGCGTCCGAGTACGTTGGCCGGCCCGTGTTCGGGCCGAACCCGAACTCGGACGCGGCCTGAAGCGAAAAGGGGCCGTCGGGCGTAATGGTGAACTTTGTCATGATCGTCCTTCCGATGCGGTGCTGAGGGTGTCGAGGATCTGGCCGAGGCTGGCCAGCTGGTCGGCGGAAATTGCCGAGAAGTAGGTGTCGTTGAGCACGCGGGCGTGCGCGGACGCCGCCTTCGCCGTTTCGAGTCCGGCCGGCGTGAGCGTCAGCACTCTGGCGCGGGCGTCTTCGGGATGCGGCTGGCGAGTGAGGATACCGCGACGCTCGAGCCCGCGAACGACCTGGGAGGTCGTGTTTGCGTCCATTCCGAGTCGTGTTGCAACCTCGCTCTGACGCAGCGGCGACCAGTCGTGTCGTGCCTGCCGGTACAGCGCCATAACCACGAGGAACTGCGGGACCGTCAGCCCGTGCGGCTTCAAGACGGCGGTCGCCTCCGTGCGCCAGGTCTGCGCGGCGTGCATCAGTGCATAGCCGAAGCCGCCACCCGTCGACTGCGCCATCCGTTCTCCCTCGATTCGTCATTTAATACGTGTACGTAGCGTATGTGCAGCCTCCGACATTTCCTCGTCGCACCCAGCCGACGGCGAGAGTTCTGGGCGAGAATGAAGGCACGATCAAAGGAGATCCCCATGACGCTCACCTCTCCCGCAGCCCCGTCGGCGGCCGCCAAGGGCGCGGACGCCGCACTCGATGACGCGGCCAGGAAGCGGCTCGACGCAATCATCGCGGGACTCGCCGCACACGAGAAAAACTTCGGCGCGATGACCGTGGCCGACCGCGCCGCCTTGGTCGGCCGCCTCCACGAGTCGGTGGCGGACGCCGCGGAGGAGTGGGTAACCGCGGCCGCACGCATCAAACGACTGGATGCGGATTCGCCCTACGTCGGCGAGGAGTGGATCTCCGGGCCCTACGCGGTGCTCGCGTCCCTCGCGATGGTGCGCGGCTCGCTGACCGCGATCAGCCAGGGCAGGAGCCCGCTCGCCGGGAAGAAGTTCGGCAGCGCTCCGGGCAATCGCGTGAGCGTCACGGTTCTCCCCGCCAACCTGCAGGAGGCCACCCTGTTCAACGGCTTCCACTGTGACGTGTGGATGCCGCCTGGAACGACCGAGGCGAGCGCGAAAGCGGCGGCGGGGCTCGGCGAGCTGACCCCCGCGAAGACGGCCGGGGTCGGGCTGGTGCTGGGTGCCGGCAACATCACATCCATCCCGCCGCTCGACGTGTTGTACGAGCTGCTCGCGAACAATCGCATCTCGCTGCTGAAGCTGAATCCGGTGCTCGCTGATCTGGAGCCCGCCTATCGCAAGGCTCTCGCGCCCCTGATCGACGCCGGTCTGCTCGAGATCGTGCAGGGTGGCGGCGAGGTCGGAAGCTACCTGGCACACCACTCCGGCATCTCGCACGTGCACATCACCGGCAGCGCCGCGACACACGACGTGGTCGTCTGGGGTCCGGGCGACGCCGGTCGCGATCGCAAACGCGCCCGCACACCACTCTTGAAGAAGGAGATCACGAGCGAGCTCGGCGGTGTTTCGCCGATCATTATCGTTCCGGGCAGATGGTCGAAGGCCGACCTGACCTTCCAGGCCGAGCACGTCGCCACCCAGCGCCTGCACAACGGCGGCTACAACTGCATCGCCGGCCAGATCGTGGTGCTGTCGAGCGACTGGGACCAGCGCGAAGCCTTTCTCACCGAGCTCCGTGCGGCGCTCGACCGCGCACCCGTCCGTGCGCCCTGGTATCCGGGGAGCGACGACCGCGTGAACGCCGCGGCGAAGTCGCATCCGAAGGCGGAGCGCCACGCGAGCGACACTCGCCTGCTCGTCGAAATCACCGCCGACGACGACGCCTCGATGATCGAGACCACCGAATACTTCTCCCCCGTGCTCGGCGTGGTCGACCTTCCCGGCACGGGAATCGAGTTCCTCACGAACGCGGTGTCGACGGTCAATACCGATTTCCTGGGCACGCTCGGCGCCAACGTGCTCATCGATCCGTCCACTCGCAAGAAGCTCGGCACAGCCTTTATGGACCAGATCGCCGAGCTGCGCTACGGAACCGTGGCCATCAACACCTGGACCGGATTCGGATACCTGTCGGCGGGCGCCCCGTGGGGCGGATTCCCGGGAGCGACCCTGACCGATGTCCAGAGCGGGATCGGCGTCGTACACAACGCCCTCCTGATCGCCTCGCCGGAGCGTGCCGTAGCCTACGGTCCGTTCCGCCCCTTCCCGCGCTCCTGGGCCGGCGGCGAGGGCGCGCTCTTCCCAAAGCCGCCGTGGTTCGTGACGGCCCGGTCGGCGCGCATCACGGGCAAGCGACTGGTGCACTACGCGAAGAAGCCGTCGTGGCTGCGGATGCCCGCCGTCTTCGGTTCGGCCTTCCGGGCGTAGGTTCCGCGCGCCGCTAAACTGGCGCGCATCGACAAGCAGCTCATCCTCGGTGCGTTCGAGGAATTCACCCCCAGCTTCATCAGCAACGCGTGGCCGCACGAGCGCAGCAACCCCGCGGGGTTCGCCACGCTCGAATACTGGCAGGAGCTCGCTCGCGAGCTGGACGCGGCCGGCTTCGACTTCCTGTTCTTCGCGGACGCACTCGCGTACCCCATGCACGAGGACACGATTCCGGATGTCGTGGTGCGCGAGGCCGTGCAGTTTCCCGTCCATGATCCGCTGACGCTCGTGAGTGGCCTGGCGGCAACCGTCGACCGTCTCGGTTTCGTGGTCACCGCATCCACAACATCAGAGCAGCCCTATCTTCTCGCTCGGCGGTTCGCGTCCCTCGACCATCTCACCCGCGGACGGATCGGCTGGAACGTCGTCACGTCCGACATGCAGACCGCTCTCGTCAAGCTGCTCGGCGCGGGCGACGTCACGCCCCACGATCGTCGATACGACCGCGCCGAGGACTTTATCGATCTCACTCTCAAGCTGTGGGAGGGTGGCTGGTCGGATGACCCGTTCATCCTCGACAAGCAGTCCCGCGTCTTCACCGACCTCAGCAAGGTGCACCGCATCTCGCACGAGGGAGACTTCTACTCGCTCGACGGATATTTCCCGGTCAGCCCCTCTCCGCAGCGAACGCCGACCCTGTTCCAGGCTGGTGCCTCCGAGCGCGGCATCCAGTTCGCGTCCCGCATCGCGGAGTGCTTCTTCATCCAGGAACGCGATCTTACGAAGGCGGCGAAACTGGTCTCGACCATACGCGCCGAGGTCGAAAAGCGCGGCCGCCCCGGGGAGAGCGTCAAGGTCATCAACAGCATCTCGGTGGTCGTCGCCGACACGGATGCGGAGGCGGAAGAGCTGCGCACCTCCCTCACTGCCGCGCCGAGCCGAGACGCCATGGCTGCCCTGTTCCTCGGCTGGAGCGGCGTGAACCTGCTGGGTCTCGACCCGGACACCCTCCTCGACGACATCAACACCGAGGTCGGCAAGTCGACGCTCGCGATGTACCAGAACTCCGGCCTGACCGTGGGACAGGTACTCGATCAACTCGCGCAAACTCTCGGCGGCACGAAGGTGACGGGAACTCCCGACCAGGTCGCGGCCGAGATCGAACGGATCGCCGAGGTCACGGATGTCGACGGCTTCCTGATCGAGCACACCTTTGGAAGCCTCTCGTCCTACCGAGAATTCATCGACGACGTGATGCCGATCCTGCGGCGGGATGGCGCGATCCCCGAGCATCCGCGCACCGGGACCCTGCGCGAGATGTTGACCGGAGCCGAGACACCGCGGCTTCCGGTCGACCACCCCGGCTCGGGCTTTCGGCCGGCGACATAGGGCGTATTCCCGGCCCACGCGCCTAGGCTGACGACCATGGTGGACGCCCTCGAGATCGAGACCGCGACCGGGACCGTTCGGGGAGTCCGCTCCGATGGGCTTCGCGAGTGGCGGGGCATCCCATTCGCCGCTTCCCCGGTCGGACACCGCCGCTTCCGCGCACCGCAGCCACCCGAGAAGTGGACGGGCATCCGCGATGCTTCGGAGTTCGGTCCGGTCCCTCCGCAGGATCGAAAGGGGCCGTTCTCCGGCGCGGCCGCTCCGACGCCGCGAAGTGAGGATTGTCTCACTCTCAATGTCGCGGCACCCGCCGACGCCGCGCCCGGGCTTCCCGTAATGGTCTACATCCACGGTGGCGGCTACAGCGTGGGATCACCGCGGGACACGGCGTTCCGGGGCCTCAATTTCGCTCGACGCGGGATCGTCCATGTCACCTTCAACTATCGGCTGAACGCGTTCGGCTACCTCGACCTGAGCGCATACGGCGCTGACACCAATCTCGGGCTGCGCGACCAGGTCGCGGCTCTCGAGTGGATCCGAGACAACATCGCGGCCTTCGGCGGCGACCCGTCGAACGTGACGGTCTACGGCGAGAGCTCTGGAGCGAACGCCGTCACGACGCTTCTCGCGCTACCCGCCGCGCGCGGACTGTTCGCTCGGGCGATCGCGCAGAGCCCGCCCAGCAACGCCGTCTATCGACCCGATCTAACCCGCATCTGGGGAGCTGAATTTATGGAGATTCTCGGGGTCGCGCCGGGCGGCGAGGCGGAGGCCCTGCGCAGCGCGGACGCCGAGGCGCTCGTCACCGCTGCTCGCATCCTGTTCCTCCGCGTACCGGACGACTACCCCGGCGACCAGCCGTTCAGCCCCGTTATCGACGGCGACTATCTCCCCGAACATCCGGTCGAGGCGCTCCGGGCGGGTCGCGGTTCTCCCGTACCGCTGATCATCGGAAGCAACGATCGCGAGGGTTCCGTGTTCTTCGGCAAGCGGTTCATCCTCGCCACCTCGACGAGTCGAATCGACGGGTTGCTCGCTGGCTCATCGGCGGCGGCCGCGCAGCGCCTCCGGGAGGTCTATCGATTGCCCGGGCGTCGGGGGCGTCTGGACTTCGGCGGCGACTTCGCGTTCTGGCTTCCGACCTACCAGATCGCCGCCGGCCACTCGACCGTTGCCCCGACGTGGATGTATCGACTCGACTTCGCACCGCCGCTGCTGAAAGTCCTCGGGATCGACTCGACCCACGGCGCCGACCTGCTCACCGTCTTCGATCGGGCAAACACCACCGTCGCAAAACTGACGACGATCCTCGGCGGTCGAAAGGCTCTCGCAGAGCTGAGTCGGCGGATGCAGGATTACTGGCTTCGTTATGCGATCGACGGAACCGTGGATGCGACCTGGCCGCAGCACGACGCATCGTTGCGCGCCAGCCTGATCTTCGACAGTCAGGATCGCGTGGAGAACGACTCCCGCCAGGACCGACGGCGGGCCTGGGACGACTTCATACACTTGCATTGATCGGAATACGCGAACCGCATTCGGAGGTTAGATCCGCGTGAAGAAAAAGATCGGTTTCCTGTCCTTCGGACACTGGCAGGCCGCGCCGGGCTCGATGACCCGGACTGCGCAGGATGCGTTGCTCCAGTCAATCGATCTCGCGGTCGCCGCCGAGGAGCTCGGAGTCGATGGCGCGTTCTTCCGGGTGCACCACTTCGCCCGTCAGCTCGCCTCGCCCTTCCCACTGCTGTCCGCGATCGCCGCGCGCACCAGCCGGATCGAGATCGGTACCGGCGTCATCGACATGCGCTACGAGAACCCGCTCTACATGGCCGAGGAGGCCGCCGCAGCCGACCTGATCAGCTCGGGCCGACTGCAGCTCGGCATCAGCCGCGGTTCACCAGAGACCGCGTTGCGCGGCTCGGAGTCCTTCGGTTTCGTCCTGCCCGAGGGAATGGAT
Source organism: Galbitalea sp. (assembly GCA_036491035.1). Taxonomy (GTDB): domain Bacteria; phylum Actinomycetota; class Actinomycetes; order Actinomycetales; family Microbacteriaceae; genus Galbitalea. Next base: position 22,434 of record DASXCU010000106.1, on the reverse strand, counting down.
GACGCCGATCTCGCCCGATCGCATGCCGAACTGTTCCTCGCTGCGATCCAGGGAGCCGGTGTCGCAGCCGGAAACCCGCGAATGACCGGCTCGTCCGCCCCGCTTGCCGTCACACCCCAGTCGCCCGGGCTGGCCGATCGCATCTGGTGGGGCGCCGGCACTCGAGCCACCGGTGTCTGGACGGCCGAGCAGGGGATGAATCTCATGAGCTCGACACTCCTCACCGAAGACACCGGTGTGCAGTTCGGCGATCTTCAGGCCGAACAGATCGCGCAGTTCCGCGAGGCGTGGAAGGCGGCCGGTTGGGAGCGCGAGCCTCGAGTATCCGTTAGCCGCAGCATTCTCCCGATCACCACTGACGAGGATCGCGCCTATTTCGGTGGCCGCGGCTCCGACGAACAACGGGACCAGGTCGGCTACCTCGACGCCACCACCATCGCGCGCTTCGGTAAGAGCTACATCGGTGAGCCGGACGAGATCGTCGCCCAGCTCGTGCAGGACGCCGCCGTGCGCGAGGCCGACACCGTGATGCTCACCGTCCCGAACCAGCTGGGCGTCGAATACAACGCTCACCTGCTCGAGACGGTCACGAGGCACATCGCCCCCGCGATCGGGTGGGAGCCCGCAAACTAGCGAAGTAGGTTGGGGTGGTGGCGACTGCTCCCCCGATCGATGCCGACCTCGTGCGGCGGTTGGTCGCCACCCAGTTCCCGCACTGGGCTCACCTGCCCGTGAGGCCCATTGTTCCCGGCGGATGGGACAACCGTACGTTCCGGCTCGGGAACGAACTGAGCGTGCGTCTGCCGAGTGCGGAGGGCTACGTGCGCCAGGTCGACAAGGAGCAACGGTGGCTTCCGGAACTCGCCCCTCGGCTTCCACTGCCGATTCCGGCACCGATTGCCCTCGGCAGACCGGATGCGGATTTCCCGTGGCCGTGGTCGATCTACGCCTGGATTGACGGCGAACCGTTCACCACCGTCGCCCTTCGCAATCGTGAGAGATTCGCATCCGACCTCGCAACGTTCCTCATCGCGCTCCGAGAGATCGACGCAACGAACGGACCCGGACCCGGCCCTCACAATTTCTTCCGCGGGGGCTCACCCGCTTACTACGACGCCGAAACCCGTCGGGCGATCGTTGACCTTGGGTCCTCCATTGACGGCCGCGCGGCTACCGAGGTGTGGGAGGCAGCTCTGCGGTCTGAATGGCACCGCGCGCCCGTCTGGTTCCACGGCGACATCAGCAGCGGCAACCTCCTGGTGCGCAATGGCGAGCTGAGCGCAGTCATCGACTTCGGCACGAGTGGCGTCGGCGATCCGGCCTGCGATCTCGTCATCGCATTCTCGACCCTCGCCGACTGCCGGGAGACATTTCGTTCGGCAGTAGAACTCGACGACGCCACGTGGGCTCGCGCGCGAGGCTGGGCGATCTGGAAGGCGCTCATCGTGGCGGCAGGCTCGGCGGGCTCGCACGACCCCGAGGGTGAGGCGATCCGCGCGCGCCGTGTGATCGACGAAGTGCTCCTTGACTACCGCGCGGCGGTCGAAGCCGGTTAGCGAGGCGTGAGCCGGAAGATCCGCAGGGTGCGACCCGACGAACGCTCGTAGCCGCGATAACCGGGCCACTGGCGTTCGATGTAGCTCCAGGTCTCATCGAGCCTGTCGTCCGGGATCCGGTCGGCGTGGATCGGGATGTCCCTGCCCTTGACCGTCACCGACGCATCCGGATTCGCGGCGAGGTTCGCCGTCCACGCCGGATGGCTGTCCCTCGCGAAATTGCTGCCCGTGATCAGCATCACGCCGTCGGGCTCCGGGCAGTACATGAGCTCACTGCTGCGCGCGAGGCCGGACTTTGCGCCAACCGTGTGCAGCACCAGCGAGGGCACGAGCACGCCGCTCAGCGGCGTCTTGCCGCCCGAGATCCGCGCCCACGCCTTCTCTGCGGTCGGCATCATGCGCGGTCCGAATCGGCGGAAGAACCGCGAACGGGAAAAGGAAGCGACGACACTGCGAACGCCGCGACGGAGGGAAGCCACCATTGGATTCTGGCAGAGGCATCGCCCATGAGGATGACTCGGGCTTCGCCGGCGTCCAGTTAGCATGATCTGATGCAGTCAGAGCGAAAGGTGCCGGTACCCAGCGCCCGCTCCCTGCTCGGTCGTCGCTCGGCCGCCCGCCGAACTGTTCTTCTCGCCACCGGCGTCACAATCTTCCTGCTGTCGCTCGCGCTCAGCACCCTGGTCGCGCTGGGCGTGCGCGGTCCCCTCGTCGCAACCCGGACGACCCTGGCCGCGGCGGCCGTCATCGACTCGTCGGTCGTGGTCTCGTCCGCGCCCGCCACCGACACGGCGGCACAGGATGCCGGAGTGCGGAGCGTCATATCGTCGGTCTTCGCCGGTGTGCCGGTCAGCGTCACGCGTTCCCACATCGCCGCGAGCGGGCGCCGCGCGGAGACCTTCAGCTGGACGATCACCCCGAACGACCGCACCATCCGCCCGTCCGATCTGGGTGCGCTCGCGAAGGCGTACTCGACGATCGAAGGGAGAGTCGACGCGTCGGGAGTGGCGCACTCTCCCGCTGCCCAGGTCTCCGGGCACGGCGCGCAAACCGTCTCAGACATGCGAATCGCCATCGCCGCAATCGGAGCGGTTCTGCCGATCCCCGAAACCGTGTTGTCGCTCGCCGGAATCATCGCCCTGGTGCTGTGCGCGAGGCTCCTGACCGCCACCCGCGAAAATGAATCCAGACTGGTTCGTGCGCGGGGCGGATCGGTGCGCACCCTGGTTCTCGCGGATGCCGTGGAAATGATCGCACCGGCGGCGATTGCCGCCGTGATCGGAGCCGCTGCGGCACAGGTCTATCTGTACCTCTCGCTGAGCGTTCCCACCGGCGCCCTGGAGGTGGCCGTCGCACCGGTTGCGATTCTCGTCGCGGCCATCGTCATTAGCGGGATCGTCGGCTGGCTCGCCGCGCGCGCGGCGCGGGGAGCCCCACGCCCCGGCTCGGCTCGTGCCGAGATCGCAACCACGCTCAGCCTCGCCGCACTCTTGTTGATCGTCTCCGGCATCGGCACCTGGCGATTCCTGCAGTACGGGACACCGGCGGCTGGGCAACCCGAGGATGTTTCCGCACTCGTTGCTCCCGCACTCCTGCTCTGCACGGCGGCGATCCTCAGCCTCATCGTGTTCTTCCCGGTGACGGGCTGGCTCCAGCGCACCGCGGCGCGGCGAGTCGGCTTCGTGCGCGTGTTCCCGGCTCGCACGATCCACCGCAATCCCCGACTCTTCGCAGGACCGATCGCGCTGCTCGTCATCAGCGTTGCCACGGCGATCATGGCCTCCGGGTACGCCGCCACCTGGAACGGGTTTCTCAGCGACTCGACGCGCCTGGTCACCGGCTCCGATGTGCGAGCGACCTTTGGTGGCGACGCGACCGCGACCGATGCCAGCTCGGTACTCGATCGCGGGCGCTATCTGAAACTTGCGGGGGTGACGGATGTCATCCCCGCGCTTCGCGAACCGGCGATGATCGGCGACGAGAACATCACGGCGATGGGCTTCAGCGTGGACCACGCGGCCACTATCGTCGGCCCCCAGTCTTCGGTCCTCGACGTGCAGGCGCTCACGACCGAGCTGCGACCGCCTACGGACCCGCTGCCCGGAATCCAGCTCCCGGCCGGGACGACCGCGCTCAGCGTGAACCTGCGGGCGGTCAGCGCTGTCGGTGGACCGGCAACGGTGATCGCCACGTTCTGGTTGGCGGACAGCGTCGGGGATCTCGCACCCGTGTCGATCCCGTCGCACAGGGTCATCGTCGGCGCAGCGGAGTCGGACCAGAATCCCGTGAGGATTGCCATCCCGGACGGCGGACCGTGGCGAGTGGTCGCGATCGATGGCACGGTGAGTCCGACCCACGCCCTCTCGAAGTTGCAGTTCGGACTCGGCTCGTTCGCGGCGACCACTGCCTCGGGCACCAGGGAACTTCGCGTGTCCGACCCCGCGGCGTGGAAAGCAAAGGGCGTCGTGTTCAACAACGGCACCAGTACCGCGGGCCCGAGCGGCGAGATCGGATTCAGGCGCTCTACCGTAAAGGGCGGAACGAATACGCCCGTGCGTCTTATGCCGCCCGGCTCGGCGACTGTGCCCGTTGTCGTGACGAAGGCGCTCGCGCAGGCCAACCAGCTACGCATCGGCGACCACCTCGACGTGGAGGGACAGTGGGCGTCCTTCGACGGTCGCGTCAGTGGCATCGTCCCCCTCGTACCCGGGGTCTCCAGCCAGGCCTCCCTCGTCGCGGACCTGCCCTCGATCGACAGCGGATTCCTGCGCTCGTCTGAGCAGGTTCCCGCCCTCCACGAGCTCTGGATCTCCGGTTCGCCGGACACGACGATCGCTCGGGAGGTGACAGCTGCCGGCGATGCGCGAGTTACCGCCGCGTCGGCCTCCGTAAGCCGACGATTCGTCGGCGGAGCCGTGACCGGCCTGTGGATCGGATCCGCGGGCAGCGCGGCATTCGCGATCGTCACCCTTATCGCGTCGCTGGCCTCGAACGTTCGTCGGCGAACCAGAGAAGTCGGTGTGCTTCGGGCCCTCGGTTTGGCCGCGGCCGAGCAGTCCCGGATGCGCCGGAGCGAGATCGTCGTCGTCCTGGTCTACGGGCTGGTGATCGGAGCCCTGGCCGGGGTCGGGATGCTCACGCTCGTCGTCGGCACGCTGGCGCGGTCATCCACTCCGGAAGCGCCGGCAGTTCTTCCTCTGGTGCTTCGCTTCGACTTTCTCACGCCGGTCGCGCTCGTCGCCGCGATCGTGATCGCATCCCTGCTCGCCATCGGGCGCTACCTCACTGTCATCACCTCGAGCGCGAAGGTGACAAAGCCGTGAGAGCTCCCCTGAACAGCACCCGCCTCGCCCTCCACGGCGCGCGCTCGGTGGCAAGCGGACTCGTCGCGCTCGGAGTCGTTGTGCTCGTGCTCTGCGCCGCGCTCACGTCCTGGCCGCGAGCGACGACCGAGGCACTCACAGCCGATCTGCACTACCGCGTCGCCACAACCAACGCGACCATCCGCGACCTGCAATCCTCCATCGATGCCCAGGCCGGTTTCGGCGGAAACTTCATCGGGCTGCCCGGGCAGACCCGGCCATCACTGTGGACGACGATCCCGAAGGCTCTGGGAAAGATCCACACGCAGATGCCCGCGTCCATCCAGGCGCTCACGTCGGCCGGTCGCTACGTCGGAGAGATCAACGGGTCCGGTGGAGGCATTCCGGCCAGTGGGCCACCCCACCAACCGCCGCACTACGGATACATGACCACCCTCGAAGCGGATCCCCAGCTGCGCAGCGATGCCGTACTCGTCGACGGTAGCTGGCCTAGAGGCTCGACGGCCTTCGATAACGGCGGTGCCCTGCCCGTCGTGATGACCGCAAAAGCCGCATCGTTCCTGGGGTGGAAGGTGGGGCAGACACAGAGCCTGGCCGGGGAGGGACAGGCGCCTGAACTCGTCAAACTCGTCGGCACCGTGAAACCGCGGCACCCGGAGTCCGACTACTGGCAACTGAACACTGTGCGATCCGAGGCATCCAAACAGGGCACGCCCGATGGCACTGGCTTCGTGGTCCACTCGCTCATGTGGTTCGACGCCTCGGCCTGGGATGATGTCAACTTCGACTTCGTGGGCTCGAGTGTGAGTTCGTGGTATCCTGTGCGCGGCCGTTCTCTCACGGTGGGCAACGTCTCGACGACGATGGGTGACCTGCAGCGGTTCCTCGCTGTCTCGCGCACAGTCGGCCAGGCCAGCGACAACATCCAGGCACGGTTCTCGACCAGGCTTACGACGGTCACGGATGCGTACCTGGATCGGGCGAGCCCCGCATCCGCCGTCCTTAGCGTGATCGGAACCGGACCACTGGGCACGGGATTCGCCGTCGTCCTGCTCGGCGTCATCCTTCTCATCGACCGGCGTCGGCCGGTGCTCGCGCTGCTGCGCGCCCGCGGCGGGTCCGAGCGACGGCTTCGGGCGACAATCGCAGGCGAGACCGCCCTCGCTACAGTGCCGGGCGCGATACTGGGCGGGGTGGCCGCCCTGCTGATCACGCCCGGACCCGTCGATCTCGCGCTCATCGCGACGATAGCGGCGTGCGCGATCGTGCCGGTCGCGGCCGCCGTGGTTCGAATCGAGGTAACTCGGGTTCGTGTCGGCCGAGGCAGAGCGGGGCGGCTTGGCCCGCTGCGCTGGGTGTTCGAACTCGTCGTGCTGCTGCTGGCAGTCCTGAGCGTCACGCTCATCTTCCAGCGAAGCCAGGGCGGTGGCGCCGCAACCCTCGGCGTCGATCCGCTCATGACGCTGGCGCCGATCCTGGTTGTCGCCGTGATCTGTCTCGCACTCCTGCGGGTCTACCCGATGGTGATGCGCGCAATCGGCCGCACACTTCGCCGCGGACGCGGTGCTACCGGGTACGTGGGGTGGGCGAGCGTAGCTCGCACTCCCGCCCGGTTCCTCTCGATCTTCGCCGTCATCGCCGGGGTCAGCGTCACGATCTTCTCGTTCACCATCCTCGCGACCGAACGTGCCGGAATCGAGTCGTCCGAACTGCAGCAGGTGGGCGCGGACATCAGCATCACCGCCGCGCCGGTCCCATCCGGCGCGCAGGCGAAACTCCGTGAACTCGCCGGCGTGGAACGGGTGGCGACGGTCTATGCAGTCGGCGGCGTCTCGTTCAGCGACAATGACGAGTCGCTGTCGCTGTACTCGGTCGACGCCAAAGACCTGGCTGCCGTGCAGGCCGCGCTGCCCGCGTCCCTCCGCGAATTCTCCTCGCTGGGCCTCCACTCGGGCGGCCGAGCGACGATCATCGCCGGCGGCTTCCAGACCAAGCCACCGACGACCACCGCGGTCGAGGGCCCGCCAGCCATCCCCGTGCGCGTCGTCCAGTTCGTCAGCCAGACGCCGCCGTTCATCAACAATCCGCCGTGGATCCTCATGAACACCAAGGATGCCCCCAAAGGCCCCGCCTACACGCCGGAGCCGATCGCGGTGCTTATCCAGGTACGGCCCGGGTCTGACACCAGCAGCGAGCTCGCCACGATGAAGAAGATTCTCGGGCCCAGTGCCCTACTCGTCGATACGGCCGAAATGGTGCGAGCGTCGAAGACCGCGCCAATCGTGTCCGGCTTCGAAGAGCTCACCGCACTCGCACTCGGCTTCTCGGCGCTCATGTGCGCCATCGCCCTGATCGTCACACTCGTCCTCGGCACCGAGGTGCGCATTCGTCTCCTGTCACGCCTCCGTGCGCTCGGATTTGGTGCCAGCCAGGCCAGCGGCCTCATTGCCTGGGAACTCGGACCGCTGACGATTCTGGGCATCGTGGCTGGCCTCGCGATCGGTCTCGCCTTGCCGCCCGTGCTGCTGACAGCGATCGATTTCGCGGGATTCACCGGGAGCGTCTCGAATCCCGAGATCATCCTGAATCCCCTCGTGCTTGCCGCAACGATCGTCGGGTTCTTCGCCGTCGCCGCAATTGCCACCGAATTCGCAATACTCGGCGCCCGGCGGGCGCGCATCGCAACCATCCTTCGCATCCCGGGAGAGGATTAGTCATGACCATTGGCACGCCGGAGGTGACATCGCCCCCGAAGGACGCGTCCATCGTCTGTTCGGACCTGGTGCGCATCTACTCGTCCGAGGGCGTCGAGGTGCAGGCCCTGCAGGGACTCAACCTGCGGGTCTCCTCCGGCGAACTGGTCGCGATCGTGGGCGAGTCCGGATCGGGTAAGTCGACGCTGCTCGGCATCCTTTCGGGCCTCGATGCGCCGACGGCGGGATCGGCGCAGGTCGCCGGCCGCGACCTCACCCGGCTCAGTCGCGCAGCCCGCCTCGACTATCTCCGCTACGGCGTCGGCTTCGTGTGGCAGCAGACCTCGCGCAACCTGGTGCCGTACCTGAGCATCCGAGAGAACATCGCGCTGCCCATGGTTCTCGCCGGTCTTGGCACGTCTCGGCGAGCGGCGCGCACCGCGGAACTGCTCACCCTGCTCGAGGTCGACGCCCTGTCGGAGCGGCGAATGGGACAGCTCTCGGGCGGTGAGCAGCAGCGCGCGGCCATCGCGATCGCGCTCGCCAACTCCCCCGCCGTCCTGCTCGCGGACGAGCCCACCGGCGAGCTCGACGAGGCGAGCTCCGTCGACGTTCTCGAATCCATGCGCCGCGTGAGCAACGAACTCGGCGTCACGACACTCATCGTCACGCACGACTCGACGGTCTCCGAACACGTGAGCCGCACCGTGCAGATCCGCGACGGCCGGACCTCTACCGAAGTGCTCCGCCGCGCCGGAACCGACGGTATAGCCCCGAACTCCGCCGAGTCGTACACGGTCATCGACGCGCAGGGACGCCTCCAGCTTCCGCAGGACTACGTGGCCCGGCTGGACCTGCGCGAACGCGTTCGTCTGGCCCTCCAGCCCGACCACGTCGGCGTGTTCCCCGGCACGGAACCCGCCGGCCAGTCCACGCTTCCCGAGGGAGATTCCGATGAGTAGGCATGCCGGCCCGGTGATGCGAGCACGTGGGCTCACCCGGGTGTTCGGGAACGGCGCGACGAGCGTGCGCGCCTGCGATGATATCTCGTTCGACCTTTCCCACGGCGAACTCGTGGTCGTTCGTGGTCGTTCGGGATCGGGTAAGACCACCCTGCTCGGGATGCTGGGCGCCCTCGACCCGCCAACCTCGGGCGCCGTCTACCTGAACGAACTGGATCTCACGAAGCAGACCGAGAAGCAGCTGGTCGAGATCCGGCGCAGTCAGATCGGCTTCGTGTTTCAGAACTTCGGACTCCTACCGATGCTTACGGCCGCAGAGAACGTCGAGGTACCGCTTCGACTGGCCGGAATGCCGGCCGCCGAACGCGACGCCCGGGTCGCCAGCCTGCTCGAGTCCGTCGGTCTGACCGGGCACGCCGCCCAACACCCGGCAGAACTCTCGGGCGGCCAGCAGCAGCGCGTGGGCATCGCTCGAGCGCTCGCGCGCAATCCGGTTGTGCTCCTTGCCGACGAGCCCACCGGTCAGCTGGATACCGCGACCGCGGCCACCATGATGGACCTGCTCGCCGGCGTCGTTCGCGAGCAGGGCGTCGCTGCCATCGTGACGACCCACGACCCCGCCATGATGGAACGAGCCGATCGCGTGCTCGAGCTCCACGACGGTCGCCTCGTGCCGAACGCGGCGCCGGCGGTGGTGCAACAGTGAGCGGCATGCTCGGCACCTGGGAAGTCACGATCGACACCCCGATGGGTAGCCAGGTCGTCTCGCTGGACTTCACCGACGAGCACACCGGTGTCGCACGGTACGGCAACGACTCGGCGCCGCTCCAGGATGTGTCTGTGAGCGCAGACACAGCGACGTGCAGCGTCAGGCTCACCGCACCCATCGCCGTCACCCTCAAGTGCGCCGTTACCGTGGACGGTGACACGCTCCGCGGCACTGCCAGCGCCGGCTTCTTCGGCAAGTTCTCACTTGCGGGCCGGCGTACTGGCGGCGGCCGCTAGCCGATTCGCGTCAGCCGATTCGCGTGAGGGCGATGAACTCCGTGTAGTGGCTGTTGCCACCGCGGCAGGTCTGGTACAGCATCTGGTAGTTGTGCGGCACCTGGTAGGTGTGCGCCGTGTACGCGTCGAGCGTCGCGACCAGGCCGATCACCTTGTACGTGCCGGCATCCAGCCCGGTGAACGTCACCACACTGCCGGGCGCGGTCGGGAAGCGACTGCCGCCACACGACCAGTGCTCGGCGACGATGCGCATCCCATAGTGGGCCGTCATGTCGACGCCACCGCGGCACGCGTTCACCTGCGCCTGGAAGCCGGTCGTCCAGATGTTCACGACGTGACCGCTCGCTGCCGCACGAGCAGCAGCCTGGGCCGCGGCGATGGCGGCGGCTTTCGCGGCGGCTGCCGCAGCTGCTGCTGCCTCGGCCGCCTGCTCGGCGAGCAGCGCACGCTCCGGTGCGGCGGCCTTGATGAGCTGCGTATCCGTGAGCACCGGCGCGACCGCACGGAACTTCGGAGCCACCCAGGCCGGCTTGTGAACCGGCTGGACGGCGGTAGCTGGAACGGGCAGACTCGCCCCGCTCAGCGTTGGTATAAGAACAACGGCCGCAGCAATAGCAATAACGGCGCTTAAATTCCGGCGCATCTAGATCCCCCCAAAGGATGCAAAAAGCGGATTTTTGCAATACAAAATGGGGGTAGCGAGCGGCCGCGTCCCACAACGCAATCGCTCTAACTCGACGCTACCTGACGATCCCGGATCGGCCTATGCCTCAAACGGGGGGCATGCGTGGGTGAAACGCACGAGCGGCCGCCCGAAGGGACGGCCGCTCGACGAGACTACTGCTGCGTTAGCGCCGGATCAGCGAACCGCCGGCACGAACGCGAGAAACCGCGTCAACGGTTGCGGCCAGGATCAGCACGCCGCCGGTGACGAGAAGGTTTACGCCGCCCGAGAGGTTCAGCAGGCCGAGGCCGTTCGCGATGACGGCGAGCACCAGGGCGCCGACGGCACCGTGGATCAGTCGACCACGTCCACCGAAGAGGCTGACGCCACCGACGACCGCGGCCGCGATCGCGGGCAGAACGGTGAGGCTACCGAATGCAGCATCCACCGAACCGACCTTGCTCGCGCTGAACAAACCCGACACGACGGCGAGAGTCGAGGCAATCACGAACGCCCACCACTTGATGCCCGTGACCTTGATGCCCGCACGCCGAGCCGCCTCAGCGTTGCCACCGATCGCGTACAGGTACCCGCCGAAGCGAGTGCGGTCGAGGATGAAGGTACCGAGCCAGAGGATGCCCAGCGTGTACGGCACGACGATGGGGACGCCGGAGACCGCAAGGAACGCGGTGCCGCGGTTGACGTTGAGGTAGGCCACGACAATGCCGCCGATGACGAGTATTACCGCGAGACGGATCCACAGCAGCGTCAGGGTACGGTTCGGCACTCCGGCGCGAGTACGGCGGCGACGGTCGACCAGCGCGGTCACCAACGAAATGATCAGCATGATCACGATCAGCACCCAGCCCTGCCACGGCGCGAGGTTGTTGTTCTGAATCGCGAGGACTTCCGGCTGCTGGATGCGGTAGAGGCCACCGGTTCCAATGATGAGCAACTGCAGACCGGGCAGGCCGAGGAACAGGCCCAGGGTCACCACGAACGACGGAATACCGACCCGCGCCACGAAGAAGCCGATGAACGTTCCTATCGCCGCACCCGTGAGTATCGCGATAATCAGGGCGAGAACCCAGTTCATCTTGATGCCACCAGGGTCAGACAACACGACGAAGATCGACATCGCGACGCCGGAGGTAACTCCGGCCGACAGGTCGATCTCGCCGAGCAGAATGACGAAAATGACCGCCATGGCCAGCATGACGATCGGCGCGGCCTGGGTGAGAAGGTTCGCGAAGTTACGCTCGGTGAAGAAGTACGGGCTCAGGATCGTGAAGAGAATCGCCAGCACGACGAAGCCAGCAACCGCAGGCAGCGCGCCCATTTCTCCGCCGCGCAGCCGCGAGAGGTACGCCCTGAACTGATCGCCGACGCCTCCCTCGACGCCGCTTCCGATGGCGTCGCCCGTGGGCACGCCCTGTCCCGCCTCAGCAATAGTCACATCTTTGACGTCGGCCTTCTTTGGCTCGGACGACTTCGGCGCGCTCATACGTTGACTCCCGTGTAGGTCTTGCTTCCGGTGATGTAGCCGACGACATCGTCGCTGTTGGTGTCCTTGGTCTCGATGGACGCGACCATCTGGCCCAGGTAGAGCACGCTGATGTAGTCGGCGACCTGGAAGACGTCCACCAGGTTGTGGCTGATCATCAGCACGCCGACTCCCTGCTCCGCGAGACGCTTGACCAGAGAGAGCACCTGCTCGGTCTGGGCGACACCCAGCGCAGCAGTCGGCTCGTCGAGGATGACGACTTTGGCTTCCTTGAGGACGGAGCGAGCGATCGCGACCGTCTGGCGCTGTCCGCCGGACAGTGACGAGACCTTCTGGCGCACCGACTTCACGGTGCGGACGGAGAGCGAGCGAAGCGTGTCAGACGCCTCCTTCTCCATCTGGCCCTCGTTCAGCGTTCCCCACTCGGTCTCTTCGCGGCCGAGGAACATGTTGCGAACGATGTCCAGGTTGTCGCAGAGCGCGAGGTCCTGGTACACGACCTCGATGCCAAGACGCGACGCGTCACGCGGGTTGTGCAGCACGATCGGTTCTCCATTGAACCGAACCGTTCCGCTGTCGTAGGGCTGAACGCCGGCCAGACCCTTGATCAGGGTGGACTTGCCTGCTCCGTTGTCACCGACCAGTGCGGTGATCTTTCCGGGGAAGACTTTCAATCCGACGCCCTTCAGGACGTCGACCGGACCAAAGCTTTTAACAATGTCCGATAGTTCAACGATGGGCGTCGCCATGCGGTGTTCCTTTCAATTCGCGGGACAGCAATGTCCCGCTACACAGGTGGTGTGTGTGTAGTCGCGCGGGGGCACACGATAAAAATGCTCCGCGCCGAGTACTAAATGTACCCGGCGCGGAGACTTATGTTTTTCGACTCTTTAGAGCGGAGTCGTTACTTACTTCACGCCGTACTTGGTGCAGGCGGCTGCGACGTCTGCGGTGCAGATGTCAGCGGCCGACGCGTCACCAGCGGTAACAACGGTCTCAACCTTGTCAGCCGTGATGGAGATCGGCGTGACGGCGATGAACGGCTTGCCGTACAGCGAGTTCGACTCCGTGGGCTTCTTGCCCTTCAGGAGCTGGATCGCCAGCGACGAGGCAGCGTCCGCCTCGAGGTGGAACGGCTTGTAAACCGTGCCGTACTGCTTGCCAAGGAGGATGTTCTGCAGACCAGCGGTCGAAGCGTCCTGGCCGGAGACCGGAACCTTCAGGCCGTTCTTGTCGAGAACGGTGATGACGCCGGCAGCGTTGGTGTCGTTAGCGACCCACACTGCGTCGACCTTGCCACCGAGCGAGGTCAGCGCCTGCTCGAAGTTGGTCGCGGACTTGTCGCCATCCCAGACGCCGGTCGGCTCGGCAGCCGGCTTGATGCCAGCAGCGCTCATGACCTTTGCAGCACCGTCGTGGAAGAGCTTCGCGTTACCGTCCGTCGGGTCTCCGCCCATGTAGACGACAACTGCGGTCTTCGGGTCCTTGTTCTCGGCCTTGAGGCCGTCAACGATCATCTGGCCCTCGAGCTCGCCGACCTTCTCGTTGTCGAACGAGACGTAGTAGTTAGCGAGCATCTTCGGGTCGGAAGCCGAACCCGTAGTGATGGGGCGATCGTAAGCGATAACCGGGATGCCCTGCTTCTGCGCCTTCTGGGTAACGGCAACCGAGGCACCGTTGTAGTCGACGAGGATCATGACACCGCAGCCCTTGGTGAGCTGCTGGTCCGCGATGGTGGCGTACTTGTTGGTGTCGCCGTCCGCGTTCTGGATGTCGGCGGTGAAGCCGGCGTCCGTGAATGCTTTCTGGAGAGCCGGACGGTCACCGTTCTCCCAACGGGGCGAAGACGCCGTGTCGGGGAGGATAACGCAGGCTCGTTTTGCTGTGGTAGACCCGCCAGAGGCAGTACCGCCGGTGGAACAGCCCGCCAGCAACATAGCTGACGCGGCCAGAGCCACGACGATTGAGATCGATGAAGATTTCTTCATGTCACTCCCTTTCGAATAAAAGGAGACACTCCTTGATGTCCACACTCGGCTTTGAGTGGTGGCTTGACGAGTCTGGTTTGTATTCATCCCGTTTGGTCCATGGATTGATAACAGTTCCATAACCAATGTCCCCTATGCCCCCCGGATTTCGAAAATATCGGGCGAAAACTCCCGAAAACATGCGAAATCACACGCATGATAGCGCTCCCACGCGCCCCCCGCGCACCACATCCACCGGGTTCGCGGGGCCCCGCCATTGAGGGTGCGGACGGTCCGGGGTTGGATGGTCCCATGGCAACAGAGACCCGCACCGACGACCTCGAAATTGTGACCGATCTCATCCACAGCTGGGAGGCGGCGGTGCAGCATCGAGACATGGCCGGCACACTTGCCCGCCACTCGCCCGACATCCTGATGTTCGACGTGCCGGAGCCGATCCAGGCGCGAGGCATCGCCGAGTACCGGGAGACGTGGGAACTGTTCTTCGCCTACAGCGAGGGCGGCGTGGCCTCGTTTCACCTCCACGAGCTCGAGGTGATCGTGGAGGGATCGCTGGCGGTCGCACACTCGTTGCTGGATGCCGCCGACGACAGGTGTCGACTCACATCGGTGCTGCGAAAGGTCGACGGCGAATGGATGTTCGTGCACGAGCACCACTCGTCTCCGTGGCCCGACCCGCGAGGGATCGACGCGGAGAGTGACCGCGACGAATAGCGGCTATCCGACCAGGCCCTTGGCGACCATGCTCTCCCCCGCGGCGACAATCGCCTCCTGGCGGTTGCGAGCGTGCCAGCCGAGAACGCGCTCCGCCTTCGCGCTCGACGGTCTCCGGGCGTAACCCAGGTCGGGGACGATCGGCCGGAACTCCTTGTTGAACACCGCGCCGGCCCGCACCACGAACGTCGGGATGGATCGGGTCGGCACCCCGGATGCCGCGTCGCCAAGGCCCCTGCGCAGGATTGCGCCAATCTGGCTCATCGAGACCGCCTCGCCGCTCGACAGCAGAAACCGTTGACCCGCGGCCTGTGGATGTGTCATCGCGAGCACGTGCGCGGTCGCCACATCCCGCACATCGACGATGGGGACCCACACGTCCGGGAATCCGGGCATCGCGCCGTTCAACATGCGCTGCACGATGTGGTTCGAGCCCGAGATCTCGCTACCCATTACCGGCCCCATAACCGCGACGGGAAGAGTGCTGACCAGCTCCATCGAACTGGCCTCGGACGCGACGAAGTCCCACGCGGCGCGTTCGGCCAGAGTCTTCGCCTTCGTGTACGGCGTGACGCCCGGCCCATCGAGATTGCTCCAGTCGTTCTCCGTGAAGACGTGCCCGTCGTGCGGGTGGCCCCAGGCGACCGCGTGGAACGCCGAAGTGAGAACGACGCGTTTCACCCCGGCGTCGCGAGCAGCCCGGAGCACGCGGAGGGTTCCGTCCACTGCGGGGCGGATGACCTGATCCTCGTTGTCGACCCGGCCGACAAGAACCGGGGATGCGACGTGAAGAACGAAGTCGCATCCCGCAACCGCCTCCGCCCACCCGGCGTCGTTCGTCAGGTCAGCGGCGACGAACGTCAACCCGCCGCCGTTCTTCATTCCGGCGTCCTCGAGGATTGGCCGCACCGCCTCCTCGCGAGCGAGCGAGCGCACGGTCGTGCGAACGCGGTACCCCTCTTCGAGCAGTTCGAGGATGCAGTGCCCTGCGATGAAGCCGGACCCGCCGGTGACGAGAACGAGTGGAGTCTTATTGGTCATGGCCCAATGCTCCGCCCGGGCCGTCCCGCGGGCCAGGGCCCCCTCGATACTGGTAGTGACAGGGCTACGTATGCGAGAGGGCGACCGAACTACGGTTGGACCATGACTGACGCGCCGAACCCGCTCGGCGAGTTCCTGCGTGCTCGGCGTGAACTCATCACACCGGAGCAGGCCGGCATCCCCGTTCGCGGCCAGCGCCGGGTTCCCGGTCTGCGTCGCGAAGAAGTGGCGATGCTCGCCGGCATCAGCGCCGAGTACTACCTGAGGCTGGAGCAGGGACGCGACCGTAACCCATCCGCCCAGGTGCTCGAATCCATCGCCCGAGTGCTTCAGCTCGAGAACGTGTCGCGCGACTACCTATTGGGACTGGTCGCGGACAAGCCGCGGGTGGTGCGGCGTCGACCCCGGCGCGAGACGGTGCCGCCGAGCCTCGGACGGTTCGTTACGGGCCTGCCCCTGCCCGCGTTCATCGAGGGCAGATACCTCGACGTCCTCGCCGCGAACCCGCTCGCGACCGCGCTCTCCCCGCGGCTGGTCGTCGGCGGTAACCGCCTTCGCGACCTCTTCCTCGACCCGGAAGAAAGTGCCATGTTCGGCGATGGCGAGGGTGCCGCCGCCGGACTCATCGCGGGATTTCGGCAGTCGGTCGGCACCGACACGGATGATCCACGCTTCGCCCTGCTCGTCGGCGAACTGTCGATCGCCAGCCCGCTGTTCCGCCAGCTGTGGGCGAGGCACGATGTCGAGGTTCGGGCTGGCGCCCGGATGACACTTGAGCATCCGCAGCTCGGCGAGCTCGAGCTCGACCGCGAGAAACTCGCCGTCAGCGGACACGACGGGATGATGCTCGTTGTCTACCATCCGGAACCCGGGTCGGAGAGCGCAGAGAAGCTGGCACTACTGGGAGCGATGACCGCGGCCGCGCAGACCGACTCCCCGCTCACCCGCCGTTAGGGACGCCGGACTTTACCCCGTCGTTAGGGACGCCGGACTCTACCCCGTCGCATCCGCGCGGCGCGCGTCGAATGCTTCGCGCAGAACCTCGTGGGCGTCCGCGACCTCGCCGAGGTGCCCAAGCTTGTCGGGGTTGAGAACGGTGCGAATGGCGACGATCTGTCCACCGAGAACCTCGAGAGTCCAGGCGTTCAAAACAGCGTGATCGCGGTCGCGGAAAATCGCCCCAGGCTGGCCGTTGACGATTCGGCGCTCGAACGAGCCGCCGATCCGGAAGAACCAGGGCATCGTGGACACCAGAAGCCGTGCCACATTCGACTGCCCGAAAATACCGTCGCCCCACAGCGGTGCCTTGCCGCCGCCGTCGCCCACCATCGAGACATCCGCGGCGAGCAACTCCTGCAGAGCGCTGATATCCCCATCGCGGATGGCATCGAAGAAGCGTGCAGAGAGCTCGTCCCGCTCCCTGGCGTTCGCCTCGAACCGCGGCCGACCCGCATCCATGTGGGCGCGGGCACGCACAGCGAGCTGGCGACAGGCATCCGGGCTGCGGCCGACCACTCCCGCGATCTCCGAGAAGTCGAACGCGAACACCTCGTGCAGAACGAAGACGGCTCTCTCCAGCGAGCTCAGCTGCTCGAGTAGGAGGAGGGCCGCCATTGAAACGGAATCCGCCAGCTCGGCCGCGCGAGCCGGGTCCTGATACGGGTCGCTGACGAGCGGTTCCGGAAACCATCGGCCGACATAGTGCTCGCGCCGCACGCGGGCGGAGCGCAGCACGTCGATCGAGATGCGGGTCACGATCGCGGAGAGAAACGCTTTCGTCGACGTGGGAGGCGTGTCCGTCGCGTCGAAACGAAGCCACGTCTCCTGTACCGCGTCCTCCGCCTCGCTCACGGTGCCCAGGATGCGGTAGGCGATCGCGAAGAGAAGCGGGCGCAACTCCACGAACTCGTCCGCGCGCGTCATCCGATTTCCGCTCGAAAGCCATCGCGCCACGACGGGTACCTGAGCGTCCAGCCCAGCTCGCGCTTCGCCTTCGCGTTCGAGAATCCGCGGCCCTGCGTCATCATCACGATCGCTGCCTCGCCCGCGAGGGGGCGCGCGAGCCAGGTCGGGAACCGCATCGGCGGTTTCGCGCCGGCGCGGTCAGCGAGAAACGGCAGCCAGTCCCTGGCTGGGGCAGGCTCGTCATCCGCGATGTTGAAGATCCCGGTCGCCTCCCGTTCGATCGCGAGCACGGTCGCGCTCGCCGCATCGTCAAGATGAAGCCAGGAACTGTGACCCTCCGCGCTCCCGACCAGCGGATACTGGCGCTTGCGCGCCAGCTCCACCTGGTCTTCGATCACGCCCGGCCCGTACAGGCCCCCGTAGCGGAGGGCCGTGCCACCGAAACCGAGAACTCGGTCCTCCAGATACTGGATCGCCCCCATCGCCTTAGCGGCCGGCGTCCCCCTGAGTGGGTCGAGCGGATCCTCCTCGGTCTTCACCCAGCCACCCTCGCGAAGTCCGTTCCAGCATCCGTAACTCTGGGCAACGAAGCGCGTGACCCCGGTTGCTTCCGCCGCCGCCAGGAGGTGGTCGATGCCCTCCGTGCGAAGCCGGATTGTCGGGCCGAACCAGCGGTCGAGGTGCTTGATGTCGGGCTTGCCCGCGTAGCCCCGAGAAATGGCGGTCATCTGGTGCACGATCACGTCGGGCCGAGCGGCCGCTACGGCCTGGCCGACGGCGGCGGCATCGAGTCCGTCCATCACCATCCCGTCCGCTCCGAGTTCCTTAAGCAACGCTAGCTTGGCCGGGCTCATCGTCGTCGCGCTAACCCGGTGGCCGTTCTCCACCAGCCGACGAACCACCCTCCGCCCGACGACTCCGGTACCGCCTGCCACAAAGATTCGCATTGCCTGTCCCCTTCTTAGATCGAACGTGCTTCACGAACTAAGACGAAGAACGACAGGCGATAGTGACATCCGCGCCAGGAGCGGACGGTCAGTGGTCGGCGATCTCCTGCGCGGGCGGAGTGATTCGGTCCTCGAAGAAGAAGTGGGACAGGCCGGCGCGAACGCGACGCGCGAGAGTCAGGCGCCCGTTTGCGTCCGGCTGGAGAAGGATCGGCCGGAAGTCGCTCGGATGCTCGAGCCGCCAGCGTTCTGCCGGATCAACCTCCCGGTGAACTTCGACGTAAGCGCCGCCCGGTAGCCGCACGATGCGTCCGGTCTCGTAGCCATGGAGCAGGATCTCCTGGTCCTTCTTCTGGAGAGCGAGGCACACCCGCCGAGTCACGGCGAAGGCGACGATCGGACCGGCCACGACGAGTACCTGGTAGAACGTCAGCACCGACTCGAGACTCACGGTGAACTGGGTCGCCAGGAGATCAGCGCTACCGGCTCCCCAGAGCGCGCCATAGAAGGTGAGGCCGGCGACGCCGATGGCCGTTCGCGTGGCCGTGTTACGGGGCCGATCGAGGAGGTTGTGCTCGCGGTTGTCGCCAGAGATCCAGCGCTCGGCGAACGGATAGAGCAACAGGCCGAGCAGGAACACCGTGACCACCACGAGCGGGATCAGGATGTCGAGCGCCCACGTGTGACCCAGCCACACGAATCCCCATCCGGGCGGAACCAGGCGCAGCGCACCATCCAGAAATCCGGTGTACCAGTCCGGCTGGCTCCCCGCCGATGCCTCGCCCGAGGCCGACGGGCCGTATAACCAGACCGGCGAAACGGTCACCAGGGCGGACAGAGCAACGAGCAGGGCGCAAACGATAATGAACAGGCCGACGGCGCGCGTGACCGCGTTGGGGAAGACCGGAACTCCGACGACGTTGTCCTCGGTGCGCCCGGGCCTCGCCTGCTGCGCGGGACCGTGCACGTACGAGGCACGAAGGCGCAACGCCACGAGCAGCACCAGGAGGATCGGCACAACGGTGATGTGGATCGGGTACAGGTGCTCGATGATCTGTCCGGGGAATTCACCACCGAACAGCAGTGCCGATGCCCAGGTACCGACGACGGGGACGCCGAGCGCAATTCCCTCGACGATGCGCAGTCCCGTGCCCGACAGCACGTCATCCGGCAGCGCGTATCCGCTCCAGCCACCGACCAGGGCAACGAACGTGATGAAGAACAGCAGCACCCAGCCGAACAGGCGCGGTCGCCGGAAGCCGCCCGTGAAGAACGTAACCAGGGTCTGCACAATCACCGCGGCGGGCAGGAGGAGGGCTGCCCAGTGGTGCACCTGTCGCATCAGGAGACCACCGCGGACGTTGAAGGAGATGTTGAGCGTCGACCGGTACGCCTTCGACATCACGACATTGTGGAGTGGCGCGTACGCGCCGCGATAGGTCACCAGATCGCTCGACGGCGAGTAGAAGAACATCAGGAAGATGCCGCTCACGAACAGCACAACGATGCAGGCCAGAGCAACCACGCCGAACAGGTTCGACCAGTGCAGCGGGAAACGACGCCGGCGCAGCTCCGCCGCGAGCGCGGCCACCCGTCGACCGCCCGCCGTCTCCGTCGCCACGTAGCGAGCGGCTCGGTCGGTCAACGTCAGTGTGGATGTCCCCTGCACAGTTACTCCCGTCTCACTTACTAAGACGACACAGCCGGGCGAAATGTGACGCCGGCGCCTATCCGATCGGGTAACCGACCACCTGGTCCCTCAGTTCGCGCCATTCGGCACGGGAAGGGAAGTGTGTGCTCGGAACAAGCCAGTACCGTCCGCTCGGCAGCTGGATCGCGACGACGCCCAACAAGCGCCGAATCCTGCGGATCGCCGTGATCCGTAATGGGATCCACCTCTTCGGTCCCCGCTGCACGGCAAAGCTGCCGCCGATAACGGCCGTACGCTCGATCCGGCCGGATCGAAACGGGTCGCGACGGCGACCGCGAGCCTCACTGGTCCCGGACGGCCCGAATAGCGCGAGTGCTCCGATGAGCGAGCCAATGATGTAGGCCATGGAACGCACCTGCCCGTCCACCGCAGTGTTACCGGGCACCTGGTATCCGACATACCAGACCCACCCGAACCCAATCAGGGCCAACAACGGGATCCACAGCCAGGCGAACAGCATTCGTCTCGACGCCGGCGGAAGAAAGAGCAGGAGAAAGCCGGTCACGTAGCGCTCAAACCGGAAACCCCACGACACGCGGTTTTGACGTTTCCAGAGCACAACGGTGTTCGAACGGTCAAGCCCGAACGCGCCCGCGTCGGGATCGCGGACGGCCGTGTCGGACATGGTGGCGAGTGTATTACGAGACGGCGGCGACGGCCTTTCGAATCAGTCCGGTGGCGACATCCGGCTGTGCGATGAAAGCAACGTGCGAGCCGTCAGCCGTCTCCGTCATGGCGTTCATCCGCTGGGCGAAGAACCGCTCGAGGTCCGGATTGATGGCGTGATCGCTGCCGCTGACCAGGAACCATGACGGGATCGTCTTCCACCCGGCGGCCGTTGCCGGCTCACCGAGGCTCGCGGCCGCGATGGGACGCTGGGTCGCGGCCATGACCGCGGCGACATCATCCGGGAGGTCCGCGCAGAACGTCTCCTTGAAGCCCGCGTAATCGACGTGAAGTTCCGGACCCCCTGGGCTGCCGACCGCGTCGTAGGAGGACGGACGGGCGGTCGTTGCGAGCGTCGGCGGCGCGTAGCCCTCCTGCACGCTCAGGCAGGTCTCGCCCGCGTCGAGCGCGAAGGCCGCGAGGAAGACCAGCGCCTTCACGTTGGGCAGGCTCGCGGACGCCTGGCCGATGACGGCGCCGCCGTACGAGTGACCGACCAGAACGACGTCACCATCGATGGCGCTGACGAACGCCTTGACCGTGTCGGAGTCGATCGACAGGCTGCGGAGCGGATTCGGCGGGGCGAGAACCGTGAGACCGTCGGCCTCGAGGGACTTGATGATCGCGGCAAAGCCTGAAGCATCCGCAAATGCTCCGTGGACGAGCACGACAGTGGGGGAATCGCTCATGGCGGGGGATCCTTTCGCGTAACGAGAGCGAACCCATCGGGCACATCAGAGCGATAGTTGGGGTGCTCGTTTCGACCGTATTGCGGATGGATGCCGGTTGGCTAGAGGTTTCGGGTGAACATCCCGTGCTCCGCCCCAGCGAGCGGTTCTGAAAACGGATCCGTTGTCGGGATGCATCGAGCGTAGGTTGAACGACGTGAACACTCGCACGGATCGCGCCGCCCTCATCGTCGTCGGTGTGATCGCTCTGATCGTTGGCGGGGTGTTTGTCGGGCAAGGCGCGAACGTCATCCAGGGAAGCTTCATGACGGGAAGCCGAACGTGGTTCGGTATCGGGTGGGTCGGTGTGGCTATCGGGCTCGCACTCGTCGTGTTCGGGGTGTGGCCGCGGCGGTCCTCGCGCAAGAAGGACTGATCGGCGAAGCAGCTGCGTCGGCGGTGGAGCTAGCCGCGCGCTCCATCCAGTCGTGACTGGATAACGCGCAGCGCCGCATTGTCGACGCGGCCGCCGAAGTCCTGCTCCTCGTGCTGCTTCTGCGCCTGGTAGTCCGGCAACTTGTACGGGTCCAGGCGCATACCTACCGCGTCGAAACCCTTGGACGGACGCGGCACCGCCCAGACAGTGATCGTGCGGCCCTTCTCCAGATAGATGGTCAGCGCCCACCGCATGTTCACTGCGCGGATCGCAGCCCAGTCGAGCCGATGCGTGGACAGCGGGTTCACGATCACAATGCCGGAGTCGAGCACGTCGAGCCGTGGTCGCCAGAGCAGCAGGTACAGGCCGGGAACGACCACGACGACGACGACCGCGGTGATGAATCCGGCGATCACGCCCTGGTTGATAACGAACGCGACAGTGCCCAGCACCCCAATCGCCAGGGCGAAGATCGTGAGCCCGCGCCCGCCGCGCGAATAGAACGACGCATCCTGAAACCCGATCGGCATGCGTTCCTCCCCGGGGACAAGACTTGCACTCGGCGGGCGAAAGTCAACTAGCGGCTGGGTGGACGGGGCGGCACGAGCTGGGTCCGCTTTCCGCAATGAGAAATGACCGCCCACGAGCGGG
>DASXCU010000105.1:0-4393 GCA_036491035.1 Galbitalea sp. | reverse complement strand
GGGATTCGACCGGTCTCGAGGCGGAGGCGGCGGTCGAATACCAGCGCGCGATCGATCTCGGACTCGGCGAACCCAACCGGAGCCGCGCATTTATCCAGTACGCGAGCACGTTGCGCAACCTGGGTCGCTACGACGAGGCGCTCGCCCTTCTCGACCGGCTCGAACCCGAGAGCGAACTCGCGGATGCGGCGGCGACCGTCCGTGCGCTCGTGCTGGTCAGCGCCGGGCGACCGGTCGAGGGTGCGGCCATCGCCATCGCCGCGCTGGCACCGCACCTGCCGCTCTACCAACGTTCGATGTCGGCCTACGCGGCCGAGTTGCTCGAGGGCGCGAAGTGATCGACTATCGCGGCTCGAGCGTGCTGATCACGGGGGCGAGTTCCGGGCTCGGCGCCGAGTTCGCGGCGCAACTGGCGGCTCGCGGGGCGAACCTGATCCTGGTCGCGCGGCGCGAAGATCGCCTCGAAGCGCTGAAAGCAGGACTCGAGGCGAAGCATAGGGTCACGGCCACCGTTATTGCGGCCGATCTGACGAGCGCGGGCGCGGCATCCACGCTCGTCGCGAAAGTGAAAAAGCTGGGACTTCCCGTTCAGTCGCTCATCAATAACGCCGGATTCGGCACTCACAATCACTTCGGAGACGAGAACCCCGCCCAGCTCCACGATGAGGTCACGCTCAACGTGTCCGCGGTGGTTGATCTCACGAAAGCGTTCTGGCCGGAGCTCCTCGAGCACGGCACGGGCGTCCTCGTGAACGTCGCGAGTTCGGCTGGATTCCAGCCGATCCCGAAGATGGCGGTTTACGGTGCGACGAAGGCGTTCGTGCTCAGCTTCACCGAGGCGCTGTGGTACGAGGCGAAGCCGAGTGGGCTCAGGGTTCTCGCCCTCTGCCCCGGCGCGACCGAGACCGAGTTCTTCGACACGTCCGGCCCGGAGGCTGCCGTTGGCAGGGTCGCGAGCGCTGCGGAGGTCATTCGTACGGCCATGAGAACGCTTGATCGCCGCAATCCGCCGCCGAGCATCATTCACGGAGCAGGCAATCGTGCCCAAATCTTCGGCGAGCGATTGATCTCACGGCGATTGCTCGTGAATGCTGCGGGAGCAATTACGCGAAGTCGCTGAAGCTCATTCCTGCCGAGCGCTGGCCAGTTGTGCCTGGTGATTCGGCGGGACCGCTGACGTCGTAGGGTCGATTGCATGACACGCAACGCCGACGGTTCAGCTGGCGACGCAGACTACGGCGTCATCGGCTCGGGCTACACCAGTTATCGCCAACCCGAGCCGGAGTTCGAGGCCGCGATCGCCCGAGTGCTGGGCGATGCGCGCTCGGTGTTGAATGTCGGAGCGGGCGCCGGTTCGTACGAGCCGCGGGATCGCGACGTCACCGCGGTCGAGCCGTCGGCGGAGATGAGAGCGCAGCGCGCGCCGGAGCTCGCGACCGCGATCGACGCCACCGCGGAGGCGCTCCCGTTTGACGACGGCACATTCGATGCGGCGATGACGACGTTCTCTGTGCACCAGTGGGGCGACCTCGACGCGGGGCTACAGGAGATGCGCCGGGTGACGAGAGGCCCGGTCCTCGTACTGACCAGCGATCCGAAACTCCTCAGCCGGTCGTGGCTCGCGGAATACGCACCCGAGACCATCGCGGTGGAGGCGCGGCGGTATCCCCGACTGGATCGAATCGCGTCAGCGCTCGGCGGATCCGTCGAGATTCTCCCGCTGCGGATTCCGCTCACGTGTCGTGACGGGTTCAGTGAGGCCTATTACGGTCGCCCGGAGGCACTGCTCGATCCGCTTGCACGGCGCGCGAACTCGGCCTGGAGTTTTGTGGGTCCCGATGCCGAGGAACGTTTCGTGCGCGAACTCAGCCGTGACCTCGAGGATGGCAGCTGGGACCGCCGTTTCGGGGCGCTCCGAACGGCCCCGCACTTCGACGGGTCGCTCGTTCTGGTCGTGTCTCGACCCGAGGACTAGTTGTGGTCGTGACCCTCGTGGTCGCCGTGGTCGTGGCCTTCGTGCCCACCGGTACCAGGCGTGACGCCGGCGAGCAGGTCCTCTGACTCGTCGTCATCCTGGCTCGGCGTTCCGATGAACGGCGTGACGTCCACCTTCTTGCCCTTGGTGTCGACGATGTTCGCCTTCTCGAGGATGAGAGCCAGCGTCTTGCCGCGGGCGACCTCGCCGATCATGGCCGGGATTTGGCCGTTCTCGTCGAGCACCTTGATGAATTCGCCCGGCTCCATGCCGTACTGCGCGGAGGACTGGATGAGGTACTGGGTGAGCTCGTCCTGGCTGACCTTGACCTCTTCGGCCTCGGCGATCGCGTCGATCAGGATCTGGCTGCGGAACGTCTTCTCGCTGGACTCGGCCACCTCGGCGCGGTGGACGTCGTCCTCGAGACGGTTCTCGTTCTCGAGGTGGCGGTGCACCTCGTCGTCGATGAGTCCCTGCGGGACCGGGATCTCGACCTTCTTCACGAGCTCGTCGACGATCATGTCGCGGGCCTGAGAGACCTGGCCGAACGCCTTCGACTTCTCGACCTGCTCCTTGAGGTCGGCCTTCAGTTCCTTGATGGTGTCGAACTGGCTGGCGATCTGGGCGAAGTCGTCGTCCGCTTCCGGCAGCTCGCGCTCCTTGACGGCGAGAAGCGTCACCGAGATGAGCGCCTTCTCGCCGGCGCTGTCGCCTCCGACCAGGGTGGACTCGAACGTGGTGGACTCGCCTGCGGTCAGGGAGTCGAGCGCCTCGTCGATGCCCTCGATGAGCTCACCCGAGCCGATCTCGTAGCTGATGTTGTTGGCGGTGTCGACCTCGTCGCCGTTGATCGTGGCGACCAGGTCGAGCTGGGCGAAGTCGCCGGTCTTGGCCGGACGGTTCACGGTGACCAGGGTTCCGAAGCGGCTGCGGAGCGCATCCAGTTCGTCCTGCAGGTCGTCGGCGGAAACGGTCACCGGGTCGACGGTGAGCTTGAGGCCCTCGTACTTGGGGATCACGAACTCGGGGCGGACATCCACCTCGACGGTGACGACGAGGTCACCGCTGTAGTCCTTCACGTCCGGCCAGGTGGTGACGTCCGCCTCGGGGCGGCCGAGGGTGCGGATCTTCTCGTCCTGCACGGCCTGGCGGTAGAACTTGTCGAGGCCGTCGCTGACGGCGTGGTTCAGTACCTCCTCGCGTCCGACGCGCTGGTCGATGAGCTGCGGTGGCACTTTGCCTTTGCGGAAGCCGGGAATGTTCACCGACTCGGCGATGTGGCTGTAGGCGTGGTCGATGCTCGGCTTCAGCTCGTCCGGGGTCACTGAAATGGTCAGCTTGGAGCGGGTGGGGCTCAGCTTCTCAACGGTGGTCTTCACGAAAGTCGTTCTCCTGATTTGTGTTCTTGTTCGTTGTTCATGCATATTCGCTGCTTATGCACTGCGTGCGAGTCGGGGCGACAGGATTCGAACCTGCGACCTCTCGGTCCCAAACCGAGCGCTCTACCAAGCTGAGCTACGCCCCGCCGTGGATGTGGGGTTATGGATCTAACGCAGCCAGCTCGAAGGGGACGCAATGTCACCCGAAAATTGACCTCGGCAAGTCTATAGCGTTGGCCTGTACCCATTGTGGGGTGTCGCTTTTGGCCTGCTCCCCGACTACGGTCGGTATCCACACCATTCGTTCTATTCGGGGGAATTTGAAATGGCGACCACAGAACCGCGCGCTGATCTGACGAGCGCAGAGGCTTCCACATCGGATTCACCGCCTGCAGGCTGGTATCGGGATCCTCGTGTTCCCTTTCAGCTGCGCTGGTGGAACGGTGACGACTGGAGCACCAACGTGTACATGCCGGACCGTTCCGCCAAGCCGACGCCGGAGGAGCTCGTTCCGGAGCTCGCCATGCACGACGGCAAATGGGACTGGCCGCAGCGCTAACCCTTGCGCTGCATCCTCACCACTCTCCACTCCCGTTCTGCAGGCGTTTCGTCAAAACCTCGCGCTCTCGCGCGTTGTTCTGGCAGAGACAGCATGGATTGCCTGCAGAACGCCTCATACAACGGCACGCATAGCGGCGAATCGGGGCTCGCTCCAACTCTTGATAGAGTGAGCGTCGCGTTAGGGCCCTGGCCCTGACCGCGGGGTTGTAGCTCAATGGTAGAGCCTCAGTCTTCCAAACTGATTACGCGGGTTCGATTCCCGTCATCCCCTCCACCGCTTGCTAAGGTCACTGCCCCGCTACTTCGGCTGCTTGACCGCGTCCGCGCGCTCGACGTGGGTGCCGATCGCGTAGATGTTGATCTCGTTCTGCCCGGACTTCTTGGTGAAGAAGTAGACATCGTCCTTGATGTAGAAATTGTTGGCCTCGATCGACACGACAATGCTGTTCGTTTTTTCCAGCTTGTATTCGGCCATGCG
>DASXCU010000104.1:0-2618 GCA_036491035.1 Galbitalea sp. | reverse complement strand
AACAGCACCGTCGAGCACTGGATCAACGGCAAGACGGTCAGCGGAACCTCGAAGCGCACGGGTCCGGTCTACAACCCGGCGGTCGGTTCCGTCGCCCGTGAGGTGCGGCTGGGAAGCACGGCTGACGTCGACTCGGCCGTGCAGGCGGCGAAGGCCGCGTTCGACGGCTGGTCGTCGACATCCTGGGCCAAGCGCCAGCAGGTGCTCTTCGCGTTTCGCGAGATCCTGAACGCGCGCAAGGAGGAGGTGGCTGCCATCCTCACGAACGAGCACGGCAAGGTCACCTCCGACGCGCTCGGCGAGATCGCCCGCGGCCTCGAGGTCGTCGAGTTCGCCTGCGGCATCGCTCACCTCGCGAAGGGGGAGTACAGCGAGAACGTCTCGACCGGTGTCGACGTCTACTCCCTGCACCAGGCGCTCGGAATCGTCGGAATCATCAGCCCGTTCAACTTTCCGGCGATGGTGCCGCTGTGGTTCTTCCCGATCGCGCTCGCGGCAGGCAACTCGGTCGTGCTGAAGCCGAGCGAGAAGGACCCGTCCGCATCCCTCTGGATGGCGCGGGCGCTCAAGGAGGCAGGCCTTCCCGATGGTGTGTTCAACGTGGTCCACGGCGACAAGGAGTCCGTGGATGCCCTCCTCGAGCACCCCGACGTTTCATCCATCTCCTTCGTCGGCTCCACCCCGATCGCGAAGTACATCTACGAGACGGCGTCGAAGCACGGCAAGCGCGTGCAAGCCCTCGGCGGTGCGAAGAACCACATGCTGGTGCTTCCGGACGCCGACCTCGATCTCGTTGCGGACTCCGCCGTCAACGCCGGCTTCGGTTCGGCCGGCGAGCGGTGCATGGCGATCTCGGTCGTCGTCGCGGTCGAGCCCGTCGCGGACGAGCTGATCGCCAAGATCACCGACCGGATGTCCGGGCTGAAGGTCGGCGACGGAACGCGCGGCTGCGACATGGGTCCTCTTATTACCAAGGAGCACCGCGACAAGGTCGCCGGCTACATCGATGTCGCCACGGCGGACGGCGCGGTTGTCGTCGTCGACGGCCGCGGGGTGAAGGCGGACGGCGATGCCGATGGCTTCTGGCTCGGACCCACCCTCATCGACAGGGTGCCGCTGACCTCCCGCGTCTACACCGAGGAGATCTTCGGACCGGTTCTCTCGATCGTGCGAGTCAACTCGTACGAGGAGGGCATCGCGATCATCAACGGCTCGCAGTACGGCAACGGCACCGCGATCTTCACCAACGACGGTGGCGCGGCTCGTCGCTTCCAGAACGAGGTGCACGTCGGGATGATCGGCATCAACGTGCCGATCCCGGTTCCGGTCGGCTACTTCTCGTTCGGTGGCTGGAAGGATTCGCTGTTCGGCGACACGAAGGCCTACGGTCCGGATGCCATCCACTTCTTCACGAGGCAGAAGGCGATCACGTCACGCTGGCTGGACCCGTCGCACGGCGGCATCAACCTGGGCTTCCCGCAGAACTGACGCCTGAACGCAAGCCCTAGTTTTCTCCGCCTTCTGACGATGGGCTGGAGGTATGGAAGAACTAGGGGTAGTGCGGGCCATCAGTCGGATCGAGGACGCCGACGGGCTCGATCCCGTTATCGACCGGATCGGTGGGGTGGTTGAGAAGGTCCTTCCCCGCGGCGCAGTGCGAGATTTGCTGCACGGCGTCCCGTTCGGACATCCGGTACACCCCATTGAGGTCCAGATTCCGATCGGGACCTGGACCTCGGCGGCGGTGCTCGACGTGTTTCCCGGCAAATCCGCGGCCGCAAACGTTCTGATCGGAGTCGGTGTCGCGGCGGCACTTCCGGCCGCGGTCTCGGGCCTCGCGGACTGGTCGCAACTTCACGAGCAGCAGAAGCGCGTCGGCCTTGTGCACGCGGCCGCCAATGTCGTCGCGGTCGGCCTCTACAGCGCGTCGCTATTCCAGCGAGCTCGGGGCAAGACGATGAGCGGCAAAATGCTCGGCTACCTCGGACTCGCTGTGGTGTCCGGCGCCGGATTCCTGGGCGGCCATCTCGCCTACCGTCAGGCGGCGGGGGCTAACCATGTCGAGGACGTGCCCCACATATTCCCTCCCGGATGGCAGGTGGTTGCTCCCCTGAGTGAGTTCGCGAATGGCCAGCTCGAAACTCGCACTGTCGCAGGCGTCCCTCTCCTCTTTCTTCGTCGTGGCTCGACGGTCAACGTGATTGCGGACACCTGCTCGCATCTTTCCGGGCCCCTGCATGAAGGCCAGTTGACCGATGCGAGTGGCGCCGACCCATGCGTCACCTGCCCGTGGCACGGGAGTGTGTTCTCCCTCACCACCGGCGACGTGGTGCATGGTCCTGCCACCGCGCCACAGCCCCGATTCGAGACCCTGATACGCAACGACATGGTTGAGGTTCTCCTCGTCGGTGCCGGATGACCGGGACGAAACGAGTGGCGGTCGTCACGGGCGCCGCGCGCGGGATCGGGCGGCAGATCGCGTCCGACCTGCTGGCCGCGGGGTACACGGTCGTGATCGGCGACCTAGACCTGGAACAAACCGAGGCGACGGCCCTGGAACTCGGCGCGGGATGCTCGGCGGTCCGTCTGGATGTCACCGATCGTCGAAACGTGGCCTC
>DASXCU010000103.1:0-49635 GCA_036491035.1 Galbitalea sp. | reverse complement strand
GGATAGTCCCTCGGTGTTGCCGGGTGTCACGATTCCTGGAGCGGCTCCGATCGGGAAGGACTTCGTCGATCTGGGTGAGGCTACCTCCGCATCGGAACAGACCCGCATCCTCGGACTCCTCGGACTCAACAAATGACCCAGGCCGTTCGTACTACGTCATGACAGCGGTATCCCCCGGTTCGGTGCAACAAGAAAGCGGTCCAAACGACATGTCAACGCAGACACCCGAAGTCACGACAGTTTCCGGCACGGGCTCCGGAGTTCCTGATTCTGAGACAGTGATCTCGATCCGGGCGCTCGGCAAGTCGTACGGGAAGAAGAGGTCTGACGAGGCGGAGTCGGGAGTCGACAATCGTGCGCTGAAGGATGTGGACCTCGACATCAGGCGCGGCGAGTTCCTCGTGCTGCTTGGACCGAGCGGCTGTGGCAAGACGACCCTGCTTCGATCGATCGCCGGGCTCGAAGAACCAGAGAGTGGCTCCATCACCATCGATGGCGAGCCGGTCTATGACGCGGATGCTCACGTCAACATTGATCCGCAGCGCAGGCCCGTGAGCATGATCTTTCAGTCCTATGCCCTGTGGCCGCACCTCACCGCTGCGAAAAACGTCGCCTTCCCGCTCAAGTGTGCAGGCGTGAAGCGATCGGAGATCGGGCCGCGGGTCGCCGAGATTCTGGAGAAGGTGGGAATCGCCCATCTCGCCGACCGTTACCCCGGGCAGATGAGCGGCGGCCAGCAGCAGCGGCTCGCGCTTGCGCGCGCTCTGGTTGTTGGACGACGGATCGTGCTCTTCGACGAGCCACTCTCGAACGTCGACGCCCAGGTTCGGGAAAGGCTCCGGCTCGAGTTGATCCGGATGCAGCGCAGTCTCGGCTTCACCGCTGTCTATGTCACGCACGACCAGGGCGAGGCCATGGAGCTGGCGGATCGCATTGCGGTCATGTCGCTCGGTCGCGTCGCCCAGTTGGGCGTGCCAGCCGACATGTACCGAAAGCCATCCGACATCCATGTCGCGCGCTTCCTCGGCCAGAGCAATGAAATCCCCTTCGCCGTCGACAAGGAGAACGCGCGCGCCGAGACAGTCAGTGGCACGGGCGTCATGGGCGCGGTGACCGCCGCATGCCCAACCGACGGACAGCGCCGGCCGAGCGCGGGAGACAAGGTCGTCGCGTTCGGTCGGCCCGAAGACTTCGAACTCACGGTCGGAGTGAGTGGTGCCAGGAGTGCCGGCAATACCTGGCATGGCACGGTTGAAGCTACCCGCTTCCTCGGCTCTCACACGGAGTGCGTTGTGCAGGTCGGTGTGTCCAGAATGCGGGTGTGGGTGCATCCGGATCATCTCGGCCGCCTGCCAGATGGACTCGTCGACGGGGCCCAGGTCACCGTATCGATCGATCCGCAGTCATTGAAAGTGATGTACGAGGCATGACCGCCGAGTCGAGCATTCGGCGAACGCACACCAGTGGCCAGCGTCGCTCGAACGGCATTGGCCACTGGTTCGCGCACCTGGGCGGCTTCCGAGTCATCAGCCTGATCATCGGACTGCTGGTAGCGGGAACCCTCGCCGTGATCGTCGTACGGTTGGCCATCTGGGCAATCGACGCCTACGGGACCGGAATCCCGGCGTTCTACGTAACCCAGGTGTTCGGTAATCCAGTCATCCTCCGCACGCTCTTCGACACCGTTGTCGTCGTGGGCGTCTCATGTACGCTCGCGACCTTTGTGGCCGGGATCCTGGCCTGGCTGAACGAGCGCACGAACGCATCCATCGGTGCCATCGGCCGCCTGCTGCCCCTGGTGCCGTTTCTCATGCCGGCGATCTCGTTTCCGCTCGGATGGGTGTTCCTGACCGCCCCACAGGCCGGCCTTCTCAATGTGCTGCTCCGCGGGGCCCTGGGCTCTGTCGGAATCCACGTGACGGATGGACCGATCAATATCTACACGTGGGGCGGGATGATTTTCCTCTACACGATCTTCTTGAGCGGGTTCGCCTACCTGGTTCTCTCCAGCTCGATGCGAAATCTCGATCGCGGCCTCGAGGAGGCGGCGAAGATGGCCGGCGCCGGCCCCGTGAAGATCCTCTTTCGCATTACCCTCCCGGCGTTGCGCCCGGCGATGTTGAGCGCCTTCTTTCTCTGCGCCATCGTCGGCCTCGTGATGGTCGCTGTTCCGGTCACGATCGGGACCAGCGCGAACATCCCGATGCTGTCCGTATCGCTCGTCAACATGGTGACGACTACGACGCCGCCGCAATACGCACAAGCGTTCCTGATCGGCCTTCTACTCCTCATCCCGATTGTCGCTCTCTGGCTGGTGCAGCGCCGAAGCGCTTCGTCCGGTCGCATCGCTGTCATCGGCGGAAAGGCGTCGGCCGGGACCAAGCTTCGCCTGGGCCGCGGCGCCAAGGTCGTCGGGCGGATCATCTTCTTCGGGTACATCGCCGTGAGCGTGGGTCTGCCCCTGATCGGGCTGATCTACGTCTCCGGCGTCAGTTTCTGGTCGCTCCTGTTTCCGACCGTGTGGAACCCGCTGACCAATATCGCCAGTGTGCTCACGAGCCAACAGACCCAACCCGCGATCATGTGGAGCGTGTTCCTCGGCATCGCCGCCGGCGCGGTCATGATTATCGTGGCCCACATCCTCAGCTACAGTCAGCGGCTGTTTCCGCGATTTGGAAGGGTGATTGACGGCCTCGCTAAGAGCCCCGTGATCATCGCGCAGATCCTTATCGCCGTGGCGCTGCTCGTCACCTTCGGTGGGCCACCATTTCGTTTGGAGGGAACAGCCTGGATCCTGTTCATCGGCTACCTGCTGGTCTTCCTGCCCTTTGCTTCCATCATCACGACCGGCGCTCACCAGGAGATCGGCCGGGACATCGTCGAGGCGTCCACGATGGCTGGAGCATCAGACACTCGAACTTTTGCCAGCATCGTCTCACCGCTCACGCGCCCTTCGCTGACGGCGGGATTCATGCTCCTCTTCATCCTGATCAGCGGAGAGACGAACATCTCGCTCATCCTCGCCAGTACGAACCGGCCCGTGGTCGGCTTCGTAATGGTCGACCTCTTCAACTACGGCTCGTTCCCGCAGGTCGCCAGCATGGCGCTGGTGGTCACCGTGATCAACCTGATCCTCGTCGGGCTCTTCAACGCGGTCCTCGGGTCGCGACTGCCCTTTGTCGAGCGGTGGCCACTGAGGCTCTTCGCGAAGCGTAAATCAGCAGCAGGACCGGTGGTTCCCGCCGCTCGTTAGGACGGCGGGTTCCCTTCTGCCGGACGGCCGCGCGTCACGCCGGCGTGAAACGGACGAGCGCTGTTCCCGCGCCGGTGTCCTGGAATACCGCGATGACGGGCATCCCGATGTGCACGGCCTCGAGGTCTGCATCCACGACGTTCGTCAGGATGCGGGGGCCCTCGTCAAGCTCCACGTACGCGAGCACAAAAGGCGAAGCCTCGCGGAACGCGCCGTCACCCTTGCGGCTGATCGTGAAGCTGTATATGGCCCCGCGGCCGGAGGCCGTAAACCAGGTGATCTCGCTACTCAGACAGTTCGGGCACAGGCCTCGCGGATACCAGATCACCGTGTCGCACTGCGTGCATCGCTGTAAGGCGAGTTCGCCTCGCGCCGTGGCTTCCCAGAATTCTCGAGCCTCGGGCAGTACGTCCGGTGCGTCGGTTGGCAGCGATGCGGTCATGCGTCTTCTCCTCCGAGTATCAGGGTGGCACTGCCCATTCGGCTGCCGAGCGAACCACCCGTGCCGTGAGCGAGGGCGATGTCACAGTTCGGGACCTGCACCTCGGGCGCGGCCTCGCCCCTGAGCTGCCGCACCGCTTCGATGACCTTCGTCATCCCTCCACGGTTGGCCGGGTGATTGTTCGAGAGTCCGCCCCCGTCGGTGTTGAAGGGGAGTCGACCGAACGGCGCCTGAAGTGCGCCATCCTGCACAAACTCACCGCCCTTTCCCTTCTCGCAGAATCCGAGATCCTCGATCGCCTCGAGTGCCGTGATGGTGAATGAGTCATAGATGGAGGCGTAGCGGATGTCCTTCGGTGTGACTCCGGCCTCTTCGAACGCGCGCGGCCCCGACCAACGGGCTCCCGTGTAGGTGAGATCGATCCGGCCGTTGTTCATGTGTTTGGAGGATTCGCCGTGGCCCAGCACCTTTACCGATCGGCGCGGCAGCTGCCTGGCGATTTCGGGGCTTACCACGACGAGCGCCCCACCACCGTCCGTAATAATGCAGCAATCGAGGCGATGCAGGGGGTCGCTCACCAGGGGCGAGTCGACGACCTCGTCGACGGTGACCGGCGTTCGAAGGAATGCGTGCGGGTTGAATTGGGCGTGGTAGGAAGCGGCGACCTTCACCTCCGCGAGCTGGCGGGACGTGGTGCCGTACTCGTACATGTGCCGCTGCGCTGCCATCGCGTACATCGCGACGGTTGTCGGCCCATAGGGAAGTTCGAATGGGGCTTCCGGCGCGGCCGGGCCACGCATGCTTCCCCCGGGGGGAGCACCGCCCGTACGTGGTTTGCCCGCGAGCGTGATGAGGGCGACGCTGCACTTGCCCATGGCGATCGCAGCGGCCGCGTGCCCCACGTGCGAGACATACGACGCGCCGCCGAGTTCCGTCGTATCCATATACGAGGGCTTGAGCCCGATGTATTCGAGCAGCGTCACCGGACCGAAGCCGGGCGCGTCCATGGCACAGAAGAAACCGTCGACATCGGATGGCGCGAGCCCTGCATCGGCGAGCGCCCCGCGCGCGACCTCGGCGTGGATTTGGGCGATCGACGCATCGGGGATCTCGCGCAATGGGTGTTCGTATGCGCCGACAATGTGCGCCCTACCGTTGATCGACATTCGACTCCCTCGTCCGCGCGCTCGATTGCGCCACGCTGCGACTGTAGTATACGACAGTATACTGAGCTACCAGACGCAGCGAAAGGATCCTCGATGCTCACACCGGCGGCCCTGTCTGCGATCGCTGCCCCACGCCGAATCGCGATCGTCGGAGCGTCGCGCGACCCAAACAAGCTCTCCGGCAAGCCCGTTCGATACCTCTCAACGTTCGGGTATTCGGGCGAGATCGTGCCGGTCACGCGGTCAGCGACCATGGTGCAGGGGTACCCAGCTCGCTCCTCGCTCAGCGAACGGGATGAGATCGATCTGGCCATCGTGGCGGTGCCCGCGGAGGAGGTCGCTGGAGCGCTATCGATGTGCGTGAGCGCCGGTGTGCGCGCGGCGGTGGTATTTGCCGGCGGCTTCGGCGAGCTTGGAGAGCGCGGCTCCGCCAACCAGGCAACGCTGACGGAGGTCGCGGGAATCGGGCCGGGCGGAATGAGAGTCCTGGGACCGAACTGCCTGGGATTTCTGCGTGGAGCCACTGGCGTCACCGCCACCTTCGGGAGCGTCCTTGATGAGTTCGACCTGCTCGAGGGCGACACGGCGCTGTTGACCCAGAGCGGTGGGTTCGGCTCGGCCGTTCTGGGCGCCGCGAACGCGGCCGGCGTCGGTTGCTCATGGTGGGTCAGCACCGGAAATGAGTTCGACGTTTCGCTGTCCGAGATCATGGAAGCGCTCGTCGAACAGGAGGATGTGGCTCGTCTGCTCGTCTGCTCTGAGGGAATCAAAGACGGCCCGGCCTTCGTCCGCGCGGCTCGCCGCGCAAAGGAGTTAGGCAAGCCCATCGTCATGTTGAAGGCAGCGCGATCTGCGCTCGGAGCTCGCGTGGCGGCTTCACACACGGGCGCTCTGGCGAATTCCAACGCGGTCTTCGAGGGCGTCGCGCGTCAACTGGGCATCGTCACCGTTCGCAGCCTCGAACAGCTGCTTGACGTCGGAAGGGGCCTCATCGCGCATCCACACGGGTCGAATGGCCCGACCACGATCGTTACGGTGTCGGGCGGCGCCGGTGTCATCGCCGTGGACGCGAGTGCCGACCACGAACTCGAGCTTGCCGACTGGTCTACGGACTGGCAGGCCACGATGGCTGCCGGACTCCCGACGCAGGCGAGCGTAGGCAACCCCATGGATGTCACCGCGACGACCGGCGCAGAAGCTCTCGGTCACGCCCTGCGAACGGCTGTCGCGTATCCTCGCACGGGAGCGGTGGTCGCGTTGCTGGCAAACCGCCGACAGGATGAGCGCTCGCGGTCGGAGCTACTCGTCGATGTGCAACTCTCCACGGCCAAGCCGCTGATCGTCTCGTGGACCGGCTCTTCCGACTTGCTTTCCACTTCACTCGCCGACCGCGGCGTCGTCGCATATTCGGATCCAAGCAGGGCAATCGGCGTTGCCGCGGCCCTCGCACAAGTCGGGGAAAATGCCGGAGCGGCGGGGGAGACCGTCGTGAGACCTCGGCAGCGGAGTCGGCCCGACTCGCTGAAGTGGGTGGTACGAGCAGACGGGAGCCGTCTCCTGAGGGATGACTCGTCCCGAGCGCTGCTGGCGTTCTACGGGATCGATACTCCGTCCGAGATGGACATCGCGAATGAAGAGGACGCCTGTGTCGCGGCCCAGAAGCTCGGCTTTCCGGTAGTACTCAAGGCACGTTCCACGGAGGTGCTCCATCGCAGCAGCGCGGGCCTGGTGCGCCCGGGACTCACCGACGAGGCGAGCCTCCGGGCAGCTGTTCGCGAGCTACAGGTCGCCCTGCCGGAAGTGGTCATGGGAGCCGGCACCCTCGTGCTTCAGGAGCAGGTACCGGGCGGCGTCGAGTTGCTGGTCGGAGCCACGGAAGACCGGACCTTCGGAATGACGATGGTCGTTGCGAGCGGCGGGGTATTCGCTGAGCTGATCGACGATGCCCAAACGTTCCTGCCGCCGATCTCCGCAGAACATGCCGCCTCGCTGGTGCGCCGACTACGCGCCCTGCAGGTTCGACCGCCGGGACCGTCCCTCGACGCTCTTATCGATACAGCCGCGCGCGCGGTTTCTCGGATCTCCTTGCTCGTCGCCGACA
Source organism: Galbitalea sp. (assembly GCA_036491035.1). Classification (GTDB taxonomy): domain Bacteria; phylum Actinomycetota; class Actinomycetes; order Actinomycetales; family Microbacteriaceae; genus Galbitalea. Next base: position 42,673 of record DASXCU010000103.1, on the reverse strand, counting down.
ACGCGCATGAGGTGACGGAGGCCGACTTCAACCCGATCATCCTCACCACCACGCTGCTCGGCGAGTCCAGGGCGGTGGCCGTGGACTGGCTCCTGCTTGCGCAGCGCGCCGTCGACTAGGTCGATCGCTCACCGTTGATGGCCTGCCGTAGAGCGTCGATAAGCAGGATGGGATGATCCAACATGGCGTGGTGGCCGGTGCCGGGCAACTCGACGATCGTGGAAGTTGGTCCGAGCACGCGCTGCATTCGCTCCGCCATCTCTGCCGTGAGCATCCCGTGTTCAGCTCGAAAGATCGTGACGGGCATGTCGAGGGGAGCGAGGTCATCCGGTGACAGGCCGGCCCGATCGAACACCTGAGGGTCGAACTTCCACGACCAGCCCGCAGCAGATTGCACGACCGACGTAGATGCGATGTGACTCAGCACGTATGGGAGGGAATCGGGTTGCATCGGACGTGGCGCAAAGCGACTTTCGGCTTGCTCGCGGGTGGAAGAGAGCCGATGCGGACGAGCGCGAGAACGCAACGCGGCCGCGCTCTCGTCGTCCTGATCCCGAACCGGCGAATCGATCACGATGACGCGATCGAAGCTGGTTGGAAACAGCGTCGCCGATCGGAGGCTGATGAAACCTCCGAGGCTGTGCCCGACCAGAACGCGCTCCACGCGAGGCGCTGCAGAGAAGGCAGCCACGGCCTCCTCGGCCCATTGGTCGATGCTGTAGCTCGTTCGGCGACCACTTTCGCCGTGCCCGCTCAAGTCGATGGCGGTCACGCTCCCGGCATCGGTAAGCGCCGGAGCGATGTGGTCCCACCAGTGACTCGACGCGGCGCCCCCGTGGATAAGGACGATCTCGCATTTACCCGAACCAGCCCAGGTACGACAGTGCACTCGAACGCCGTCAACGATTACGTAACGCTCTTGTGGACGCCGGGCCAGCGCAGATGAAAACCACGCCGGCGCACGGCCGGGTCGTCCGTGATCGGAGTCGTCGCGTACGGACGAGGGAGGCCAATCCGCGTTCATCGTGCGCCCCTTACGGCTCAATTCCAGTCCAGGATGCCCACTGTATACTTTCGTGTACCGAGTTTGCTAGAGTACAAAAGCCGGGTCGAGCTCGCCGTTGAGCGCCCATTGCCCGTATCTCGTCAGGAGTCACCATGGATGAAATCAAAGTCGATCTCGAGCGAGACGGCGCGGTCCGAAGGATCACGATCGATCGCCCGGAGAAGCGCAACGCCCTCACCCGCGACATGTTCGCGGAACTGCAGGGCCTCTTCGAGGCGACTCCGCCAGCAACCGAACGAGTCACCGTCATTCAAACGGTCGGTCACGTGTTTTGTTCGGGCATCGACCTGAACGAGCGACTCGAGTTCGGCGCTCCGCCGCTTGAAGAGCTGTGCGAGGTGATCTCGAACTACCCGCTTCCCGTGGTGGCAATCATGCAGGGCGACGCGATCGCGGGAGGAGCATTTCTCGCGCTCGCCTGCGACTTCGTGATCGCCGCCGACCAGGCGCGCCTGTGGGTGTCCCTCGTGCAGATCGGCCTCGCGCCGCCGTGGCCGCTGACGCGCCGCCTCGCTGAGCTGGCCGGGCCGGCCTTTGCCCGCGAGATCGAACTCCTGGGCGACGCGATTGACGGACGCCGTCTGGCTGACGCTCACGTCATTCACTCGGCCGTGCCGCTGGATGAGCTGACCGAGTCGGCCGAGCGAGTAATCGACCGTTTGGCCAAGAACGCGCCACTATCGCTGCGTGCCGTCAAGGCAACTCTCGCGGCCCGGGACTATGAAGAGACAGACCACGAGAGCATCGTGCACATGATCCACACCGCGCGCGACAGCGAGGATGGCCGAGAAGGTGTCAAGGCTCGTCTCGAACGCCGGATGCCCGTCTATGCCGGAAAGTGATTCTGCCGACAACGCCGAGGAGAGCCCCCCGCTGACCGGGATTCGAGTCCTCGATTTCACGCGCTTCGTCGCCGGCCCGTACGCCACCATGCTGATGGCCGATGCCGGTGCAGACGTGATCAAGGTCGAGCCAATCGGAGGCGAGGCAACTCGTTCGCTCGATCCGAAGATTGATACGCCGACTGGTCCGGCATCCGGATATTTCCACCGCTTCAATCGGAGCAAGCGCAGCATCTGCGTGGATTTTCATACGGAGACCGGGCTGGACCTGATCCGGCAGATGCTCCCGCAGGTGGACGTCCTGGTCGAGAACTATCGACCGGGGGCTCTCGAGGCGATGGGGCTGGGCTACGACGAGGTGCGCAAGATAGCCCCGAGACTGATCTACTGCTCCATCTCGGGGTATGGCCAGACGGAGAGCCCTCACCGGCTGGATCCGGCGTTCGCAATCCTGGCGGAGGTCTCGGCGGGCGTGGTAGGTCGCGGAATTCGAGACGAGGACCCACCCATCCGATTGTCCGCGCCGCTCGGCGACCTTTACCCGGCTTCGATGGCGGTGACGGGGATCAGCCTCGCGCTGTATCGCCGCGAACGCAGCGGCAAAGGTTCAAGGGTCGACATGGCAATGTTTGACGCGCTGGTGTCGCTCAACGAGAACGCGATCACCATGTCTGCTACGACGGGACGCGAGGTGCTTCCCACCGGCGCGCTGCCATATACGGCGCCCTTCGGCGTTTTCAAGGCGAGTGATGGCTATATCTGTATTGCCGTACTCGGCGAGAAGGTCTGGCTGCGTTTCGCCACTGCCATTGGCCATCCCGAGCTCGGTGAGGACGAATCCCTCGGTTCCGGGACAGCGAGGGCGACAGCCATGAACGGCGAGCTCGGCCGAGTCATCCGCAGCTGGCTTGCCGAACGCACGCGTGAGGAGGCCGTGGCGACGCTCGTCAACGCGGGAGTTCCGTCCGGGCCGGTCGCCACGCCCTTCGACATCATCGACTCGGCTCAGGCCATTGCGCGCAACCTCATTTGGGATGTGCCGTCCTACACGGGCGCGGTGGTACGAACAGTCGGAAGCCCGATTCGGATGGTGCCGAACGGCTTCGTGGAACCGCGGGAGGTCCCCGCGGCCGGCCAGCACACGGCAGAAGTTCTCGGCGAGCTCGCGGGCGTGGACACTGCGACTCTGGAAAAACTCGCGCACGATGGAGTCATCGCCGTGAGAGTTCCGACTGGTGCAAGGAGTAACGGATGACAGAGCAACTCGTCGTCGGAGTGTGCGGTTGCGGAAACATGGGTGCCGCAATCGTCACCAGACTCGGAGGCCGGGTTGATCTCGGCGTGTTCGACGTGGACCAGGACCGACGCGAAGCGGTCGCGCTCGAGGCTGGCGCGACCGCCATCGACAGCGTCGCCGAACTGGGCAAACGGTCCAACTACGTTGTGCTCTCGCTTCCGAACGCGACGATCTCTCGAGCGGTCATCCGGGAACTACTGGAGAGCATGGTCGCCGGTTCGGTGATCGTCGAGACGAGCACGGTCAATCCGTCCGACGTCGAGGCAAGCCACGCGTTGTGCGCCGCAGCGGGCATCCACCTGGTTGACGCAGCCATCCTCTCGGGCGTCGCCCAGATGGCCGGCGGGTCGTCCACGCTTCTCGTGGGCGGGGAGCCTGACGATGTAGCCGCGGCGAGCGCGGTGCTCGACCTCATTGCTACGGACCAGGTTCGGCTCGGTCGCCCAGGCACAGGGATGGCAGCGAAGGTCGGCAACAACGCGGTCTCGCACGCCGTAATGGTTGTCCTGATCGAGGCGATCGCCATGGTGTCTGCCGCCGGGGTGCCGATGGACGTGTTCGCCAACCTCCTGGCCCGACCGGAAGCCGGGCTCATCCGTCCTCTGACCCATCGGATACAGGAGCGACTCGCGACCGGAGACTTCGAAGGCGGCATGCCAACAGAGGCGGCCCGAAAGGACTCCGTGCTCGCACTCGAACTTGCGCAGAAGCACGGTATCCCACTCTTTGCCATTCAGGCCGCGCACGTTCCGTATGAGATCGCGGTGTCGTCCGGACTGGCGCGCGAAGACTACGTCGCGGTAGCTCGACTGTGGGAACAATGGACCGGTCGCCCGTTTGTCGATTCGGTCGGCGCGAGCGAGTAAGGCGACGGCATGAAACCAGTGGTGGACATCGCCAGTGGCCGGATAGCGGGGTCCCTGGAGGGCGACGTCAGCGTTTTTCGGGGAATACCGTACGGCGCTCCCACGTCGGGCGACGCACGCTTTAGACCCCCGTCGCCAGTCGCGCCCTGGGCCGGGACGCTTGAGTGCGTTCGGTTTGGACCGTCCTCACCGCCCACGCTCACCCCCGCGGATCGCGATTACTTTCCTACGTCAGCGCTCTGGTCCGTCTATGCAGGCCTCGACGAGCGGATCCCGTTCAGCGAGGATTGCCTGAGGCTGAACGTGTGGACGGCGTCGTGTGAACCCGACGCCCGGCGCCCGGTGATCGTGTGGATGCACGGTGGTGGTTTCTCCTGGGGTTCGGGCTCAAGCCCGCTCACGGCCGGGGATGGACTGGCGCGTCATCATGACGTCGTGGTCGTCACCGTCAACCACCGGCTCGGAGTCCTTGGCTACCTGCACGATCCCGACGCTCGAGCCGGATGGGCGGATTCCGGCATTGCCGGTCTTCTTGACCTTCGCCTGGCGTTGGAGTGGGTTCGCGACAACATCGCGTCGTTCGGTGGGGACCCGTCCAACGTGACGATCGCCGGTCACTCCGGTGGGAGCGCGAAGGTCGCCTGTTTGATGGCGTTACCTTCCGCGCGAGGGTTGTTTCGTCGCTCCATCATCATGAGCGGCGTCGTGACGCTGAGGTCGATGAGCGTGAGCGAGGCGACGGGATCGACGCGGGGCCTGCTGGAGGCGGCGGACCTTTCCGCGAAGGACATCGATCTCCTCCGTACGCTGCCCGTTTCGCGCCTGACTGCCCTGGCGGCAGGATTTCGTTTTCGCCCGGTTGTCGGTGAACCGGGTCTGCCGGCGCATCCGTTCGATCCCGTCGCCGCCGCGTCTGCGGCCGGCCTCGACATGCTGGTCGGCGTCGCAAAGGATGATGCCGCCACGTTTAAGTACGACTCCGATCCGGGATTTGCCGCGCTCGGCGCCGACGGATTGGTGGGCCGAGTTCGGGGTCTGCCTGGCGTCGAAACCGATGCGCGGGCTCGAGAGCTGGTTGAGGATTTTTCCAAGCGGTTACCCAATGCGGACGCGCGACACCTTCTCGTCGAAATCACTACCCAGGGCCTTCGTGAACGCACCGCGCTCATGCTCGAACGGCAGCTCGAGTCCAGCCAGCCGGCGGTGTGGAACTATGAGTTCTCGTACGACATCGTTATGCCACCTGATACGCCGTTTCCGGGTGAGCACATGGCTCCTCACGGGGGTGAGCTTCCCTTCGTGTTCGATATCGCCGATCGCGAGTGGCTGGCCGGTGATCGCACAGATCGGACGGAGGTCGCTCACCTCGTGAGTTCGTACTTCACTAACTTCGCACGGACGGGGGACCCAAATGGTCGCGGCCTCGCGCCCTGGCCGCCGTACAGCGTCGCGTCCCCGCGAGTGCAGAATCTGGGCCGTGAACTTGTCGGCGACGGACCAGCGCAGCCCGGATGAATGACCACGTCGACGACTTCGACTCCGTCCACGACATGGCCGATGAGTTCGGTTTGCCGGATGCGATTCTCCAGCCCGCCGTTCGAGTCGATGTCGGACTACCGGACCACCGAACCCTGAGCGCGATCAAATGGGGGACCGAGTCACCGGAGATCGTCTTCATCCACGGGAGCGGTCAAAATGCTCACACGTGGGATCTCGTCGTCTCCCTGCTTGGACGTCCTGCCCTGGCGGTAGATCTCCCCGGCCACGGGCATTCTTCCTGGCGAGACGATCGCAACTACACGGCGCCCGCGAATGCCGAAGCGGTCGCACTGGCGGTGGAACGACTTGCGCCACACGCGAACCTCGTTGTCGGAATGTCGCTCGGCGGTTTGACCGCGATAAGCCTCGCGACCGGACGGCCCGGGCTGGTGCGTCGACTTCTGCTCGTGGATGTTCTGCCGCGAAGCGTCCCGCGGGCCGACACAACCGCTGCGGGAATACGAGGGGCGGCAGCGCTGATCGACGGTCCCCGGGTGTTTCGCAGCCTGGAAGAGATGGTTGCGACGGCGATTGCTGCAAGCCCATCGCGCCTTCCAGCGACAACTCGCCGCGGCGTGATCAACAATGCGCAGGAGCTGCCGGACGGATCGTGGCGCTGGCGTTATGACGACCTTCGAACCGATCGCGGATTCGACCCGGTGCTGGCGGAACAGCTCTGGTCCGATCTCGCGGGTTTGACGATTCCACTCGCGCTGGCGCGGGGCAGTCGCAGCGGTTTTGTGGAGGACACGGACCTCCATCGCTTTCGCTCCGCGCATCCGCATGCACCGGTCCTGACTATCGAGGGCTCGGGTCACTCCGTTCAGGGCGATAAACCCGCGGTGCTCGCAGCGACCATCGCGTGGTGCGCCCGTCTCCAGTAGGTCCTCGCGGCGTATCGTTCTGATGATGACTCCCGAGCTCGCCCCGCGACGGTATGTGCCGACGGATGCTGTGGCGCTGACTGCTCTGCTCAACGACGCGTATCGCGAATGGGGCGATCTCGGATTGAATTTCACTGCCGCGACCCAGGACGTTGAGACGACGCGGGCGCGCACGAGTGACGGTGCGTGCTGGGTCGTCGAGCACGACGGCGAACTCGCAGCAACCCTGACGATGTCCTTTCCACCGCCGAGCGACGTGCAAGAGCTAACCGGCGTGGCACGCGTGACGGGCCGCGCGTGGATAGGGCAGATCGCGGTGCGGGAATCTCTGCGCGGGAGAGGCGTAGCCCGAACGCTATACGAGCGGGCGTGCGAGTGGGCGGCGCAAAACGGCGTAACGAGTGTCGGGCTCGACACGGCGGTGCCGGCAACGCATCTCGTTTCCATGTACGAGCGCTGGGGATTCCAACCAGAAGGCTTTGTGCGCTTCCCGGGCAAAACCTACGACAGCCAGGTGATGGTGCAGTTGCTCGAACCTCGGTCGCGCTAGCTACCAGCCACCCCGGAGTCGTATCGAAGGCCCTTCATGAGAAGGGCGACCATTCGATGCGCGCGGGCGTTGTCGGTCGAGCCTGGCGCCGGAATACACAGGTTCGCGACCGCGCCGAGGAGCTCCAGGGGGTCTTCGCCGTCGTGGACCAAGCCAGCCGCTATGGCATTGTCCAGGAGCATTCGTAGTGCTGGACCGACCCGCTCCTCGAAGCGCTCCCTCAACGTGGAATATGCCGGGTCACCAGAATGAAGCGCGGCCGCGAGCCCGTGCTTGGTCGCCACAAAGCCGGTGTAGCGCTGCAGCCACAGTTCGAGTGCGGCGTCGGGCGGATGGGACGCCGCGAGCAACGGCGCCTCGGCGGCGCACTCGTCGATCTCACGCTCGAATACCGCCGCGATGAGATCGGAGCGCAGCGCAAAGTGGCGATAGAGGGTGCCCACTCCGACGCCCGCGCGATCGGCGATCTCTTTCATGGGGACATCCACGCCGGACGTCAGGAAAAGCGCCTTCGCTGCCTCGAGGAGGGAGTCGACGTTGCGCCTGGCATCCACCCGCAGCTGTCGAGGGGCCGCGATGTGGGCGATGTCACTACCTCCACTTGCTTTTCCGGAACCATCGTCCGTATAGTATCGGACGAGGGTTCCACTTACTTCCAACAATACGGTATCGAGCGCGATTCCCCCGTCAATCGAACAGAGGAGATCTCGCATGCAGTATCGAACGCTTGGCAAAACCGGAATCAAAGTAACCCCATATGCGCTCGGCGCCATGATGCTCGGCTCGATGGGTAACCCCGACCGCCAGGATGGAATCCGCATCATCCACCGGGCGCTCGACGCCGGAATTAACTTCGTGGACACCGCGGACCGCTACGGCGACTCCGAAGAAGTCGTCGGTGAGGCGCTTAAGGGACGCCGTGACGACGTCGTTCTCGCCACCAAATTCTGGGGTCCGGTCGATGACGACATCAATCACCGTGGAGCCTCTCGTCGTTGGATCGTGCAAGCCCTCGAGCGCTCGCTCCGCAACCTGCAGACCGACCACATCGACCTGTACCAGCTTCATCGGCCCGACCCGGACACAGACATCGATGAGACGCTGTCCGCGCTGAGCGACCTGGTCCGCCAGGGCAAGGTCCGCGCGATCGGCACGTCGTCGATGCGCGGTTCCGAAATCGTCGAAGCGCAATGGATGTCTGAACGACGCGGGTTCGAACGATTCCGAACCGAGCAGCCGAACTATTCGATCCTCGACCGGGAGATCGAGCGCGAGATTCTGCCCGTGATCGAGCGGTACGGCATGGGAACCCTGGTCTACAGCCCACTCGCTGGAGGCACCCTGACGGGTCGATACCGGGCGGGTCAGGACAACGACAACTTCCGATCGACGAGGACCGGCATGCGCCACTTCCGGGATGAGAGGCGGCTCGCGGCAGTCGAGGAACTCGTCGCACTATCGGACGAAGTCGGCATCAAACTAACCCACCTCGCCATGGCGTTCGCGATTGCCCATCCAGGAGTCACTTCGGCAATTGCCGGTCCGCGGACGATGGAGCAACTGGAAGACACCCTGGCCGGGGTGGACGTCGCGCTGACAGACGAGGTTCTCGATCGCATTGACCAGATCGCGCCGCCCGGCGAAAACATCGGGGCGATGGACATGCTCTACCGCGGGCCCGAAGTCGGCGACCCGACCATGCGTCGTCGTCCGTCGTCCCAGCGTTCCGCCGCTTAGCCGCAGCCGCGGCACGCTCGCTTACGAGCCGGACATCGAATCCAGGGCTCGACATACTCGCTGGAGTGATCCGCCGAGCCCCCACCTCTCCGAAAGACGGTCGACGGCGTCGGACTGCTCGCTCGTGCGCGGGCGGATGAGTGCGTCGAACTCCGGTAGCTCGAGATCTCGCACCACCTCGACCACCTTCGGGGCGACCGCGAGGTAGTCGGCAGCCGAGAGGATCTTCGAACGGACCGTCGCCGCCATCATGGTTGAGTCGTCCCCGGCCGCGGCCACAATGCCGTCGAGGTCGCCCCAGCGCTCCAGCAGGGAAACGGCGGTCTTCTCGCCAACTCCCGCAACGCCGGGAAGCCCGTCCGAGGGATCGCCCCGCATCACGGCGAAGTCCGCGTACTGCCCGGGTGTAATGCCGTACTTCGCCTTCAGCGCGGAGTCCGTCAGGATCTCCAGGTTCGACATTCCACGCCCGGTGTAGATGACGCGCACATTCCGGGAGTCATCCACGACCTGGAAGAGATCGCGATCGCCGGTGACCACGTCGACGGGGATGCGGGATCGGTGGGCCAGTGTGCCGATCACGTCGTCGGCCTCGTGGTCCTGCGCACCCACGATGGGGATTCCGAGAGCATCCAGGACGTTTCGGATGACCGGCACCTGCGAGGTAAGCAGGTCCGGCACCTCCTCCACCGAACCGGCCTTCGTCTCGGTTGCCACGCGCTGGGCCTTGTAGGAGGGGATAAGGGCAACCCGCCATTGGGGGCGCCAGTCGTCGTCCCAACAGGCGACCAGCTCGGTCGGTGTGAACTCGGTGACGAGTCGCGCGATGATGTCCAGCAAACCGCGGACCGCGTTGACGGGCTCGCCGCCCGGCGAGCGAACAGTGTCCGGGACGCCGTGGAAGGCGCGGAAGTACAGGGCGGCGGTGTCGAGCAGCATCCGGCGATGTTCGGTCACGGCCGAATTCTCGCACTTATAGCGATTTGCCGCTCCGCGAGGATGCTGGCGGGGCACGGGCGTCTTCATATCTCGAAAAAAACACTTGCCAAATACTTAATGCAGACCATATATTAACTCCTGAACAAAGGAGTCCGAGTGGTCAGCAAGGCGTCTGTCCTCGATGTGAGCCGCACAAACCGGGCTCTGGTCCTGCGTCACGTGCTCTCTGCGGACGATATGTCTCGCGGTTCCATCGGGCAGGCAACCGGGCTGTCGGCGGGCAGCGTCGCCAAGCTCGTCAATGACCTCATCGCCGAGAACATTCTCATCGAAGCCGGTCATCAGGATTCCGAGGGTGGTCGGCGCAGGGCAATCCTCGCGGTGAATCCGAGCGGCGCCATCCAATTCGGCGCGGACATCAGTGAGAACCGCATCATGGTCGACGCATTCGATCTGACCATGACCCGGATCGCGCGCCGTCAGCGCACAATTGCGGGGCGTTCAATCAGTCCGGACGAAGCCATCGCGTACATCCGGGAAGCGGTTGGCGAGCTGCTCGACGAGGTCGGTGGGAGCGAGAGCCAGGTCCTCGGCCTCGGGCTGGGCGTGCCCGGGATCGTCGAGTACCCCTTGAATGACGCCGGACAGAGCGTGATTCACGCGAGCGTGCTGGGCTGGCAGAACGTAACGTTCCAGGATCTGGAAGACCAACTCGGCTTCCCGGTTCTCGTCGACAACGGCGCGAAGACCACTACGCAGGCCGAAGGTTGGTACGGCTCCGCCAAGGGTGCCCAGCACGCGATCCTGGTTCTCATCGGAGACAGTGTCGGCGCCGGAATCATCACAAACGGCCAGCTTTATCGGGGCTCATCGAGCAGCGCCGGCGAGTGGGGTCACACGAAACTCAGCACCGATGGTCCGCGATGCTCATGCGGTTCGTGGGGATGTGTGGAGACCTTTGTCGGCGCGAGCGCGGTGCTCGAGCGCTGGGACGACCACGACCGGAATTGGTTCGGAAACGAGACCGCAGGCGTCGAGGCGTTGCTCGATTCCTGGAGCGCCGTGGACGAACGAGCCGTCGAAACCCTTCACGATGTCGTCAAACACCTCGGCCTCGCGCTGTCCAACCTGATCAATCTCTTCAACCCGCAGAAGATCATCATCGGCGGATGGTTCGGCGAACGCATCGCCGACCTCTTCCTCGAGGAACTGAGCGTATCCACGCGCAGGTACTCCCTAAAGCAACCCGGAGACGAGGCCACGTTGGAGCGGTCCACTCTCGGTCAGGACGCAGCCACCCTCGGCGCGGCGACCCTGCCCCTGGACCGCTTCATCGAATCGGGTTGGCCCCAAGTAAACGCTTGATCCCCAAGCACTCCACGAAAGGAATCGCAATGAAGCGACGCAACATAGCCATGTTGTCGGCCGTTCTTCTCGCAGCTGCGCTGGCGCTCGCCGGATGTTCCAGCTCGAGTACGACCGGCGGCACAGGATCGAAAGATCCGAAAATCACAATCGCATTCCTCATGCCCTGCTCGACCTGCGCATCCCGATTCGAAACCAAGGACAAGCCGTACTTCATCGCGGCCGTCCACAAACTGGATCCGAACGCCAAGGTCATCGCGAACAACGCGCAGGGCTCGGCGTCAACCCAGCTCACTCAGGCCGAGACGGCGCTCACTGACGGAGCAAACGTCGTCGTCGTGAGTCCGTTCACCGCCGACGCGGGTGCATCCATTGTCGCTAAAGCCAAAGCTGACAAGGCAAAGGTCGTGGCGTACGACGGCGGTATCTCGGGCGCCGTGCCAGACGCGTACATCTCCTTCCAGAACGAGAAGGTTGGCGAGCTTCAGGGACAGTACCTTGCCGATCATCTGAAGGCCGGATCCACCGTCATCATGATCAACGGCGACGTGACCTCAGCGCCGGGCATCGCTTTCAAGCAGGGTGCACACAAGGTGCTCGACCCGCTGTTCAAGAGCGGCAAGCTGAAGCTCGGCTATGAGGCGGATACGCCTGGTTTCGATCCGGCGACCGGCCAGAAGGAGATCGAGCAGGCGTTGACCAAGGTCAACAACAACGTGCAGGCGGTTCTCGTCCCGAACGATGGTCTCGCGACCCCGGTCATCGCCGCGCTCACCGCGCAGCACCTGAATGGCACGGTTCTGGTTACCGGGCAGGACGCCACCGACGAGGGTCTGACGAACATCCTCGAAGGCAACCAATCGATGACCGTCTACAAGTCGATCCACGCCGAGGCCACCGCCGCGGCACAGGTTGCGGTCGCCCTGGCCGAGGGCAAGTCGGTGAAGAAACTTCTGCCGACGACGACCAACAACGGCACGGGCACGATCCCGTCGCTGCTGCTGAGTCCGGAAGCGGTGGATGCGCAGAACATCGCGACCACGGTCATCAAGGACGGTTTCACAACCAAGCAGAACATCTGCACCGGCGCAGCGGCGGCAAAGTGCAACTTCTGAACCAGACGGCGGGTGGCCGGGCCGAACAGCCCGGCCGCCTGCCGGCGCTCGAACTCAAATCCGTTTCAAAGCGCTACGGAAACGTCGCCGCGCTGACCAACGTCAGCCTCGAGGTTTACCCCGGCGAGGTCGTCGCACTCGTGGGCGACAATGGCGCGGGCAAGTCCACGCTGGTCAAAGCAATAGCCGGTGCGCACCGGATCGACTCCGGCGAAATCCTGGTCGACGGATCGCCCGTCACGATGGCTTCGCCCAACGATGCATCGCGGCTGGGCATCGAAACCGTGTACCAGGACCTCGCGCTCTGCGACAACCTCGACGTCACCTCCAACCTGTACCTCGGTCGCGAAGCACGCCGCAGGCACTCCCCATTCCTGGACCACGAGCAGATGGAGCAGCACGCTGGCCAGATCATCAGCGAGCTCGCCGCGCACCTGCCGTCTCTCGACAGCCTCGTGTCGTCATTGTCGGGCGGCCAGCGTCAAGCCATCGCGGTAAGCCGTGCGGCGCTGTGGGGTTCCAAGGTGGTCGTCCTCGATGAACCGACCGCTGCGTTGGGCGTCGCCCAGACGGCAATGGTCTACGACCTGATCAACCGCCTCCGCGATCGGGGACTGGGCGTCGTCGTGATCTCGCACAACATGGCGGATGTCTTCGCGGTAGCCGACGCCATCTACGTCCTCCGCCTCGGCAGGAACGCGGGCGAGTTCTCGCCGGCCGAAGCAACCCCCGAGTCCGTCATCCTCGCCATCACCGGCGCTGACTCGATCAAACCGAAAGCTAGCGAAATCCGATGAGCACCGCATCCGACTCGACGATTCAACAGCGGTTCCGGCCGCGGGGAGGGTTGAGCAACTACGCCGTCATCATCGGTCTCGCGCTCGTCTGGGTCGTCTTCCAGCTCCTCAGCGACAACTTCCTGTCGTCCCGAAACCTGTCCAACCTGGTTCTCCAGATCGCGGTCCTCGGCACCCTTTCGGTCGGGATGGTGATGGTGCTCATCATCGGTGAGATCGATCTCTCCGTCGGGGCCATCGCGGGTGTAGCCGCCGGCAGCATGGCCGTTCTGGTGAGCATCCTCCATTACCCCGCCTGGGTGTCGATCGTTGCGGCGCTCGTCATCGGCGCCCTGATCGGTCTATTGCACGGCACGATCATCACCGCGATCGGCATTCCGTCGTTCATAGTGACGCTCGCCGGACTGCTGATCTGGGAGGGCGTGCAGCTGGCCATCGTCGGCGATGGCGGCCAGATCGGGATCTCGAACCTGTTCATCCAGAGCATCGCATCGACGTACGTGCCGATTCCTCTTGGCTGGGTCTTTGCGGCCCTGATCTGGGCGGGCATCACGGTGTTCGTCTCGGTACGACGCCGCAGAAGGATGCGGAGCGGGCTAACCGCACTCAGCGTGACCGCCTACGTCCTCACGCTCGCCATCGTCGCGGTTGTCGTCGCCGGAGTAACGCTCCTGCTGAATTCCTATCTCGGCATTCCGTGGGTACTCGTCCTTCTGCTCGTGCTCGTCTTCGGGTTCACGGTTGTCATGTCCGAGACGCCATTCGGGCGTCACATGTACGCGATCGGCGGCAACCGCGAGGCGGCGCGGCGATCCGGGATCAAGGTACGCACCATTACCGTCTTCGTTTTCGTCATGATTTCGACGATCGCCGCAGTCGCGGGGATTATCGAAGCGTCTCGCGAGTTCTCCGCCTCCAACGCCCTCGGCGGCGGAACTCTGCAACTGGACGCCATTGCCGCGGCCGTCATTGGAGGCACGAGTCTCTTCGGCGGTCGCGGCAAGATCTACCACGCGTTGCTTGGTGCCCTGGTCGTCGGAAGTGTCGAGAACGGGCTCGATCTGCTCGGTCAGCCGGCCGCGGTCAAGAACGTCGCCACCGGTCTCATCCTGCTTCTCGCGATCTCGGTGGATGCGATCAGCCGGCGTCGGCGGCTGGCTCGTGGGGCCGCGTCGTGAGCGACTCAAACATCCGCGAACACTCAAAGGAATCGTCAATGGCAAACGTCCCCTTTCCCGCTGACTTCCTCTGGGGCACCGCGACTGCGGCGTACCAGATCGAGGGGGCCGTCGATCGGGATGGCAAGGGGCCGTCGATCTGGGACACCTTCACCAGGCTGCCGGGCAAGGTACTCCGGGGTGACACCGGAGACATCGCCTGCGACCATTACGACCGATGGCAGTCGGATCTCGACCTCCTGAGTGAGCTCGGTGTTAACTCGTACCGCTTCTCCATCGCGTGGTCACGAGTCCTTCCGACCGGGCGGGGCGCGGTCAATGAGGCGGGGCTTGATTTCTACGACCGGCTGATCGACGGGCTCGTCGAGCGCAATATCAAACCGGTCGTCACCCTCTACCACTGGGATCTGCCCGAAGCTTTGCAGGAGCTTGGCGGATGGGCGAATCGGGACACCTCCAGCAGATTCGTGGACTACGCGCGCGTTGTTGCGTCCCGCTTCGACGACCGGGTCTCGCACTGGCTCACTCTCAACGAACCCTGGGTCGCCGCCTTTGAGGGCAACCTCCTCGGTACGCACGCTCCCGGGCTGACCGACGAGGCTACGGCGATCACGGTGGCACATCACCTGCTGCTGGCTCACGGTCTCGCGACGCAGGCGCTGCGCGCCGACGGCGCGACGGGGAAGCTCGGGATTACCTGCAATCTGACCTCGCCCCACCCCGCGTCCGGCGCGGCGGAGGACGTCGCGGCCGCGAAGAGACTGGATCTATTTGAAAACCGAGTTTTCCTGGACCCGTTGTTTCGCGGCGCATATCCGGAAGACATGCCGGAGTACTACGCAGGAATAAGCGATCTCGACTTCATCCGCGATGGGGACCTCGAAACGATCAGCACTCCGATCGACTACTTCGGCGTCAACTATTACCAGCGGCACCTGGTTGCCGCCGATCCCGCCGATCCGATCCGCGGATGGAAGCGACTGCCGGACACGAAGCAGACCGCGGTGGGGATCGGTGTCCACCCGGAAGGCTTGTACGAGATTCTCACGAGGGTGAGCCGTGATTACACGGACGTGCCGCTTATCGTCGCTGAGACCGGCATCGCCCTGCACGACTACACCGATCCGGAAGGCGAGATCAGGGATGTCGACCGAGTCGACTTCTACGACGGCCACCTGCGCGCGGCTCATCGGGCGATCGAGGACGGCGTCAAGCTCAGCGGCTTCTTCCCCTGGTCGTTTCTCGACAATTTCGAGTGGACCTGGGGATACGCGTATCGCTATGGCATGTACTACGTCGATTACCCGACACAGGTGCGGACACCGAAGTGGAGCGCGACGTGGTACGCGAAGGTTACTCGGGCAGGGGGGCTCGACTAGTAAGCGTCAGGGGTGCCTCGGGTGGCCTCGAGGTGCCCCTGATACCCGAGCCGCTCGGTCAATGACCGGTCTGTTCCGGCCGCTGTGTGCGCGGCCGGGACAGACCATTTTGCACATGATTTCGTCTGCTCATCCGATCCAATGTTCGACGTTGTACGTAAGCGAGAACGGCTGTCTCAGGGGGCTTCAATTCCCAACCCACGCAGCACATCGATGACGACAGCGGCAACGACGTCTGCCTCGGTGACGATGGCAAGGTGGTGAGTGTCCAGGACGCGAACGGGCCAGTTCCGTTTCTCCGCTTTTTCGCGTTCGGCATCGTAAGCGGAGCCGAATTCGATGTATCCGGCGGGCACACGATCCCAGCCCGTGCCAGCGATGACCGTTTGTCTGAAGTAGGAGAGGGGAATCCGCACCTGCTCTTCTTCGATTTGATGGCGTACGTCGGCGATAGGAAGTGTCTCTTCAATCAGGGCCGGATCCCACCACCTGGTCCAGATCGGGAGTAGTCCCTGTTCGTCCGCGAGTGATTGCAGGGTGGGTACGAATTCCTGTCGCGTCAACGGTGTTGCACCGGTGGCCGGCGGCACAACCGCATCGACGAACACCACCGCCCTGACCGATCGCGCGTTCACCATGGCTGGCACGTATGCTCCGGCATTGCTATGGACTATCAGGACGATGTTCGGATCGGTGGGAAGCTGCCGGATCAGATCTGACGCAACCAGGGCGGACTCCCCCGACTGCGCGGCGGTCGTTGCAACAACGGTGACCGACCATCCAGCGGCAGAAAGCCGGTCGCCAACAAACGACCACGATTTTGCGCCCAGTAGCGGACTCGCAACCAGGCACAGCATCAGTCTGGGTTCCGGTTCATGCAGACCACGCTAACGCCCGGATTCGCGACTCGCTGCCAACCTGGATTGATTCCCGAGTCGTCGACCCTGGCCCATCGCGCTGGTCTACAGTGACGCACATGACTCTCCCCGAACCACTCGTCGCGCTCCTGCGGACTCCGGCGCTCTGCTACCTTGCCACCACGATGCCGAAGGGATCGCCGCAACTAACACAGACCTGGGTGGACACCGATGGCGAGCACGTGATCATCAACAGCGTGCTCACGCATCAGAAGGTTCGTAACGTTCAGCGCGATCCGCGCGTCGCGGTCGCGGTCTCCGATCCGAACAACCTTCGACCGTTCTACCAGATCCGCGGTCGCGTCATCGAGGTGCGGACGGAGGGTGCCCGCGACCACATCGAGGAGCTGTCGCAGAAGTACAACGGCGGGCCGTACCCCTGGTACGGCGGGCGCGACCAGGTGCGGGTGATGCTGATCATCGAAGCTGATCACATCACGAGCCCCAGCTAACAAGTGAATGGTGGTTAGTTCTGCGTGATAGTCTCTCGACGAGCAGTCGAGGAGGATCGCGTGAGTGCTGACGCCGTTGTCACAGTCGAGACCGGAGCCATTCGCGGACTGCAGGTGGATGGCCTGCACTGGTACCGCAACATCCCGTACGCCGCGCCACCGTTCGGACCTCGCCGGTTCCTGCCGCCGCAGCGGGCGGAGAACTGGGATGGCGTCCGCGACGGCACCCGGCCCGGTCCCGGCGCACCACAGCCCGCCGAGGTCAACCCGCTCTCCGAGCTGTACACGGTCAAGACAACCGGCGAGGACTGTCTGACGCTCGAAGTCTGGACGCCGGACCCGGGTGCCGCAGGGCTCCCGGTCGCGGTCCATATCCACGGCGGCGCCTACATGTACGGCGCGGGCTCACTGCCCGGCTACTCCGGCAAGAACTTCGCACGGGACGGCGTCGTTCACGTCGGGATCAACTACCGGCTTGGCATCGACGGCTTCCTCTATCTCGGTGAGGGCCACGACAACCTGGGGCTCCGCGACCAGACCGCCGCGCTCGAGTGGGTGCAGCGCAACATCGCCGCGTTCGGCGGCGATCCCTCGCGGGTGACGATCTACGGCCAGTCCGGTGGAGCAGTCAGCGTCATGTTCCAGCTCGCCCTGCCCGCCTCGCGGGGACTGTTCGGCCAGGCGATCGCCCAGAGTGGATGCTCGATGGCCTCTGTCGACGCCGACGAGGCAATGCGCGTCACCCGCCAGGTCGCCAAGAAGCTGGGCGTCGCCCCGACGGCCGAGGGCTTCTCGGGAATCCCGCTCGACCGCACGATGAAGGCGTCATACGGGGCGCTCACTCGATTCGCGGGAATGGGCCTCGCGCTCGGCGATCGCCGGTCGCTCCTGCTCAGCCCGTTCCGTGGTGTTCACAACACCGAGGTCCTGCCGAGGAATCCGGCCGAGTCCGCCGGCACATTCCCCGGGGTCCCGCTCATTGCGGGTACGGCACGAAATGAGATGGCGCCGCTGATCGGCGGCATCAACCAGGCGCTGCCCGCACTAGCGCCGTTCGTGCGCCGCGGTCTGAAGCGTGCGCTTCGGATGGACCGCACGATGATCGACGGCTATCGCAACGGCCCCCGGCACGTCACCGGTCTCGCAGCGCTCGTCGAGGCCGGGTGGACGGACTGGGGATTCCGGATACCCACCATCCGCCTGCTCGAGGCGCGACCAGAGCCGTCCTGGCTGTACGAGTTCCACTGGCAGCCCGAAGAGCTGCCCGAGAACACGGCTTCCATCCACGCAATAGACGTGCCGTTCATTCGCGACGACCTGCAGGCAATCCTCGACCAGGGCGAGGCGGGCGTACCCATCTTCGGAAGTCACCCGCCGCAGGAGCTGGCGACCGCGATGCACAACGCCGCGGTGGGATTCATGACGACCGGCGACCCGGACTGGCCGAAGTACGACACGGTGAACCGTTCGACGATGATCTTCGACACCCCGACCGCCGTCGTTTCGGATGTGGCCGGCGTGGAGCGGGAGCTCTGGGAAGGTCACCGCTGAGAAGACGGGTCAGCGATCGCTGGTAGCCCAGCCGGCCAGGACTCCCCGAAGTGCCGCAAGCAGGGCGAGCGGCTGGTCGAGCATCATCGCGTGACCCGCGTCGGCGATCTCGACCACGGCGACCTCGGACGATTCGTCGGCCGCGCGTCGAGCCGCATCCGAGAGGATGCCCCGCTGCCCGGCGAGAAGGACCACCCGGCAGGGAAGTCCGTCGAGGGTTCGCGGCAGTCGCCCCGTCATGGTGACGAACGACGGATCGAACTTCCAGCTCCATCCGCCGTCCACCTCGCGCAGTGATGCCGAAGCAACGTCGTGGGCGATGTAGGGGATCATCGCCTGGGGCGGCACGGGCCGGAAGCGCGCGATCGCTTCGTCGCGAGTCGGATAGACCCGCGCGTTTCCGAAGGACGGGCTGTCGGCCTCCGCGCGGGAGCCCGGCCCCTCGGGCTCGATCGGCGAGTCGACGACGATCAGTCCGGCGAGTCCCGGTGTCCCACGCGCGGCAAGGATGGTGCTCACCATCCCACCGAGGCTGTGTCCGGCGAGAACCGGGCGCTCGCCGAGACCCGCTCCCGCGAGCACGGCGGTGAGGTCGTCGGCCCAGGCGTCCATCGAATAGTTCTGGCGGTGACCGCTATCTCCATGACCAGCGAGATCCATCGCGACCACACGGCGGTCTGCGGCGAGGAGAGGAGCGAGGTGATCCCACCAGCGCGCGTGGGCGGCGCCGCCGTGCACGAGGAGCAGGTCGGACGTTCCGGCGCGGCTCGTCCCCCACGCACGGTAGGCGATCGCAACGCCGTCGGAGTCGACCGTTCCGAGTTCCGGTTCGTGGCCAAGCGCGCCCCGGTACCAGTTCGGTCGTTCGTCCCCACTCATGCGATCGCCGAAACCCCGGTGACGGCGCGGCCAACGAGAAGCGCGTTGACCTCGTAGGTTCCCTCGTACGAGTAGATCGCCTCTGCGTCCGCGAAGATCTTCGCCATCTCGAACTCCGTCACAATTCCGTTGCCCCCGAGAATGGACCGTCCGAGCGCGACGGTTTCGCGCATCCGGAGACTGCAGCTGGACTTCGCCAGCGCCGCGTGGTCCATGGTCAGGCGACCCGACTCCTGCAGCCGGGCCATTTGCACCATAAGCGACAACGAGGAGGTCGCGTTGCCGATCATCCGAGCGAGTTGCTCCTGAACCAGTTGGAAGGCGGCGAGCGGACGGCCGAACTGGGTGCGCTCAACTGCGTACGCTCGGGCGACATCGAACGCGGCGAGCTGCTGCCCGACCGCCTGCCAGGCCACCCAGATCCTCGAGTTGCAGAGCAGGCTGTTCGTGTCGCGGAACGTGCGTGCTCCCGGCAACCGGTTGCTGTCCGGGATGCGGACGTCGTCGAGCGCGATGTCCGCGTTCTGCACAATGCGAACGGCGATTTTGTCCGCGATGACGGCGGCGGAGAAACCCGGTCGATCCCTCTCGACGATGAATCCCTTGATCTGGTCGTCCTCGACATCCCGCGCCCAGACGAGCACGTAGTCGGCGAAGCTCGCGTTGCCGATCCAGCGTTTGCGGCCCGCGATCACCCAGTCATCCCCGTCACGGCGAGCCGTGGTCGCCATCTCGCGCGAGATGTCGCTGCCGTGGTCGGGTTCGGTGAGCGCGAAGCTGCCCAGCTTCCGCAGCGCCAGAAGATCGGGCAGCAGAGCAGCGCGCTGGGCATCCGATCCGAGCGACTGCACGGCGGCGGTGAACAGCTCGTTGTGCACGCCGAAGAATGTTCCGACGGAGGTATCGGCCCGCGTCAGCTCCATCTGCACCAGACCGGTGAGCAGGTGCGAGCCCTGTCGCAGGCCGAGGCCCACGAGGTTCTGCTCGCCCAGAACGGGAAGCAGTTCGTACGGGAAGGCTGCACGATTCCAGTAGTCGACCGCGACTGGTCGAACGCGCGTCTGGAACAGCTCGCGAAGCTCGTGAAACCGCGCGGCTTCGGTCTCGGTGAGCAGGTCGTCCAGAAACAGGAGGTCCGCATCGGGGTAGGGCACGTCCACGGAGATCCCCTCGACTTCCAGAGCGAACTACTAACGGTGATTCACTTACGTTAGCACGAGGGAATCAGACCGAGCCAGCCGCCCCCAGAACGTTCTCCGCAACGACCACGAGAGTCTCCTCGAATCCGGCCTGGGAACGCAGATGCGGCGTCTGCACCGCGTCATTCACGAGCAGCAGGACGGCCTGCACGCGGATACGCGCCGTCACCGGATCCTCGCTGCCGAACTTCTGCAGCAGGTCGACCCAGGAGTCGATATAGCGGCGCTGGGCCTGGCGGGCGAGCTGCCTGTCGGCCGGCGCCAGTTCGCCGAGCTCCGACAGGAGCGTTCGCAGCACGAAGCGGTCGGTATTCGCCCGGCGCACATAGGACCCAACCAGCTCGCCGATCTTGTGCTCCGAAGTCGAAGCGGACGAGAGGACGGTCTCCAGCTCGCCGTTCAGGATGCGTTCGGCCCGATCGATCGCCGCCGCCAGAATCGCCTGCTTGCTCGCAAAGTGGTTATAGACACTTGGCCCGGCGATGCCGGCGGCGTCCCCGATGTCGTCGATTCCGGTCGCGGCGAATCCCCGGTCTGCGAACAGTTGCGTCGCGACAGTGATGAGCTGGTCGCGACGCGGAAGGGAATCGGATGCGATCTGCTCCGCCGAGGCAGAGGATCGCACGGCGTCAGGCAGTTCTGTCGAAACGATGCGCAGCATGATGTCGAAGAGCAGGTCGTCGAATTCCGGTCGCGGCAGCTCGAGGTTGTGGAATCCGATGCTGACCAGTGCGCCGAGTGCGCACCACGCGAGAGTGTCCGCCTCGGCGTCATCGAGCTCGGGACGAGCTGCGCGAACGGCGTCCGCGACTCGGCCGGCGGCGCTTCGAAGCTCGTCGCGCAGCTCGTGCTGGTCGTCGGCGGGAAGGTTGCGGACCTCGCGCTGCCAGAGCACACCGACCCTGCGGTGGTCGATCCCCGTGATCGACAGCCGGTGCAGCATCAGCTCGAGGTGTTCGGCTGCGTTCGATCCGCCAGGTTCCCCAATGGCGTCCCCCCACGGACCGAGACCAGAACGGACGGCGGCGACAAGGAGTTCCGTCTTGCTGGAGAAGTGCCGATAGAGAGCGGATGCCCCCACGTTTGTGGCCGCAGCGATGTCACTCATGCCGACCTGCGCGTATCCGTTCCGCGCAAACAGCTCGACCGCCGCCTGCACGGTGATGTCCCGACGATTGCTCGGGCGGGTGCCGCGCGGCGGGGTCGTCGGCGCGGCAGGCTGCATTCCTTCATATTTGCAGACAACCGGCGATCCGACTTCACACGCGCTGTCGGGCACGCATCATCGTGTGCTACATTGTCCGCTAAGTGAACGTTCGTTAGCCCGATCGAGGAGGATCCATGGCGATCCCGGCCAGTGCCATCGGCACCACCCTGCCGCCGTCGCACGCCGTCGTCGAGCGCGGTCGCCTCCGTTTCTTCGCCGAGTCGATCGGCGAGACAACCCCGCGCACGATCGATGTCGACGCCGCGATCGAAGCGGGATATCCGGACCTTCCCGTGCTGCCCACGTTCCTCTTCGGCCTCGAGCTCGAGCAGTCCGATCCGTTCGGCTGGATGAACGATCTCGGCGTCGATCTGCGGTTCGTGCTGCACGGCACCCAGCGCTTCGACTACCACCGGATGGCGTTCGCCGGCGACGAGCTTGTGCTGCAGCCGCGCATCACCGATGTCTACGAGAAGCGCGGAGGCGCGCTCGAGTTCCTCGTGGTCGAGACTGAGGTCACACGCGGCGGCGAAGCGATCGCGACCCTGACCAAGACGATCGTCGTGCGTCATCCGGAACGGGAGGTTGCCGCATGATCGAATCCGCCACCGCAGAGGTCGGCACCGAGCTGCCGACCCTCGTCCTGCCAGCCATCTCACGGACGACCCTCGCGCTGTTTGCCGGCGGCTCCGGTGATCACAACCCGATCCACCTCGACCTCGACGTCGCCCGGTCCGCCGGGCTCGATGACGTGTTCGCGCAGGGGATGCTGTCGATGGCGTACCTGGGGCGCCTCTTGACGAACTGGGTTCCCCAGGAGCGCATCCGCTCGTTCGAGGTCCGATTCGCCGCGATCACACCGCTCTACGCGGTCCCGGCCTGCGCGGGTCGCATCACCGCCGTCGATGAGGTGGACGGCGAGCGCCGGGCCATGCTCGACCTGACCGTAACTCTTGCCGACGGCACCGTGACCCTCACGGGCAGCGCCGTCGTCGCGATCGATTGAAGGAGAACAACCAACCCATGGGAACCCTCGACGGCAAAGTAGCCCTCGTTTCCGGCTCCGGCCGCGGGATCGGGCGCGAGATCGCGCTGAAACTCGCCAGCGAAGGGGCACGAGTCGTGGTCAACGACCTCGACGCGGAGCCCGCGCGGGAGACCATCGCAACCATCACGACCGCCGGCGGTACCGCGGTCGCCTGCATCGGAAGCGTCACGGACGCCGACTTCGGAGAACGTTTCGTTCAGACGGCGGTCGATGAATTCGGGGGACTCGACATCATCGTCAACAACGCGGGATACACCTGGGACTCGGTCATCCAGAAGATGTCGGACGACCAGTGGGACGCGATTCTCGACGTGCACCTGAAGGCGCCGTTCCGCATCCTGCGTGCCGCTCAGCCGGTGATCTCCGGATTCGCGAAGACGGAGGCTACAGAGGGCGGAGCGCACACCCGAAAGGTGGTGAACATCTCCTCCATCGCCGGACTCGGTGGGAATGCCGGCCAGGCCAACTACTCCACGGCGAAGGCCGGCATCGTCGGCTTGACGAAGACCCTCGCGAAGGAGTGGGGTCGCTACAACGTCACGGTCAACGCCGTCGCGTTCGGGTACATCAAGACACGCCTGACAGAGACCGAGGGTGCTGACCACATCGACATCCAGGGCAACAGCATCAAGGTCGGGATGAGCAAGGAACTCCACGCCATGACCGAGGCCATGATTCCGCTCGGTCGAGCCGGAACCCCACAGGATGCCGCCGGAGCGGTGTACCTGATGTGCCTGCCCGAGTCCGACTACATCAGCGCGCAGGTCGTCGTCTGCGGCGGCGGATTCTTCGTCTGACCCGGGCCATGAAACGACAACTCTTCGATCCGGCGCACGACGCGTATCGCTCTCGCGTGCGCGAATTCCTTGAACGCGAGGTCGTGCCGAAGCACCCGGACTGGGAACGCGAGGGCATCGTCTCGCGGGAACTCTACACGGGGCTGGGCGCACTGGGAGCGCTCAGCCACGGCATCCCGAGCGAGTACGGCGGCACGGGTGTCGATGACTTCCGTTACAACGCCATCCTCATCGAGGAGGGCGCTCGCGCGGGAGTTTCGGATGGACTGGTCGGCCCCGGCCTGACCATTGACATCATCGCGCCGTACCTGGTGTCGATGGGAACCGACGAGCAGAAGAAGCGCTGGCTTCCCGGTGTGACGACCGGAGACGTGATCCTCGGGATCGCGATGACCGAGCCCGGCACGGGTTCCGATCTCGCGGGTATCCAGACGCGTGCCGTTCGGGACGGCGACGAGTGGGTCGTCTCCGGCACCAAGAAATTCATCGGCAACGGCATGAACGCCGACCTGCTGGTCGCGGCGGTGCGCACCGGCGAAGATCGGCACGCCGGGCTCAGCCTCCTGCTCATCCCCACGGACTCGCCCGGATTCGAGCGCGTGCGCAACCTGTCGAAGATCGGACTACCGGCGCATAACACCACGGAACTCGCCTTTCACGAAGTTCGGGTGCCGGCTGAGAACCTGCTCGGCGCGGAGGGGGGCGGCTTCCGCGGCCTCACCGGCAACCTCGCGCAGGAGCGCGTCACTGCATCCGTCATGGCGGTGTCCGCGGCGAGCGCGGCGCTCGACCTGACCGTCGACTACGTGCGACGTCGCCGCGCATTCGACGCTCCGATCGGGTCATTCCAGAACACGCGCTTCCGCATCGCCGAGATGGCCACCGAGATCGATATCGCGCAGGCGTTCGTCGACCGCTGCATCCTCGCACTGAATGAGGGCGACCTCACCCCCGTGGATGCAGCAAAGGCGAAGTGGTGGACCACCGAGCTGCGCGGTCGAGTCGTGGACACCGCCCTGCAACTCCACGGCGGCATCGGCTACCTCAGCGATACCCCGATCGCGCGCGCGTGGCTCGATGCCCGCGCCGACCGAATCTTCGCCGGCAGCACCGAGATCATGAAGGACCTGATCGGTCGCTCCATGAAGCTAGACCGCCTCGAAACCTAACTACAGGCCATCCACACTTTCAAAGGAGAGAGTCCCATGGAGATCACCCAGCCCCTGCACCGCGCACTACAGCTCACGCCCGATCGCCCGCACACCGTCGCGGGAGACCGCGTTCGCACCGTCAACGAGTCCGCCGACCGCATCGCCCGACTCGCGAGCGTCCTGCGGGACGCCGGAGTGGGGGATGGCGACCGGGTCGCGGTCGTCTCGCTGAACTCGGACATCTTCCACGAGACGCTGCTCGGCATCCCGTGGGCCGGCGGGGTCATCGTGCCGGTGAACTACCGGTGGAGCCCAGCCGAGATCGCGCAGTCGTTCGCCGAGTGCGATGTCCACGCAATCATCGTCGACGACATGTGGCTCGACCTAGTCGCGGCGGTGTGGCCACTCGCACCGGAGCTGAAGACGATTCTCCACGCTGGCGCAAAGCCGACCCCGGACGGAATGCTGAACTACGAGGATGCGCTCGCCGCAGCCGCCCCGATCGAGGATGTCCGGCGCGGCGGCGCGGACGTCTACGGCATCTTCTATACCGGCGGCACGACCGGTGTACCGAAGGGCGTCGTCCTGACCCACGACAACATGATGACCTCGGCGTTCGGCTGCGTGGCGTCGGGGGAATTCCTGACCCGGGACGGCCGACTGCTCCACGTCGCCCCGATGTTCCACCTCGCGGACATCGCCTCGTGGACGGGCGGAATGATCCTGAACTCGACGCACGTGTTTCTGCCCGGGTTCACGCCAGCTGGAGCCCTCGATGCAATCCAGAAGCAGGGGGTGACCGACGTGCTGGTCGTACCCACCATGCTCCAGATGATGGTCGACCTGCCCGGAGCGGCCGATTACGACCTGTCGTCGATGAAGCACATCGTCTATGGCGCCTCCCCGATTTCGGAGGCCCTGCTCGACCGGGCCGCCGCGTTGTTCCCACAGGCGACCTTCCTTCAGGCCTACGGCATGAGCGAGCTGGCACCCGTGGCGACAATGCTGCTCATGGCCGACCACCAGCATCCGGTACGCCGCCGCTCGGCGGGACGAGCGGGCTGGCACGTCGAGGTTCGGGTCGTGGACGAGAACGACGTCGAGGTGCCGCGTGGCACGGTCGGCGAGATCGTGGCCCGCGGCGGCGCGACCATGGTCGGCTACTGGAACAAGCCCGACGAGACGGCCGAGGCGCTGCGCGGGGGATGGATGCACACCGGCGACGGCGGTTACATGGATGAGGACGGCTACGTTTACGTCGTCGACCGGATCAAGGACATGATCATCACGGGCGGCGAGAACGTCTACTCGATCGAGGTAGAGAACGTGCTGGCCAAGCATCCCGCCGTGGCCGCGGTCGCCGTCATCGGTCTTCCGGACGAACAGTGGGGGGAGCGGGTGCACGCGGTCGTCGTGCGGCAGCCCGACCAGACCGTCGATCTAGCGGAGCTCCAGACGCTCGCCCGCGAGCACATCGCCGGCTACAAGATCCCGCGCAGCCTCAGCTTCGTTGATGCGCTGCCGCTGTCCGCCCAGGGCAAGGTGCTCAAGCGCGACATGCGCCAGTGGTCCTTCGACGAGGTGTCGGCGTCGTGAAGCTGCACACCGTCACCGTCGGATCTGGCTCGCGAACCGCGGCGCTTGTCCACGGCGCGAGCCGGAGCACGGACGCCTGGCGCGACTTCGTCCCGTACCTGCTCGAGCACGACCTCACCCTGACACTGGTCGACCAGCGCGGTCACGGCGACAGCCCCCGCGCCGACAGCTATCGGATCGAGGAGTTCGCCCAGGACCTCGTGGACACGCTGCCGACCGGACTGGATTTCCTGATCGGGCAGTCGCTCGGCGGACTCACCTGCGCGTTGGCGGCCGATCGGCTGCAGCCGGGACGATACATCGGCGTCGATCCGGCGCTGCATCTAAAGGCGTTCCAGGCCTGGCTCATTCCGGCGCTCGGTCCGGTACAGAAGAAGTTCCCGGACCCGGTGCTTCGCGCTCTCGGCGTGCCGGTCAAGCATCCGAACGCCGAGGACATCGCACGGCTTCGGGTGGCATGGTCGAAGTGGGACGAGACGTGCCTGCGCGACATCAAGTCGTCCTACGATGCAGAGCCGTTTCCCGTGACGCCGCTGACGGTACCGGCGACGCTCGTCCTCGCGGGGCCGAGCTTCGCCGTTGCGCCGAAGTTCGAAGCGGAACTGCGAGCGCAGGGCTGGGACATCCGGGTGATGCCGGGCCGCGGCCACGACCTCCACATCGAAGACCCGGCGGGTCTTGCCGCGATCCTCAGCGACGTGCTCGAACCCCAGCCCGTCGCTTAGCGGTCCGCCGGACGGTAGGCGGTAACCACGGCCGCTCCGCCGAGGCCGATGTTGTGCTGGAGCGCGAGTTCGGCGCCCTCGACCTGGCGTGGGCCGGCGGTTCCCCGCAGCTGCCACGTGAGTTCCGCGCACTGGGCGAGACCAGTCGCGCCGAGGGGGTGGCCCTTGGAGATGAGCCCGCCCGACGGGTTGACGACCCAGCGACCGCCGTACGTGGTGTCGCCGGAATCGACGAGGTGGTGTCCCTCACCGACGGCCGCGAGCGCCAGGGCTTCGTAGGTCAGCAGCTCGTTGGCGGAGAAGCAGTCGTGCAGCTCGATCACGTCAATGTCGTCCGGTGCGATCTGCGCCTGCTCGTAGACTGCCTCGGCCGCCTTACGACTCATGTCGGCACCCACCAGATCGCGTGCCGTGTGCGTGTCGAAGGTGGAGCGCATGTCGGTGACCATCGACTGGCCGACGATCTCCACCGCCTGCGCGGCGAGGCTGTGCTTTTCGACGAAGTCCTCGCTGACTACAATCGCCGCCCCGGAGCCGTCCGACGTCGGCGAGCACTGCAGCCGCGTGAGCTGCATCGGCTCGTAGATCATCTTGTCGCCCTGAATCTGCTCGAGCGTGTACGCGTCCTGGAACTGTGCGTACGGATTGTTCGTCGAGTGCGTGTGATTCTTCTGCGCGATCTTCGCGAAGTGCTCGGGGGTCGAGCCGTACATCCGCATGTGCTCCGCGCCGGCCGAGCCGAACATCCACGCGGCCGGCGGGAACACCATCTCGCTCGACTCAGCGAGCGCATCCATGTGTCGCTGCATCGGTGGTTCGCGATCGCCGAAACTGTCCAGCGACAGCGAACCCGCCTGCATCTTTTCGAAGCCGAGAGCGAGTACACAGTCAGCCAGGCCGCCGCGGATTGAGCGGACGGCGTGGTACAGCGCGGTGGATCCCGTGGAGCAGTTGTTGTTGAGGTTGGTAATCGGGATGCCCGTCATGCCGAGCTCGTAGATCGCGCGCTCGCCCGCGGTCGACTCGCCGTAGACGTAGCCGACGTAGGCCTCCTCGACCTGGTCGAAGTCGATTCCGGCGTCCTGGAGGGCGTTTGTTCCCGACTCGCGCGCCATGTCCGGGTAGTCCCAGCCCTCGCGTCGGCCCGGCTTCTCGAACTTCGTCATGCCGACGCCGACAACGAACACGCGTCTTCCCTGCTGGACCATCGTTGCTCCTCCGTCGAATACTAACGAGTATTCACTTAGGGTAGCACGAGTGTGATCACAGGAGAGTACGGCGATTGCGAAGGTAGTCGGCCTCGCCGGAATTATGGCTCAGCTCGATCGCACGGTCGTATGCCGCGATCGCCTCATCGCGGCGCCCGAGGCGTCGGAGCAGGTCCGCACGAGCGGCGTGGAGCGCGGAATAGTCCGCCAGTTTGGTGGCGAGTCGGTCGATGAGCGCAAATGCGACCTCCGGCCCATCCAGCTCGGCGAGAGCGACCGCCCGGTTGAGTGCGACGATCGGTGACGGGTCGAGAATCACGAGCTGGTCGTAGAGCGCGACGACCTGCGACCAGTCGGTGCTCTCGAATGTCCTTGCGGAGGTGTGCACCGCGTTGATCGCGGCCATCACCTGGTACCGACCGGGCGCCTGCGCTGTGGCGAGCCGCTCCCGCACGAGTGCGTGTCCCTCCGCGACGAGCTCGACGTCCCACCTGTCGCGGTCCTGCTCATCCAGCGGGACGAGGTCGCCCGCCGTCGATACCCGTGCGGACCGCCGGGACTCGATCAGGAGCATCAGGGCGAGGAGGCCCGCGACCTCGCCCTCGTCCGGCATCAGCAGCCGAAGCAGACGGGTCAGCCGGATGCCTTCCGCCGTGAGGTCGTCCCGCACCGGTCCCGCATCCGTCCCCGTAGCAAGATAACCCTCGTTGAAGATGAGGTAGAGCACGGAGAGAACCCCCGAGATCCGCGTCGGCAGGTCTGCCGCGGCCGGCAACGCAAACGGGATGCCGGCATCTCGGATCTTGTCCTTCGCTCTCGTGATCCGCCGCGCCAGCGCACCCTCCTGCACGAGGAACGCGCGGGCGATCTCGGGCACCGTCAGCCCGCCGACCATCCGGAGGGTCAGCGCGACTCTCGACTCCATCGCCAGGGCCGGATGGCAGCACGTGAAGACCAGACGCAGTCGGTCGTCCTCGATCGCGCCGACAGCGGGCAGGGGTTCGTCGTCTCTCACGAGCTGCGCCTCCCTGTACTTGTGGTCGCGCTTCGATTCACGTCGGATGCGGTCGATCGCTTTACGGGTCGCGGTGGTCGTCAGCCACGCGCCCGGGTTGGGCGGGAGGCCGTCGGTTGGCCAGCGTTCGACGGCCGTGACGAAGGCCTCGCTGGCCGCATCCTCGGCAATGCCGAGGTCGCCGAACCGTCGGGCGAGTACGGCGACCAGTTTTGCCCACTCGTTCCGGTGCGCGTCGGCGATGGCCTGCGAGGCATCCATCCAGGCGGGGTTCCTACTCCGGGTTTTCGAGCAGGGGGCGCACCTCGAGCTTGCGGTTGCACGCCTTCGACCCGTCGACGGCAAGCTTCAGGGCGACGTCCAGGTCGGGCGCCTCCCAGATCCACAGCCCGGCCACCCACTCCTTGGTCTCGACGAACGGTCCGTCGGTGAAGATCGGCTGGGTGCCGCGGCTGTCGATGACCGTCGACGTGGTAGGCGCGGCGAGGCCGCCGGCGAACACCCAGTACCCCTCGTCGATCAGGCGCTGGTTGAACACGTCGATGTCGGCCATCTCTTTAGCCGTTGCGAGCGCATCGGTGCTCTCGTCAGTAGTCTGGCTGTCGACGATCACGGAAACCATGTACTGCATTGGGCTCTCCCCTGCGGTTGCGGGTAGCCCCTGCTGGGCTGCCACTCACCCCTACAACGAACCAGTCTGCCGCGATCGGACACCCCGGGTCCGGAAATGTTGGCCGGATCGCAACGCTTCGGCGCTAAAGCCCAGTGCTGCCCTGCATGATGCCGCCGTCGACGTAGATCGTGGTGGCCGTCACGTAGCGTGACTGGTCGGAGGCGAGAAACACGACCGTATCGGCGATCTCCTCCGGCGTCGCTACGCGGCGCAGAGGGATCGAGTCGTTCAGCTCTTTGGTCTGTGCGGGGTCGGCCAGCGTCTCCTTATTAATCGGAGTCGCGACTGCACCCGGCCCCACGTTCACGACCCGGATGCCCTGCGGCCCGAGCTCCGCGCCCGCGGTTCGAGTGAGCATCCGCATGCCGCCCTTGGAGACGCAGTACGCGGTGTTGCCCGGCATCGGCCACTCCTCGTGCACGGACGACATGTTGATGATCACGCCCGGCGTCTTCTGTTTCAGGAATTGCTTCGCGGCGAGCTGGGTGCCGAAGAATGCGCTCTTGAGGTTCACGTCGAGCGTGCGGTCGTAGTCGGCTTCGGTCGCCTCGAGGATGGATGACCTCGTCTCGATCCCCGCGTTGTTGATCATCACGTCGAGCGAGCCGAAGGTGTCGACCGCGGCCTTCACGAGCGTCTTCAGATCCGCGACCTTACTCGCATCCGCTTTCACCGCGAGAGCGTGGCCGCCCGCCTTCGCGGCCCAGTCGACGAGTTGTTTCGCGGCGGCGGCGTCGGCGATGTAGTCGATCACCACGTTCGCGCCCTCACGGGCGGCGGCGAGGACCACCGCTTCGCCAATGCCGCTATTGCCCCCGGTCACGATGACGGTCTTGTTCTGCAGCAGCATGGTCAGTTTCTCGTTTCTAGCCGCGCCGGAGGCGCTCTTCCAGTTCATCCCCGGACATCGGGCGCCCGAGGAGATAGCCCTGTGCTCGATCGCAGCCAAGTTCGCGCACGCGGTCGAGCTGTTCCGTGGTCTCGACTCCCTCGGCAACCGTGCGCATGCTTCGGCCCTTGCCGAAGTCGATCGCGGCGGAGAGCGCCTCGGCGCCCGTGGCGCCCGCCGCCTGAACGAGTCGCTGGTCGATCTTCAGCTCGCTCGCGGGGAGCGCGGCAACCTGCTCCTCCGACCAGTAACCGGATCCGAAATCGTCGATCGACAGCGTGACGCCTAGTGCGGTGAGAGCGAGCGAGGCACCGACCGCGAGGGGGACATCGGCCAGCGCGGTTGACTCGGTCAGCTCCAGGATGATCCGTCCCGGGTCGAGCGGCGTGGAGTCGATACACTCCGCGACGCGGGAAACGAAGTCGGGGTCGTGCAACTGCAGGATCGACACGTTGATCGCAACCTCGACCGGGAAGACGCGCTTCTCCCAGTGTGCGGCGGCGGCGACACCGAGGTGGATCATCGCGTCACCGATCTCGCCGATCAGGTCCGACTCCTCGGCAATGGGGATGAATTCGGCCGGGCCGATGGTTCCGAGCTGTGGGTGCTCCCAGCGCGCCAGAGTCTCCACGGAGACGAGCCGACGGTTTGCGAGGGTGTACTGGGGCTGGAAGAGTGCGACTATTTCGTCCCGGTCGGCGGCGCCAGCGAGGTCACGGCGCAGCCGCGCAAAACGCTCGTCCTCGCCGCTCATCCGTCTCCCAAGCCTCGTGCCCGGAGCCAGTGTTCTCGCAATCGGATTGCGGAGCAACCCTCCTTGTGCGCGCGCGAGAACGTCTTACAATGCATGCGATCCGGAAGCGCTACGAGTTCGCGGCGACAATCCGGTTTCCACCCGCGTTCTTGGCCTCGTACATGGCCTGGTCCGCGGCGCGTACCAGTCGATCGGTCGCGAGTGGCAGTGAACCGATGCTGCCGGTCGCGATACCGATGCTCGCGCCGATTCGGAGGTCGGGAGGGAGGATCGTGTAGGGCGCGCTGATGGTCTCCTGGATGCGGGCGGCCAGATCGGTCGCGTCGCTCTCGGCGGTGACGGCGCTGACGATCACGAACTCGTCTCCGCCGTAGCGCGCGACGACGTCGCCTTCGCGGATCGACGACTGAAGACGTTGTCCAACAATCTTCAGGAGCTCATCACCGAGGTGATGCCCCAGGGCGTCGTTGACCGCTTTGAACCCGTCGAGGTCGACGAACAGGACGGCCGCGAGTTCGCCGAAGGAGCGGCTGGAAAGCACATCGGTCGCCTCCTCGAGGAATCGACGGTTCGGAAGCCCGGTCGTGTCGTCGTGCAGTGCCGCGTGCGCCAGGCGTCGCTGAAGCCGCAGCGCGGTCACGGCTCGGGACGCCTGACCGGCGAGCGCGTCCGCGAGTGGGGATGCCTGCTCGTCGAACGTTCGGGGGTGGTGGAAGAAGGCGGCGACGATTCCGAGGGGCTGATCGCCCTGGTGAATGGGCGCGATGATCATGGCCTGGACGCCTGTCGCCTCGAACGCGCGGCCGACGGATGCGGAGATCGCGTCGGCGCCCTCGCGCCCCACGACCTTGAGCACATCGCGCAGGGCGAGCGCCTGGCCGGCCAGCGATCCGATGTCGGGCAGATCGTGAAACGGGTTCGTGCCCGCCATCTGCCGGAATACCAAATCGTCGTCGAGCAGGAAGACGACGGCCTCCTCGGCCGCGTAGGCACGAGCCGCCGTGTCCGCCAGGACCTCGGCGAGTTCTTCCTCATCGCGCGCCTCGGCGAAGGAGATCGATGAGGCGATCACCAACTGGAGTCGGGTCTGCGTGCGCTCGACGAGTGAGTGCCGCGACTGGAGTTGCTCCTTGTAGCTACGCTGCTCGCGTGCGTCGAACAGGGTGAGGTACCCGTTGCGGCCCGAGTCGGCCGGCGTCTCTGCCACCAGTACCGGCAGGATGGCGCCATCCGGGCGAGTGATCTCCGCAATCGCGGGAAGGTACTCGAGGGAGTCGAGTCCGGTGGAAGCCGGTTGTCGGAGCAGGTGCTCGAGGGGATGCCCGATTAGGTCGTCGCGGCCGACGCCCGACCACTCGAGAACGAGTCCATTGACGTCGACGATCGCGCCCGCCGCATCCACCTCGACCAGCCCCGAGGGGAGCGCGTCTCCCGGCACCTGATCCATGGTTTCCCTGTCCGTGAGCAGCGGGGTCCCCGAGGCTCGAGGCCACCGCTGTCGCTATCAAATCATGTCGACGCGTCCAGTGCGAGCGGGTTCCCGCTTACTTCTTCCAGGCGGCTCGCGTTTCTTCGCGCGGTGCATAGACGATTCCCGACTCCGGGCTGCCAAAGGTCTCAACCGGTCGCCTC
Organism: Galbitalea sp.; assembly: GCA_036491035.1. Lineage (GTDB taxonomy): Bacteria > Actinomycetota > Actinomycetes > Actinomycetales > Microbacteriaceae > Galbitalea. The sequence continues at coordinate 9,426 of DASXCU010000103.1, read as the reverse complement.
GCGTTCCAGGCTTCCCAGCCGGGATTGCCCGTTTTCGCGAACCGAACCCAGGCCGAGTGCATCTTATCGGCGAGCTTCTGCGGCGGGGTCGCCCCCATGAGCTCGCGCCAGTCCGGGGAGGCGAGCGTGTCGAACGCGAAACCGATCTCCATGGCGTGCGCAGCGCCGAGGTCATGGGAGGGACTTCTCCAACCGAACTCGTAGACCCACGTCGCTACGCCTCGCGACAGTCGGCTATCGGCGATGCGGTTGATCGGGAGGCGAATCAGGAGGTCGGTCGCGATCGTCCCGAACAGGGCGCCGCGCGAGTGATCGGCGAGGGACCTCTTATATGCGCCGAGGATGCGTCCGTTGATCCCGAAGCGGACCCTCACCGCCGCGAACAGCGGGGCGCTGATCTTCTCCATGAGCCCGAGGGGCACGAACCAGAGCCGGTACTCCTCGGTCGTGGAACCGATGAGCAGCGGAATCTCGTCTCCCTCGCCAGCCAGAATCGCCTTTCGCGGGTCGCGCGGCGCGGTCTCGTCCCCGATCGCCGTCGCGTAGCCGGGTCCGCCGGTGATCGGCGTCCCGCCAGCCATCACAACGGTCTCCGCCTCGATGAGTTCGGTCGGCGTCTTCGCCGCGAACGCCTCCCGCGTTGCCGGGATCCGGAGCTGCTTCGCGACCAGGGTCGTCATCTTCGTCGCGGCCTTCTTCGATACCGCCGTCGGGGCGCCGCTTTCGAGGATGGCCCGGGAGATCAGCCTGCGGGCATCCGGATGGGCAACAACCGAGCCGAGCAGGATCGAGCCCGCGGACTCCCCGAACGCGGTCACGTTCTCCGGGTCACCGCCGAAGTTCGCGATCTCCGCCTTCACCCAGCGCAGCGCCGTCACAACGTCGCTCAGGCCGAGGTTCAGCGGAACGCCATCGAGCACCGAGAATCCCTCTGCGCCGAGCCGATAGTTGATCGAAACGACGACGACGCCGTCGCGGGCGAAGGCCGAGCCGTCATATCCGTCGAGGGAGTTGGCACCGTGGATGTTCGCGCCCCCGTGCACCCAGACCATCACGGGCAGGTCCGTGGCATCCGCCGGCGTCCAGATGTTGACGTTCAGAAACTCGTCCCCCGGAATCAGCGTCATCGGCAGGAGGGTCTCGAACGCGCCCGCGTACAGGGACTGCGGCGCCGTGGCGCCCATCCGTGTGGCGTCGCGTTCGCCTTGCCAGCCCGGATGGGGCGCGGCTGGCGCGAACCGGAGGTCGGCGACGGGTGCCGCCGCGTATGGAACCCCGAGGTAGCGGTCGATGCCGTTCGCGGTGGTGCCGCGGAGCGTTCCGCTCGAGATCCGGGCTCTGACGGACTTCTCAGTCATTACTCGACGCCTCCTTCTTTCACCAGTTCCGCGCGAGTGAGGAGCGCCCAGCGCGGGTCGCCTTCGTGTCCGAGTTCGGGCAGCCGCAGCACCAGGACGGCGCCGATCAGGCCGAGGACCGCGATCGCGACGTACAACAGGGTGTATCCGCCGAGAAGTAGGAACAACGGGGCGATGGCCGGAACGAACGCCGACGGCAGGGTGCTCGCGAGACCCATCACCGCGATGTCCTTGCCGACGTTCTCCGGGTTGGGCAGCATCCGCACACTCATGGCCAGGTCGACGGAGAGGAATATGCCGGCTCCGATGCCGAGGATGCCGGTGGCGACGAACAGCGTCGGAACGTTGGGTGCGGTCCCGATCAGGATGAGCGCCACCGCGGCGACGACGGAGGCCACGATCACGAACGGCTTCTGCCGCTTGATCCGGTCGGACAGCACCCCGCCGACCGTGCTGAAGATAATGATGAACACGCCGTAGAGCAGCGTCAGCAGCAGCACCTGGGGCTGCACGGCCTCCTTCGTGTAGTGGAACCGGTTGATCAGCAGGAGCGCGTTGTACGTCAGTGCGGCGCCGGTACAACTCACCAGGAAGCGCACCGCCCACGCCCAGCCGAACGCCGGGTGCTTGCGGGGGCTCAGCCAGTACGACTTGACGACCTCGAGGAACCGGAGGCGTGTCTCACCGTCGGGCCGGGTCTGCTGCGGATCCTTCAGCAGCGCGACCGAGACGACGACGAGGATGATGCCAGAAACCCCGACGATGACCCACTGCAGCCAGGGCTGATGCGTCGCGCCGTTGACGGCGCCGAGCCCGAGTACCGGTCCGAGGATCGCCATCGATCCGAGCACGCCCGACATCGCGCCACGACGCTTTGCGGGTACTTGCTCGGCAAGCAGGGCGCCTGTGGCGGCGAACTGGACGTTGATGAAGATCGAGACAATCGCCCAGACGACCACGACCTGCCAGACCTGGTTGGTGAAGAGCATCCCGATCACCAGCACGGATGACGCGAGGCCGCCGAGGAAGATCCAGCTGCGGCGTTTGCCGAAGCGCGACTTCGAGCGATCGCTGAGCCGTCCGGTGAGCGGCTGGACGATGAGCCCGATCACGGCAGCCACACCGGTGACGAGGCTGAACGCCACCGCCGCACCCGGACCGGCGATCGTCGTCAGCTTGACCGTGAGCAGCAGGTTGACCGGGACGGCCTGGACAATGAACGCCCCGGCATACGACGTTGCCATCGAGCCCATCAGCCGCTTGAACGGCGTGACCGGATTGAGGGCGTCCGCGACGGGAGGCAGCTGGCTGAGCTCCTCGGGATTGAGGCCGGATGCATTGATGGTCATGACACTCCTTTGTGTACGGACGGGCGGTGCGGTTGGGGTCTAGCGCAGCAGGTTCACCGCGAAGTCGGCGTAGGTCTCGGCGAGGTGGTCGGGGGAGATTCGGAGGTCGGGGCGCCACCACTCGGCCGTGCGTACGCCCATCGAGCCGATGGCGGACACCGCGAGCCGCGCATCGGCGACACCGAACTCACCGGTTTGCCGTCCGCGCTCGATGACGTCGAGTAGGAGGAATTCGGACTCGGCCTGAACGGCCAGGATCGTCTCGATCTGCTGCTCGTCCAGGAATCGGAACTCGTGGTTGGCGACGCGCGCGAGGGCGACGTACTCGAGGTGCACGCGCACGTGGGCGATCACGATTGCCCGGATCTGGCTGACGGGATCCGGGTTGGCAGTCTCGAGAGCCGCGCGAAGTCGTTCGCGATGTTCGGCGTGACCGATGCGGACGAGTTCGTACAGGAGTTCCTGTTTCGATTGGACGTGCGCGTAGATCGCCCCGGGCTTCTGACCGAGGGCGTCGGTGATGTCGCGCACGGAGACTCCGTGATAGCCGCGCTCGCCAAAGAGAACCAGCGCAGTGGAGAACAGGCGCAGGCGGGCACCGGAGAGTTCGGCGCGCTCGGGGAGCAGCCCGCTCAACTCGGTCGTCTTCTGCACTGAAGTCCTCCAAATATGAACGATCGTTCATATGGGAGGCAACACTACCTCGTGCTGGCGAATCTGGCTAGTGGAGATTCACATAGCCGATGTTAGCCGATCTTCATTCCCCGGTAGGTCGGCACGAGTTCCTTCCAGCGATCCTCCCAGTTGGTCGTCTCCTTGCCTGCCACGTAGAGCGCGAGGTCCTCGATGTGGGCCTGCCAGCCGGCGCCGTGATACGGCGCGTCCTCGAGCAGGATGCCGCGCTCCTCGATCACCAGGTGCGTACCGGACTCCACCGGCGTGAGAATCGCCTCCATCACGGTCGTCTCCTTATTGTCGAAAGTGGTGACCACCAACCGGTGCGGCGCATCGCATACGTCGACCCGACCGGAACCATCCCAGCCGCTCGTGAAGCTTGCCGAGAAGGTGCCGCCGACGCTGGTGTCGCCCTCGATCGTGGCGATCCAGCGCTTCAGGCGTTCCGGCGTGCTGACCGCCGACCACAGGTCGTCGATGTCGGTCGGGTACGTGTCCTCGACGTGGATGACAGCGCGGCCGTCTGACTCGCGGAGCGATCCGAGTACTCGTGTGTCGGTCGTGTTGTCAGTCATTACTCTTCCTTCTGTTGCTGCCGTGTTTGGTGTTTTCCGCGTGCGATCTCCGTGTGGAGCGCGTCGAGGCGGTTGGTCCAGAGCGCGCGGTAGGGCGCGAGCCAGTCGTCGAGTTCGGCGAGTGGCTGGGGACGGAGTGAGTACACGCGTCGCTGCGCGTCGGTCCGGACATCCACGAGCCCCGCCTCGCGGAGCACCCGCAGGTGGCGCGAAACGCCGGGTCGGGCGATGGGCAGGAGCGCCGCCAGCTCGGTCACTGTCGCCGGTCCTTGACGGAGGGCGTGGAGAACCGTGCGCCGGCTTTCATCGGAGATCGCCGCGAGCACACTGTCCATCCGTTGAATGTACCCGATGTGTTACGTACATGTCTAGGTACATAAGCGATCAATTCCAGAGCGACAGTTTCTCCGGGTTCATGACCATCCACACGTCGGACACCCGCGACTCGGCGACGCCCAGATTGACGACACCGACAATCCGACCGTCCTCCCACAGGGCGAAGGCCAGGCCGTCGTTGGTCTGCAGGTCGGAGACGCTCATCGTGGTGTTCTTGGTCAGGATGCCCAGCAGGAACCGGGCCACGCGGTCCGCCCCGGAGACCGGGTTGCGGGCGGCATGGACGAATCCGCCGCCGTCCGACCTGAGCACGACGTCCGGGTCGAGCACGGCGATCAACTGGTCGAAGTTACCCGAGGTCGTGGCCGCCGCGAATGCCAGCACGACCTCGTCGTGCTGCGCTCGGGTGACCTGCTGGTTGCGCGTCTCGCTGATCCTGCGGCGTGCGGAGGTCGCGAGCTGGCGGCACGCGGCGGGACTGCGGCCGACAACCTCGGCGATCTCGTCGAACGGCAGCGCGAACACGTCATGGAGGACGAACGACACCCGCTCGGCCGGCGTCATCGCCTCGAGGACGACCAGCAGGGCCGTGCTGACCGAGTCGTCGAGCGTGACCCGATCGAGCGGATCGGCGCCCTGCGACGGCACGAAGTCTCTCGTCGGAAGAGGTTCGGGGAGCCACGGCCCGACGTACTGCTCGCGGCGCACACGTGCCGAGTCGAGTACGTCGAGGCAGATCCGACTCGCAACCCTCGTCAGCCAGGCCCGCGGGACGTCGATGGCGTCGCGCTCCTCCGTCGACATTCGATACCAGCGCGCGTAGCTCTCCTGCACCGCGTCCTCGGCTTCCGCAAACGTGCCCAGCATTCGAAAACAGAGACTCATCAGGTGTCGGCGCTCGCCGAGGACCTCGGCGTCGATCGCGGTCTCGTCCGGATTGTTTGTCGTCATACCCATTAGGACGACACTGCCCGCACGATTGTGAGCCGCGGCCTCACAATTTCCCACCCTGGATCGTCCTGACTTGCATGAACACAATTCTCCGCCGAATCATCCTCGGCATCCTCGTTCTCTCGGCCGTATTCGTGGGGTTGTGGGCCGCGGCCTTTCCGGAGTCCTTCTATTCGTCCTTCCCGGGCTTCGGCCAGCACTGGGTTGGGGCGGACGGTCCGTACAACGAGCACCTGGTTCGGGATGTCGGCGGCCTCTACCTCGGGTTCGCGGCCGCTGCTGTCGCCGCGATTGTCGTGCGGACCACGACCGCAGGCCGGGTGATCGGCGTCGGGTGGACGCTCTTCGGCCTGCTGCACATCTGCTATCAACTCGGGCATCCGGAACGAACGGCACTGGCCCAGGTCGGTACTGTCGTCAGTCTCGCGGTCGACCTCGCTCTCGGAGTGCTCCTGATCCTGCCGCTCGGCGCCTCGGGAGCACGCCGCGCAACGAGCACGGAGGCGGCCCGATGAGGATCGCGGTGGCGGGCGGCACTGGCACGGTCGGGCGTCACGTCGTCGAGTCGCTCCGCGCTGCCGGGCACGAGCCGATCGTCCTTACCCGGTCGACCGGCGTCGACCTGATGTCCGGCGACGGGCTCGCGGCGGTGCTTCGGGGAGCGGACGCGGTCGTGGATGTGACGTCGGTGGGCACCAGCGCGGGGAGCGTATCCGAGCGGTTCTTCCGCACGGTCACGACGAACCTGCTGGCTGCCGAGGAAGTGGCTGGTGTACCGCATCACCTCGCCCTCTCGATCGTCGGCGCCGCGCAGATCGGTGCGGCCTACTACGCGGGCAAGCGCATCCAGGAGGAGCTCGTGATGGCGGCCGAGGGACGCTGGACGATCGCGCGGGCGACCCAGTTCCACGAGTTCATCTTCCAGATCATGCCGCCCGGCACAGTGGGCCCGCTCCAACTGGTGCCGACGATCGTCGCCCAGCCCATCGCGGCCGCGGAGGCCGGGGCGATTATCGCCCGGATAGCCGTCGCGGGGCCGGCGGGGCTCACGCCCGACATCGCCGGACCGAAGGCGGAGAGGTTCGCCGACCTTATCCGCCGTTACCTGCGGGCGACCGGCAGCAGGCGGCCCGTCCTTCAGGTGCCCTTCCCAGGTGTCTGGGGACGGAGCCTTCGGGACGGGTCGCTGCTGCCGACCGGGACCGCGATCCTCGGAACGCAGACCTTCGACGAGTGGCTTCATGCGGTGACGAGCGCCGCATCCTCCACCAGGTAGTTCGCATACGCGGTCAGGGTGAGGAATGTCGGGAACTCCTCCTGGAGGGCGACGGTGCGGAAGATCGCGATCGCATCGTCGAAGCGGTCGCCCTCTCGGCGCTCGAACGGCGTCTCGGCGATCGCACGCTCCACCAATGGAACGGTGATCTGAGTCCCCTCGGCCGTGACCGTGTCCTGGTGGATCCACTGCCAGATCTGGGAGCGGCTGATCTCGGCGGTTGCGGCATCCTCCATCAGGTTGTCGATCGCGACCGCTCCGATTCCCCGAAGCCACGACTCGATGTAGCCGATCGTGACGCGCACGTTGTCGCGAACTCCGGACTCCGTGACCTGACCGCCCGCCGAGCGGATATCCAGCAGCTGACTGGCCGAGACGTGGACATCCTCCCGTAACCGATCAAGCTGGTTAGGGCAATCTCCGAGCACGGCGTCGAACTCGGCGCGAGCCGTCTCGATCAGGTCGGGGTGAGCGACCCACGTGCCGTCGAAGCCGTCTCCCGCCTCGCGCTTCTTGTCGGCGGCGACCTTCTCAAGCGCCGTTCGGGTTACCTCCGGATCGCGTCGATTCGGGATGAAGGCGCTCATCCCGCCAATCGCGTGCGCGCCGCGCTTATGGCAGGTCGAGACCAGCAGCTCGGTGTACGCGCGCATGAACGGGACGGTCATCGTGATCTGTCCGCGGTCGGGAAGCACGAACCACTCGCCGCGCCCGCGGTAGTTCTTGATGATCGAGAAGATGTAATCCCAGCGGCCGGCGTTCAGTCCGGCGCAGTGGTCTCGCAGCTCGAACAGGATCTCGTCCATCTCGAATGCGGCCGGGAAGGTCTCGACCAGGACGGTCGCTCGGATCGTGCCGTGCGGGATCCCCAGCGCATCCTCGGAGAACGTGAAGACGTCGTCCCAGAGCGCGGCCTCGAAGCGGGACTCGATCTTCGCGATATAGAAGTACGGGCCGCTGCCCTGTTCGATCAGCTTCTTCGCGTTGTGGAAGAGGTACAGGCCGAAGTCCACGAGGGAGCCCGACGCGGGGGTGGTCAGTCCCGAGCGATCCGTGTACCGGATGTGCTTCTCGGCGAGGTGCCAGCCACGCGGACGCATCACGATCGTCGGCGTTGCGTCCGCGGTGACGGAGTAGCGCTTGCCATCGTCGCTCGTGAACTCGAGCTGGTCCCGGATGGCATCGAACAAGGTGAGCTGTCCGCCGATAACGTTCGCCCAGGTCGGGCTGGTGGCATCCTCCTGATCGGCGAGCCAGACGTTGGCTCCCGAGTTGAGGGCGTTGATCGCCATCTTGGGATCGGTGGGTCCGGTGATCTCGACCCGGCGATCGGTGAGACCGGGACCAGCGCCCGCGACCCGCCACTCGGAGTCCTCCCGGATGTGAGCGGTCTCGTCGGGGAAGGCCAGGTTGCGACCGTTGCCCAGGTCGTAGCGCACCTGCATCCGGGCGGCGAGACGATCGTGGCGACGTCCGGCGAAGCGCTCGTGCAGGGCGGCCAGGAACGTCACCGCCTCATCCGTCAGAATCTCGTCGTAGCGGTAGCCGGTGGGGCCGGTGATTTCGATGGAACTCATGTTCGTGTCCTTACGTCGATCTAGAACTGGGCGGACTCGGTCGAGCCGACCAGGGCGAGCGTTTCGCTGTCCGGGTTGAGCGCTTTCGCGATCCGGTCGAAGTAGCCCGTGCCGACCTCGCGCTGGTGGCGCGTCGCCGTGTATCCGTCCTTCTCGGACGCGAATTCCGCCTCCTGCAGCTCCACGTATGCCGACATGTGGCGCCGCGAATAGTCCCTCGCAAGCGTGTACATGGAGTGGTTCAGCGCGTGGAATCCGGCGAGAGTGATGAACTGGAACGCGTAGCCCATGGCCGCCAGCTCGCGCTGGAAGGTCGCGATCTGGGCGTCATCGAGGTGGCTCCTCCAGTTGAACGAGGGCGAGCAGTTGTAGGCGAGCTTCTTGCCCGGGAACTCCTTGTGGATGCTCTCCGCGAAGGTCCGAGCAAGGCCCAGGTCAGGCTCGGCGCTCTCCACCCAGAGCAGGTCCGCGTACGGCGCATACGCGTGGCCGCGGGCCAGCACGGTCTCGATGCCGGGCGTCGTTCGGAAGAAACCCTCGGGCGTACGATCGCCGGTCAGGAACGGCTTATCGCGGTCATCCACGTCGCTCGTGACCAGGTCGGCGGCGAGGGAGTCGGTGCGGCCGATGATGATGGTCGGGACGCCGGCCACATCGGCTGCAAGGCGCGCGGCGTTCAGGGTGCGGATGTGCTGGCTGGTTGGCACGAGGACCTTGCCGCCCATGTGCCCGCACTTCTTCTCCGAGGCGAGCTGATCCTCCCAGTGCACTCCCGCAGCACCCGCGGCGATCATCGAACCCATGAGCTCGTACGCGTTCAGCGGTCCGCCGAAGCCGGCCTCAGCATCAGCGACGATCGGTGCCAGCCAGTCGATCTTCGCGCCCCCCTCGGTCGCCTCGATCTGATCGGCGCGCAGCAGTGCGTTGTTGATGCGCCGCACCACCGACGGAACCGAGTTCGCCGGATAGAGGCTCTGGTCCGGGTAGGTCTGGCCGCTGAGATTGGCGTCGGCGGCGACCTGCCAGCCGGAGAGGTAGATCGCCTTCAGTCCGGCACGCACCTGTTGCACCGCCTGGTTTCCGGTCAGCGCCCCCAAGGCAGCCACCCACTCCGCTGTGCCGTCCGAACCGCGCGAGTGGATCAGGTTCCACAGGTTCTCGGCGCCGCGCTGCGCCAGCGTGTGCTGTTCGGCGACCGTGCCGCGCAGGCCGACGACATCCTCGGCTGTGTAGTCCCGCTGGATGCCGTTCCACCGCGCGGATGTCTTCCACTCGGTCTCGAGTTCGGTTGCGGTCTGGGTCTGGTCGCCCGGCCTGGTGCTCATGAGA
>DASXCU010000102.1:0-4109 GCA_036491035.1 Galbitalea sp. | reverse complement strand
ATCGGCTATCGCGACCTCGCCAAGCTCGTGATCGCGATCGAGCGCCACACCCACCTCGTTGCCGAGAACAACCACGACCGCCAGAAGACCCGCCAGACCGTTACCGTCTGACCATCAACCCGTGAGGATCGTCACCGAAGTTCCACGACGCTCCAGACAACCTCCCGAAGCGCAAGAGGGTGGTCAGCAACGTCGAGCGATTCCTCCAGCGACTGGGTACACGCTCATCCATTTCCCACGGGCGGTCGTGGCGGTGATCCGCCACGAGACCAAGGTCACGATCATTCAGATGGTCGTCGGCAGCACCGCCGCCGCTGTCACGGCCGGCCCCGAGGGAAAGACGCGCGCCTTGGCGCACGGCGTGATCGCTGCGCGCCGCCAACGGGCGGGATCAGCCGCGGCCTCGTCACCACCCGCGCTTGACGGCACCTCTCGCCGGCTGAGATGCTGGCGTGAAACGTGCTCGCGGATCGGCGGGCAGCGTAGGACCACGAAGGGGTGCTCTATGTCTAGCCGGACGGGCCGGATATCTGTTGCCCTGCTTGCGGTGGGAGCGATCGCGCTCGCGGGCTGCGGCGGCTCGAGCAGCAGCAGCTCGAGCAACAGCGCCGCTAGCAGCGGCACTGGTACAGGCGCCGGCCTCAACCAGGATGTTCAGACGGTGAACAAGGCAGTTCAGTCATACAAGGCCGGCACCCACGGGGTGGCGACGAATGGCAACGATCCGGCCTCCTGGGACCAGCTGTCGCAGGCCGCGAAACAGGCCGCGGACTCGATCAAAGGGCTCACGCCTCCGGCGTCGCTTCAGTCGGCCCAGCAGGCCCTCGTGTCAAGCCTGAGCGATGTGTCGGATAAGGCGTCGAGAGTTGCGACCGACCTGAGGAACAAGGACGCGTCGGCCCTCCAAGCGGACCTTGCCCAAGCTAAGGCGGCATCCGACAGCTACGTGACGGCCGGGGCCACATTCACTCAGGCTGCGCGGGCGGCGGCGGGCGGCTGACCGACGTCGCACCGGGAACTGCGGGGCTCGGCGAAGGCCACTTTCCAGGCCGCCGCCGACCCCTCGGTGTCCTGGGCCTGCAGGGGCTCGCGGGGCGGTCACGGCGATGTGGTCGTGGAACTGTTACCAGATCCGATAACCGCTCGACAGCAACGATGACCGCCTTTGCGCCGCTGACAGATACCGGGAACGCGGGCTCCGCATCGACATCCTGGGTGAAGACCACACTCCCGGGGAGATCACGCCGTGGGCTAGGGGCTACCGGCGTCGAGCTGGTCGGCGATCCGGTACAGCCGGAGGGTGAGCTCGGCGACTCTTTGATCGTTGTCGTCGTAGAAACCCTGGCCGCTCTTGACCCCGAGGCGGCCGTCGCGCACCAGCTGTTCGACGGTGGTTGACGCGGTCTGGTCGGTCGAGAGCTCCGGGTACAGCGCGTTCGAGATATCTCGGAGCGTGTCGTGGCCGATCAGATCCGTCATCTGGAGCGGTCCGAACACGGGAACGAACGCCCGAAGCGTGGTCTGAACGATGGTGTCGAGCTCGAGCGGGTCGACGGCGCCGATGTCCACGAGGTGCAGCATTTCGCGCAGCATCGAGAACCACACGCGGTTCCACAGGAAGCCGGGGATCTCCTTGCGCACCCGAACGGCTCGAAGGTCGACCTCTTCGCAAAAACGCATCGTCGTGGCGACCGTCTCCTCGCTCGTGCGCTCGCCAGGGACGACCTCGACGAAGATGATCAGCTGCGTCTGCACGGGATGCAGGACGAGCGCACGTTCAGGGTGTGCCATCCCCGCCGCGAGCCGAGTCATCGGAAAGTTCGAGGTCGCGCTCCAGAGCGGCACGTCGGCGTCGATTGCCGCCTCGATCTCCCGGTAGCACCCCGCCTTCACCTCGGCGTCCTCGACGATGCACTCCATCACCGCCGCGCACGGCGCCAACGCCGTTGCCAGGTCGTCGTGCGTGGAGACGCGACCGACGACGTCGTCAGCGGCCGCGGGTGGGGCGGCGCCGATCCCGGCCAGCGTCGAGACGCTCTCGCGCAGCCGGTCGTGCAGCGTATGGACCGACGTGGAGGGTGACCACGCGCGGACTTCATGGCCCGCGAGCGCGAACTGCTGCGCGAACAGATGGCCGATGTAGCCCGCTCCGACGAGGCCGATCGGTCCATCCAACGTCTGTGCATCGCTCACGGCCGCAAACGTATCGGCTCGCAATCGGGCGCGTACGAATTCGGTTGGTAGGGTTATCGTCGAGGTGGAGGGCTCCGTCAGCGTGTCGCTATTGGGCGGCTTTGCGGCCGCCGTCGACGGCGTGCCCGCTTCGGAGTGGGCGTGGCGGCTGAACATCGAGCCGTCGAATCAGTCATTGATGGCCGCGAGAAATCGATGACCAGCAAGTCATCTACCGAGAGGAGAGAGTTCGCCGCAGGCAGCGCTTCGCGTACTGGAAGGGCTGGCGGCCGCGAGGCACCGGGTGGCCGTCCTGCTGGTCGACGATCTCGGGGCTGATTTCCTCGATCGTGCGCACCAGTTGTACCCGTCGGCCAAGCGCGTGTTCCTGGTTGATCGCGACTACCGGTCCGCGAGCCCCGCGGTGCAGGCGATGGCGCTCGGGCGGGTCGACTATCACGTCGTCCGGCCGTGGGCCGACGACGAGACGCTGTACCGGGCGATCAGCGAATCCCTCGCGTCGTGGACAAGGGAGCAGGAGCCGAGGTTCGAGGAGTTCCGGATCGTCGCGGACGAGGGGGACAGCAGGGCGCTGCAGCTGCGAGACGTGATGACGCGGTTCAGCATGCCGTTCGGCCTCTACTCGAGCGACAGCGAGGAGGGGCGGCGTCTGCTCGAGGAGGCGGGGCTCGACGCGACACACCTGCCTGTCGTGATTCGCTACGACGGCCGTGTGAGCGTGGATCCGAGCCTGCCGGATCTCGCCCGGGCGGTCGGCGTCAACGTCAAGAACGACCTCGACAGGTGCGACATCGCGATTGTCGGCGCAGGACCCGCGGGCCTCGCGGCGGCCGTCTACGCGGCGTCGGAGGGCCTGGAAACCGTGCTGCTCGAGCTCGCCGTCTCGGGGGGACAGGCCGGCACCAGCCCGATGATCCGGAACTACCCAGGGTTTCCCCATGGCATCGAGGGGGGTCGGCTGATGGAGCGCACCTGCGAGCAGGCGTGGTTGATGGGGACCCACATCGTCTTTGCCCAGCAAGCCGTGGCACTCGAACGCCGCGGCGACGATCGAGTCGTTCGCCTGCAGGACGGAAGCGAGGTGTGGGCGCGCGCCGTCGTGATCGCGACCGGGATCGAGTGGCGCAGGCTCGGGATCCCGCGAGTCGAAGCGCTGATCGGCGCGGGCGTCTACTACGGTGCGGCCGTGAGCGAGAGCCGCGCCATGGAGGACCAAGATGTGTTCGTGATCGGCGCGGGCAACTCGGCGGGGCAGGCGGCGTTGCACCTCGCCAAGCACGCCAGCACGGTCACGCTGCTCGTCCGAGGCGATGGCATCGCCAAGTCGATGTCGAGCTATCTCGTGACTGCGATCGAATCGACCCCGAGCATCTCTGTCCGCCACCGCACCGAGGTCATCGACGCGGCCGGAGGCCGGGCGCTCGAGTCGATCACGCTCGTCGACCGCACGAGCGGGGCAACGGTTGAGGTCCCCGCCAGCGCGCTGTTCGTGATGATCGGAGGCGAGCCACACACGGAGTGGCTCCCCGATGGGATCGCGCGCGACGAACAGGGTTACGTCGTCACCGGTCGCGCCGTCCTCGAACACCCGGGAGTGGAGTGGGATCAGAACGGTGAGCCACTCACGCTCGAGACGAGCATGCACGGCGTGTTCGCTGCCGGCGACGTGCGGCAGGACTCGATCAAGCGGGTCGCATCGGCGGTCGGTGACGGTGCGACGGTCGTCCGCCTGGCGCACGAACATCTCCGCTCGCAAGCGGCCGAGCTCAGTCGGTCTTAGCGGAGCCCTCGAACTCGGTCGCGACGATCCGCTGGTCATGGACCCGGTTGGCCTCGGCTGAGGCGAGCCACACGATCGGCGGGCCCATGATCGCCGGGTCGAGCAGCCTGGTGCGGAGCTCGTCGGGGATGTCGTC
>DASXCU010000101.1:0-31583 GCA_036491035.1 Galbitalea sp. | reverse complement strand
GCCGTCGACCGGCTGCGCATCGAGGAGCTCGCGCTGCGCAAGGAGAAGGATGCGGCATCCAAGATCCGCCTCGAGAAGCTGCGCGCCGACATGAGCGAGAAGCAGGAGGCACTCGGCGAACTCGAGATGCGGTGGAAGGCCGAGAAGTCGTCGCTGCACTCCGTCGGTGACCTTCGCAATCGGCTCAACGATGCCCGCATCGACCTCGACAAGGCCATGCGTGACCAGCGCTACCAGGACGCGTCCAAGCTGAACTACGAGACGATTCCGTCCATCGAGAAGGCCATCGCGGCGGCGGAGTCGGTGGAGCAGCTCGGCCCGCGAATGGTCAACGACCAGGTCACGGATGAGGACATCGCTGCGGTCGTCGCCGCCTGGACCGGCATCCCGGTCGCGCGCCTTAAGCAGGGCGAAACGGAGAAGCTGCTCTCGCTCGAGTCCGAACTCGGGCGCCGATTGATCGGCCAGAAGCCTGCCGTGCGCGCCGTGAGCGAAGCCGTGCGACGGTCGCGTGCCGGCATCTCCGACCCGGGCAAGCCCACCGGTTCCTTCATGTTCCTCGGCCCGACCGGCGTCGGAAAGACGGAGCTCGCCAAGGCGCTCGCCGAGTACCTGTTCGACGACGAGAAGGCCCTCGTCCGCATCGACATGAGCGAGTACGGCGAGAAGTTCGCCGTCTCCCGGCTCGTCGGTGCGCCTCCCGGATACATCGGGTTCGAGCAGGGTGGCCAGCTGACGGAGGCCGTGCGTCGGCGTCCGTACTCGGTGGTGCTGCTCGACGAGATCGAGAAGGCACACCCCGAGGTCTTCGACGTACTGCTGCAGGTGCTGGACGATGGCCGCCTGACCGACGGCCAGGGTCGCACGGTCGACTTCCGGAACACCATCCTGATCCTCACGAGCAACCTGGGAAGCCAGATCCTGACCGACCAGACGATCGACTGGGAGGACCGCGAGAGTGCGGTACAGGACCTGGTGCGCCAGGCCTTCAAGCCGGAGTTCGTGAACCGCCTCGACGACATCGTGGTGTTCGCGCCGCTGACGACCGAGGATCTCGGCCAGATCGTGTCGCTGTATGTCGACCGTCTCGCCAAGCGCCTGTCCGACCGTCGACTCGAGCTGGCCGTGACGCCGGATGCGCGTTCCTGGCTCGCCGAGCGCGGCTTCGATCCGATCTACGGTGCACGACCGCTCCGCCGGCTCATGCAGCACGAGATCGACGACAAGCTGGCAAAGGCACTGCTCGCGGGCGACATCGCGGACGGTGACACGGTGAAGGTGGACTTCAAGGGCGACGGACTGCACGTCTCCCGGATGGACGTCTAGCGCGAGTCAGGCGTCGGACTCGTTCAGGTAGGCGAGCACGGCGAGCACGCGGCGGTTGGCGGCGCCATCGTCGTGGATGCCCAGCTTGTCGAACGTCGTCGTCGTGTACTTGCTGATCGCGCCCTCGCTGAGAAACAGTTTCTCGGCGATGGCAGCGTTGGAGAGGCCCTCGGCCATGAGCGCGAGGACGGACCGCTCGCGCTCCGTCAGGGCCGAGAGTCGCGTTCCCGCCGCCGGACGCGCAAGCAGCTTCGCGACCACGGTGGGGTCGAGCGCTGTGCCACCGGCCGCGACCCGCTCGAGGGCATCCAGAAACTGGTCGGCATCGAAGACGCGGTCCTTGAGCAGGTAACCGACCCCGCCAGCCTGGTCGGCGAGCAGTTCGCGAGCGTAGAGCTGCTCGACGTGCTGCGATAACACGAGCACCGGAAGGCCGGGCACCTGCCGCCGTGCCTCCAGCGCCGCGACGAGCCCCTCGTCGGTGTTGGTCGGAGGCATTCGCACGTCGACGATCGCGACATCCGGTCGGTGGGCGAGTAGCGCGTCGAGCGTTTCCGGCCCCGTCGCCGCCGTGCCGACCACCTCGTGGCCGTGCGCTTCGAGCAGACCGACGATTCCGCCGCGAAGCAGGAAGAGGTCCTCTGCTACGACGATTCGCACGGGATCACAATAGTGCTGCGGGTGGGGCCACCGACCGGGCTGGCCAGCGTGAGGGTGCCGTCGAAGGCGGCGACGCGGCGACGGATGCCATCCAGGCCGCCGCCCGGCGTAATGGTCGCGCCGCCCGGGCCGTCGTCGACCACCTCGATCTCGACGGTCGTGGCGGTGCGACGGATGCGCACATCCACTCGCGCGGTCGGCGTGTACTTCGCGGCATTGGCGAGGAGCTCGGCGACGCCGAAGTAGAGGGCAGCCTCGATCGGTGCCTCAAGCGGAACGCGACGGACCGGATCGACGTGCACGTTCAGGCCGCTGTCGAGCGCGAGCGCGCGAATCGCCTCGACCAGTCCCCGCTCGACCAGTACTGGTGGATTTACTCCACGAACCAGGTTCCGGAGTTCCCCGAGCGACTCGGATGTTCCCTCCCGAGCCTCGCGCAGCAGCACCTTGGCGCGTTCGGGGTCGGTGTCCATGAGCTTCTCGGCGGTCGCCAGCGACAGGCCGACGGCGACGAGCCGTGCCTGCGCCCCGTCGTGCAGGTTTCGCTCGATGCGTCGGATCTCGGCGGCCTGCGCGGCGGTCAGGTCCAGTCGTTGCTGTTCGAGCTGCCGCACCCGTTCGCCCAGGACGCCACCGTCTTGGGGACGAAGCCAGCGCTCGGCGAGCGGTCGCACGACCCGCCAGGCGAGGGGAGAAGTGGTCAGGGTGAGCGCGACGAGGAGCACTCCGACCGCGACGGCAAGGACGGATGGGTGGGCAAAGGCGACGATCCCACCGACAAGCGCCGCCACCGGCACCGCGCAGACCGGGCCGACGGTGATGGCAGCTCGAAGCACCCAGCGCACGTCGCGCCAGTAGGCCGGGTCGCCGATCCTCCGACGCCACAGCTGGTCCCTCTCGGCATCCCGGCGGCTGCGCTCGTAGGAGTGCCCGTTCCACCAGTAGCCGGTGGCCAGGAGCACCGGCACCGGGTCCGTCTCACGGCTGCGATAGCCGGCGTCGATCGATGTGGCGCTCCAGCGCGCGAGAAGACGGCGAACGAAGGTACCGAGCGGCCGAGCCCCGACGAGAGTGAAGACGGCGACGAGGAGAAGCATCCCCACCCACGACCAGGGGTTCGTCCAGTCCCACACGCGCCCGAAGCGGTGAAGCGCGGCGAGTACGGGAAGGACTGCGCACAGGATCGGGACGAGAAGAGCGCTGGCCGCGAAAATCAGTGACCTCGCGAATCCCGTGCCCGCGGCGAACAGCCAGGAGCGAATCGCTCGCATCATCGCGCCCCTTTCGCGGTCGGCCGATCCCGTGCTGTCCATTCTGGGCGTTCAGTTGGCGCTTGTGCGAGCACCGCGCAGCGCTCCGACGCGGGTGAGTATCGCGACCGCGACGAGGGCCAGTGCGGACACTCCCTGCAGCGACGCGTACCAGCCGGGGCAGATGCCGGGAACGAGATCCACGGCAACGATAGCGATCGGCAGGATGAGCGACACCTTCCGAAGCCGATCGAAACTGGCGACCAGTCCCCGTCGCGCATCCGCCGTCCAGCGATAGAGCGGCACCGCCGCCGCGAGCAGGATGCCCGCGCGAACCCACATGAAGGTACTCACTGAGCCGTGGAGAAGGGCCACCGTGGCCATGGTGGCAAGGAGGATAACGCCGACCACGGCGTAGATGACGACGAGCTTCCTCACGTTCGAGAGCGCGGTTTGTTCCTTGGAGTTGTTCATGGTCTTGCTTCCTTTCGTTGTTTCTTCGACGCTACAAATCCGAGCAACGCGGAGGTACGGGGCTGAACCCACGACCGGGTGGGGCTGGACCCACCAACGTTCCGGTATCGCGATCGCTGCGTGCGGAATAGGCTGCCCGCATGAGCGCTGGCACAAAGGAAGACCCGTGGAACCTGACCACGCCGCCCGGATCATCCGAGTACGTCATGTACAAGGACGACTCCGCTGATCCGCCCGTGATCGTGTGCCAGGTGGGGTCGACCAAACTGACCTACCTGTCGCGCTCGATCGACGACCTGCACGCGTGGCTCAAGGAGCAGGGCGACTGGGTCCCCCTCGGCGCCGCGGATGAGGGCAAGGAGCCCGCTGCCGGCACTGTCGAGGCCTGGGGCCGCTCCGAGAGCAACCCGGTCGGCGGCTGGTACGGAACGCGCAAGGGTTACCGCGGTCGCTTCGGCATGTACATGCCACCGCTGCTCGAACTGCTCGGTCTCGCGGAGGTCACGCACGACGCCCGCAACAACTCGATGCGGGCGCTCTGACCTAGTCTTAAGGGATGCTTGCAACCCTGATCTACGGCGAACGCGACATCCGGCTCGAAGAGGTTCCGGACCCCGAGCTCTCCACCGGCATCGACGCGATCGTGCGCGTTGTCGCGGCGTGCGTCTGCGGGTCGGACCTGTGGCCGTACCGCGGCGTCGTGACCCGCGAGGGTGCACACCGCATCGGTCACGAGTTCGTCGGCATCGTGGAGGCGATCGGCGACGAGGTCAAGAAGATCAAGGTCGGCGATTTCGTCATCGCGCCCTTCTACGACTGCGACATGACCTGCACCAACTGCGAGAACGGCGTCAGCACATCCTGCCTGCATGGCGGATGGTGGGGTGCGGATGACCGCTCCGGCCACTTCGCGGACGGCGGCCAGGGCGAGTTCGTTCGTGTTCCACACGCCGACGGCTCACTCGTCGCGACTCCGGGCCAGCCGGACCCGGCCCTCATCCCGAGCCTGCTCACGCTGGCGGACGTAATGGGCACCGGCCACCACGCTGCGCTCTCCGGCGGCGTGACCCACGGCAGCACGGTTGCCGTCGTCGGCGATGGAGCAGTGGGACTGTGCGCGATCCTCGCGGCCAAGCGACTCGGCGCATCCCGCATCGTCGCAATGTCGCGTCACGCGGACCGCCAGGCGATCGCGTTCGAGTTCGGTGCGACGGATGCGGTCGAGGAACGCGGCGAGGACGGCATCAAGGCCATCCGCAACATGTTCGACGGGATCGGGCCGGACATCGTGCTCGAGTGCGTCGGCACCGCGGAGTCGATGGACCAGGCGATCAAGTCCGTTCGACCGGGCGGAATGGTCGGATACGTCGGCGTTCCGAACGGCGGTGCCGAACTGCCCATCCGCACGCTCTTCAACCGCAACGTCGGCGTCAACGGTGGCGTCGCTCCCGTGCGCAACTACATCCAGGAGCTGCTCCCGGAGGTGCTCGACCACCGCCTCAACCCGGGCCGCGTGTTTGACCTGGAGCTGCCACTCAGCGAGGTCGCCGAGGCCTACGCCGCGATGGACGAGCGCCGCGCCACGAAGGTGCTGCTCCGCCCGTAGCCGCCACCGGGGCGAGCCAGGGCTACTCCTCGCCGATGTCCTCGTTCCAGAGCACGGGGTTCGCGTCGATGAAGTCGCCCATGATCTTGATCAACTCGGGGTCGTTCAGCGTAGTGACCTCGGTGCCGTTCTCGACGAGCCAGTCCTGGCCGCCGAAGAAGTTGACGGTGTCGCCGACGACCACGCGCCCGATCCCGAACTGGCGAACAAGACCGGAGCAGTACCAGCACGGTGACAACGTCGTGACCATGGTCGTCTTGCGGTAGCTCTTCTGGCGACCCGCAGCGAGGAATGCGGCGGTTTCGCCGTGCAGCGCCGGGTTGTCGCCCTGCAGGCGCTGGTTGTGTCCGCTGCCGAGCAGGCGGCCATCCTCATCGAAGAGCGCAGCGCCGATCGGGATGCCGCCCTCGGCGAGACCCGCGAGGGCCTCGCCGACGGCGACAGCAAGTTTCTCTTCGTCGGTGACGTGGAGATTCTCATCCGTCATGATCTAGCGGGCCTCCGCCGCATCGACTCCGACGACGAGGTCGGGCTCGGACGCAAGGTCACCGCCGACCTTTGGCCTGGTCACCTTGAACAGGATGAAGTAGAGCAGTCCCGCGAGCACGAATCCGACCACGGCGGTCAGGTCGCCGATGGCGGAGATCGCGAACTTGGCGTTCGGCGTGGTCGCCTTCACGAACACACCGCTATAGAAGGTCTGGTCGGAGAACAGCCAGATCGAGATCACGGTCGCGACCACGAATGCGATCGGACCCGCCCAGTTGCGATACCTCGCCTTGTCCGGCACGAAGTCGGTGATCGCGGTTCCGCGACGCAGCAGGCGGTCGACGAAGACAACGCCCAGCCACGGCGCGATCCAGTACGCAATCACCAGCAGGAAGTTCGTGTAGCTGGTTCCGGCATCCTTCAGCGCGGACAGGGCGACGAAGAAGCCGATGATGCCGAAGCCGACGGCGACGATTGCCCGGCGGAGACCGAACGGGATCTTGATGCCGACGGCAAGGAACGACATGGCGCCCGAGTACACATTGAGGGCGTTGGCGGCGATCGCCCCGACGGCGATGGCAACGAGTGTGATCTCGCGAACCCAGAACGGCATCACGGATGCGGCGACGAACGAGTCGGTCGGGTTGTCGGGGTTGTAGCCCGCCAGCGTTGCGGCAGCGGCGCCACCGGCCATCAGGATCGTGCAGCTCAGGAAGTTGCCGAGCCCGGCGGCCCAGAAGATCTTCTTACGGCTGGAGACCTTCGGCAGGTAGCGGCTGTAGTCGGACGCGTACGGGTTCCAGCCGGCGGCGTAGCCGAAGGCGGCGGCGGCGGTCAGCGTGAAGCCACCGAAGCTGAGGCTCTGCGATCCCGCACCGCTGACGGCGGTGTGCGCCGAGATGAAGACGGCCACGACCGCGATCAGGAAGATCACGCCGAGCACGATGCTCGCGTAACGCTCGAACACCTGCACGAGGTCGTGACCGATGAAGGCCAGGACGATCTCGAGGACGACGATGATGATCAGCGAAGCCCAGGTCGGGAGTGCCGGGATCAGGAGAGAAAGGGCGAATGCTCCGGAGACGGAGTTGACCGCGAACCATCCGATGCCGGCCACGAGCGAATTGATCGCGGCCGGGATGATGTTGCCACGCGTGCCGAAAGCGGTGCGGCTCAGGACCAGCTGGGCGAGTCCCTCGCGGGGACCCCAGGTGGACAGTGCTCCCTGCGATGCGGCTCCGAGCGCGTTGCCGACGACGATCGCGGCGATGGCCTGCCAGAAGCCGAGCCCGAAGAAGGCGACGGCGATGACGCCAACAAATACGGTGGCGAACTCGAGGTTCGGGGCGCTCCAGGTTGCGAGCAACTGCCACGGCGAACCGTGACGTTTTGTGGACGGGATAGCTTCGATACCGCCAGGTTCAACGGTGGTCGCGCTAGTGCGGGTAGCTTCGGTGATGGCCATGGCCAGAGCCTATTGGTGGCGGGGTATGCGGTGAGAACATTTCCCAAACAAAAGCCAGTTTTAACGCAGGTTTTACACGCCCGACCGTTCTACCGCGCGAGCTCCTCCGTGATGACGGCGACGAAGTGGTCGATGTCTGCCTCGGTGGTATCGAATGCGGTCATCCACCTCACCTCGCCGGCGGCGCGGTCCCAGTCGTAGAAGCGAACCCGCTCGCGGATACGATCGGCCGCGGCGTTGTCGAGCACAGCGAACACGGCATTCGCCCGCGTCTCCTGGCTGAACGTGAGGCCCTTGATCGAGCCGTCGGCGATCCCCGCCTCGAGCGCGGACCGAAGCCGCGCCGCCATCGCGTTGGCCTGCGTCGCCGACCGCAGGTACAGGTCGTCGGTGAGCAGAGCGAGCAGTTGTGCGCTCACGAACCGCATCTTCGAGGCGAGCTGCATGTTGAGCTTGCGCAGAAACACCAGGCCGTCCGATTTCGACGGGTCGAGCAGCACGATGGCCTCGCCGTAGAGCAGTCCGTTCTTCGTTCCGCCGAAGCTCAGGATGTCGACGCCGGCGTCGGTTGTGAAGTCGCGCAGCGGGACGCCAAGTGCAGCCGCGGCGTTGGAGATGCGCGCGCCATCCATGTGGAGGACCATTCCGCGCGCATGAACGTAGTCGGCGATCGCGCGAATCTCCGCGACGGAGTAGAGCGTCCCGAGCTCGGTCGTCTGAGTGATGCTGACGGCCGCGGGCTGGGCGCGGTGTTCGTCGCCCCACCCCCATGCCTCGGTGTCGATCAGGTCGGGAGTGAACTTGCCGTCCGGGGTCTGCACGGTGAGCAGCTTGAGTCCGCTGATGCGTTCCGGCGCGGCGCCCTCGTCCGTGTGGATGTGCGCGGTGCTCGTCGCAATGACGGCGCCCCAGCGGGGCATGACGCTCGTCAGGGCGGTGACGTTCGCACCGGTTCCGTTGAACACGGGGAACGTCTCGGCCTGCTGGCCGAAGTGGTCCTTCATGACCTTCTGCAGCTCGGCAGTGTAGACGTCCTCGCCGTAGGCGACCTGGTGGCCCTCGTTGGCCTCCGCGATCGCCGCGATGATCTCCGGGTGCGTTCCGGCGTAGTTGTCGCTGGCGAATCCGCGGTAGTTCGAGTCATGCAGCTTCATGGCTCAATTCTCCCGTATGGAACACAAAGACGCCGCCCCCGATAGTTCGGACCGGGAGCGGCGCTTTGAGCTGTGTGAGCTATTTGCTCCAGTCGATACGGACCGACTCGGGGATGGTCGGATCGATCGACACAGACAGCTGTGCACCCGGCTGGAGCCGGGCGAGGTTGAGGTACGGAACCAGCAACATCGTGGTGACCGGCGTGGGGATCCCATTGATCATGACGAGCAGCTTGACCTGCACGCCCTGGCTCATGTTCACCATCATCCCGGTCTGCTGGGCGGACTGGACCGTCGCCGTCGCATCCACTCGACGCGCCTCGCTGGCGGGATCCTCGGGCTTCGGAGCGGCAGCGGCGTAGGCCGCGTTCATTGCGTCCATCTTGGCTTTGGCATTCGCCATGTCGCCCTTGACGTCCTGCTTCTCCCGCATCTCCTCGCCCTGGATGCGGAGCTTGTTCAGATCACCGAAGAAGCCCATGACTACGCCGAGGTGTAGAGGGTGTTGAACTTCGAGCCGAGCGCGCGGTCGTCCTTGATGCGTGCGCCCCAGCCCTCCTTCGCCTTCTCCCAGTCGGCCGGCTGGATGCCCTTCGACTGCGCGATCTCGGGCAGCAGGCTTTGGTCGTTACCGCGAGCGCCGAGCTCCTTGATGACGGCGGTGTAGGCCTCGAGGCTGACGCCGCTGATCGGAGCGAGGGCCTCGGCCGACGGCTCACCGTTGATGCCGGCGTTCAGGTTATTGACGTAGGCCTGTCCGCCCATACCGCCCGCACCGAACTGTGCCTGCGCCGCGGCGGCCTGGGCCTGGGCGTTGGCCTGAAGCTGCTGGGCGGAGTCGATCATGCCGGGGGCGGCCTCGACCATGTCTTTCATGTCTTTGAAATCTTTGAAGAGACCCATGAGGGTTACCTTTCGTCGTAGTTAGGGGTCCCGCTGTGGCGCAGACTGCCAACGGGCTCACGAGAAAGTCTCGGACTAAGCAACAGCGCTGACTATGAGTAATGAATGCCTAAATCCGGTTACCGGTCCACAACTCCGTCACGGAGTTTGCGATCGCCTGGATTCTCCCGTTGCTCGCCGTCGCGAAGATCCGCGTGGGGTCGAAGACGGTGAACGTCATCAGAAAGGGCCAGCGCTCGTCGGGTGGGACGACAGTGATTTCCATGCCCGGTGAGAAAGCGCGACCGCTCACGATTGTGAAGGTCCCGACATCGAGCACGTCGCGCCGAGGGAAGCTCACTAGCGGCGCCGGAACACCGGAAGCACGCCAGATTGTGAAGCCGTCCTGGTCGAACACGAGCACCGGTATCCGGGGAATTGATCGCTTTTCGAGCCCCAGGCGTTCCGCTGAACCGCGAATTTCCGGCGCCGAGAAGCACGCGACGATGATCCCGCTGGTGAGACCACTGATAGTCGCCAGCCGGTTCGATTGGACTGCCCGTAAGACGAGAGCAAAGGCGAATGTCGCCACGAGCAGGCTGCCTGTGACGACCGCTCCGATGAACAGGTTGTCAGAGGTCGACACCGCCCCGTGCTGGACGCGGGACCACGCCGCCGCCAGCGAAAGGGCGGCGCTGACGGTGCCGGCCACGACGATGGAGGCCCTCGACGGTGCGGAAAGGGGGAGGGGGACCCACGGCGCCTGCGCGACCTTAACGCTCGGCGTCGTAGCCCACGGAGTGCGCGCCCGGGCCGTCGTCGGATCCCACTGGGTGAACTGACCGTGTTCGATGACGAGCGTCCGCGGGTTGACGACGGGAAGCCACCGATACGACCTCCAGCGCATGGTCGTGTATCCCGCCAAGCGCTCGCGGTCTGCCTGGCGGTAGGTCAGCGGAAAACCGGTGAGGGTCGCTATCGCCCCCACGACGAACGAAGCCGCCGCGATTATCGCGATCGGCGAGCCCGTTCGGACGTCATTCAATTGCGGTGCGGCGAAGTTCAGCACCACGAGTAGCACTGCGGCG
Source organism: Galbitalea sp. (assembly GCA_036491035.1). Taxonomy (GTDB): domain Bacteria; phylum Actinomycetota; class Actinomycetes; order Actinomycetales; family Microbacteriaceae; genus Galbitalea. Next base: position 21,189 of record DASXCU010000101.1, on the reverse strand, counting down.
AGCGCCCAGATCGTCACGCCGACGGAGGCCAGCATGGACCACGTGCGCGACGAAACGCCGTCGACGAGCGGTAGCGGCCACACCCCACGGTCAACAGGAGATGTCGACAGGTGACTCGCCACTCGTTTCCCCACTCCACCCGTTGTGTTCGCCAATCGCAGGATATTCGAGCCAATGCGGGAATCCGGGAACCTATACACCGATCTGCCTGGATTGTGGACCCCTCCCGGCACGAGCCGGGTCGTGCCTACGGTGCGAAGACGGGGTTTTCTGCGTCTCCCGACGCGAGCCCCCGACTGGGAAAGAAGGTAGATATGAGTTCGCAGGCAACCATTGCCCTGATCGTCATCATCGTCGTTGTGGTGGTCGTGCTGATCATCCTCGGGGTGGTCCTGAGTCGCCGCCGCGGGCGGGAGGCCGGACGACGTCGCGCCGCCGAGATCCGTCAGAACGCGGCGGATACGACACTCACCGCTAAGGAACACGAGGCTGCGGCCCTGCGCGCGCAAGCCGACGCCAAGCAGGCCGAGGTGAACGCCGAGAACCTGCGCCGCGAGGCAGCGGCGCGGCAGGACGAGGCCCAGGCGCATCGCGCTGAGGCCGATGAGCAGCTCCGCAAGGCCGACAAGGTGGACCCGGATGTCGCGCGCCCGCGCCGCACAGACGCCGCCGATCCCGTGGTCGACGACCGGCCCGCCGTTGCCGACGCTCCCGCCGTCGACTTCGGACCCGATAAGTAAAACCGGACCCGATCAGTAACTAGACCGCGGTCAGGTCGATCCGCGTACCGTTCAGCGATTCTGCGGACTCGCCCCACACGGTCGCGATCCGTTCGGCGATGGCATCCACCGGGGTGCCATCGCCGCCGATCGAGGTGACGAGCAGCGTGACGGCCGCGGCAGTGCCGGCCTTGCGCCAGCCGGATGCGATGGCCGAGACCCAGGCGTCCGCCCCGGTTTTCAGCGTCGCGTAATTCGCGGCGCCCCAGGCCGGCTTCGCTGCGGAGGTCGATCCGATGGTGATCAGTCGTCCCGTGGGCGATGCGCTCAGGTCGTCGTGAAAGGCGAGCGTCGCGAACCGCAGTGTGCCGAGGATGCGTGGCTCGAGCCAGTCCCAGTCCATGGGCTCGTGGCCACCACGCCAGCCACCGACGAGGTGCACCAGGCCATCGACAGCACCGACCCTTTCACGGACATCGGATGCGAGTGCGCGAGTCGCCGCAGCATCCGTCAGATCGCAGACCAGCCGCTCCGTCGCATCCACCGCGGCGAGTCGACCCTCATCGGAGCCGACGGCGACGACCGTGTGCCCGGCGTTCAGAAGCGCACGGCAGACGGCGCGACCGGCATCGCCGGTCGCGCCCGTGACAACAGTTACCGTCACGCGGGGGTCTGAGCCGAGTCGGTGCGGGCAGTGATCCCGCTCGTGGACTCGATGACGCCGGTCATCTTCTTGGCGAGCGCCTCGTAAAACATCGACAGCGGGAACTCGTCGTCCATCACCGCGTCGGTGAGGAGCTTCGGCGGCCCCTCGAGCGGAAGCTCACGAATGGCCCACTTCGACGCCGGGTTCGGCGTCAGGGTCTCCGAGACGAGATCGTACGCCGCGAGCCAGTGCGCCATCTTCGGACGATCGATGCTCTTCCAGTAGAGGTCGTTGATCGCATCCGACAGCGCGATGACGACATCCGGGACCTCGTCCCAGTCGATCGTGAGCGCGGTGTCGGTCCAGTGCAGCACGTGGTGCTGGTGCAGCCAGGCGAACAGCAACTGGCCGCCCAGCCCGTCGTAGTTGCGCACCCGAGACCCCGTGAGCGGGAAGCGGAACAGACGGTCGAACAGGATGGCGTACTGCACAAGGTCGGCGTGGTCGCGCGTCAGCGGATCGGTGTCCTCGTCGCGGAACAGCTTCACGGCCTCGCGGAAGGCGGTCAGGTCGCAGCGCAGCTCCTCTAGCGAGTACAGGAAGTACGGCATCCGCTGTTTGATCATGAACGGATCGAACGGCAGGTCACCCCGCATGTGCGTGCGGTCGTGAATGAGATCCCACATGATGAACGTCTGCTCGGCGAGCTGCTGGTCGCCGAGGAGGCGTGCGGCGCTGTCGGGTAGATCCAGTTTCGTGATCTCAGACGCCGCACGCACAACTCGGCGGAAACGTGCCGCCTCACGATCCGCGAAAATGGCTCCCCAGGTAAAGGTCGGGATTTCGCGCATCGCCACTGTTTCGGGGAACAGCACTGCCGAGTTGGTGTCGTACCCATCCGTAAAGCCGAGGAAACGAATGGGCACGAAGAGTTTGTTCGAGTAGTCGCCCGCCTCCAGCTCCGACACGAAGTCGGGCCAGCGAACCTCGAACAGCACGGCCTCGACGAGTCGATCGGTTGAGCCGTTCTGGGTGTACATGGGGAAGACAACCAGGTGACGCAGTCCGTCGACGCGGTCGCGCTGCGGCTGGAAGGCGTTCAGCGAGTCGAGGAAGTCAGGAACACCGAAGCCCGATGTAGCCCAGGTACGGAAGTCGTTCGCCGCCGCGTTCAGGTAGTCGGCGTCGTGCGCGAGGTATCCCGCGAACTCCCCGAGGCCGTCAGCGATGGTTGAGACGAGCTCGCGCGCTTGAGCATGCGACTTCTTGTCCGGGATGCTGCCATCCTGAACCTGCATCGGCCGAATCCGCTGCGCGGCGTCGCGGATGCTGTGCCAGGCGGCCGTGTCCTCGAGAACCTCGGGTTCTCCGACAATGACGCTGTTCGACATCAGTTGTGACATGGCTACCCTCCGATCGAGAATTCGGCACCGTTCGGCGCTCCTCGGCACAATTTGTGCTCCAGAACAAGCGTATTCGGGGCATCGGTGCGTTTGGTTGCGTCTGCCGACGAAAAGTTGTGTCTGGGCCGGGTTCCCGCGCTGCTTTGCTGCGCATCCATAGTATTTGAGTCATGACGGGCACAGCGGCGGAGGTGATGGCGGCGCTCGCGGCTGCCGCCGATCCCGACAAAGCCTCCGGACTGAGTCGCTATTTCAAGACGGGTCCGGGCGAGTACGGCGAGGGCGATCGGTTTCTGGGGCTCACCGTTCCGACCACGCGGAAGCTCGCGAAGCCGTTCGTCGGCCTCCCGCTCGACCAGGTGGACATCATGCTCGACAGCCCCGTGCACGAGCACCGGTTCGTCGGACTGTTGATCCTGGTCGCTCGATATCCGAAGGACCAGGCGGCAATCGCCGACTTCTATCTGGCAGCGGTCCGCCGGCAGCGTGTCAACAACTGGGACCTGGTGGACTGCTCCGCCGAGTTCATCCTCGGCGAGTACCTGTACGAGCGGCCGCGCGACCTGCTGTTCGAGCTGGCGGTGAGCGAATCCATTTGGGAGCGCCGGGTCGCAATGCTCTCCACGTTCGGATTCATCAAGCGCGGCGACGCGTCAACGGCGCTCGAGATCGCGACGGTCCTCAGCTCCGACCGGCACGATCTCATTCAGAAGGCGGTCGGATGGATGCTGCGCGAGGTCGGTAAACGCGTCGACCCGGCGCTTCTGATCGCGTACCTCGACGAGCACGCCGCGCAGCTGTCGCGTACGTCCCTGTCGTACGCGACCGAGCACCTGACACCGGATCAGCGGATCCACTACCGCGCGTTGCACTAGCGTCTGCTCCCCACGCGGCGGGATGCGCGAAGAGTTCGCCGCGATGACGGTGGCCGCGCCGAGCCTTTCTGATATGGACAAAACGAAACGTACCGACCCGACCATCGCTGAGCTTGTGGAGGAGTTTTTTTGCCTGTACAAACCAACAGCGCCATGCGCACTTCGAAAGCGAATCGACCTCGTGCGCTCGCATCTTGGCGCACAGCTGGAAGTCGCGGGTGCGAGGGAACTCACGAGTGGGCAGCTTCTCTTACTGGAAGCGGAAAGGGCGTTCAACCCGGAGAACGCGTTTGCTCGCACGATGCACGCACCGGAGCTCTACTTCGCCCTATCGCGCTACCTCGGTCCGGACAGCGCGATGTCCGGCGATCGGCAGCGGAACACGCGAGTGGATGTGGTCGCTGCGCTGGCGTCCTTCCTTTGGTCGAGGCGGCTGGTCTTCCTCGGGGTGGTTTCCGAGTGCGACGTCATCGAATTCGATATCGCGATGGGGAGGGCGCGAGACGTTCGGCGCCGCGGCAAGTCGAAGTAGCTGCGATGGTGCCAGGTCGAGCGGACCGATTGGTTCTCCACAAGCCGCGGAACGCTCGACCTATCCCGAGCCCCCTCGCTGGGGCATTCTCCCATTCGAACATACGTTCTAAAATCGAAGCATGAATTCACAACCCGTCCCGTCGATCATCGAGAGGTATCAGACCGTTCTCGATGCGCTGCGCGCCCTCGAACTCGACGTCGTGGAGTTGCGTGCGTGCGAAGAGTCGACGGCGCTGCGAGTGAACGCAATGCAGGCCGAGGCCGGTCGTCTTCTCGGCGCGGCAGGCGCAGTGATCGCTGGCGATCTGGCCTATCGATCCCGACCTGCACTCGGCGGCGAGGGACTTGCAAGGCGCACCGGACATCGCACCGTTGAGAACCTTCTGAAGTCGACAACCGGCGCCACGAAAGAGCAGGCGACAACCGCGGTTCGCGCGGGCATCCTGCTCACCGAACTTGTCGACGACGGTACGGTCGACGTTGCCACTGGTGAGTTCTTCACCGCGTCCCAGCCGTGGCTCGAACCCGCAGCACGCGCGGTCGCGGACGGTGTCATTTCGACCTCCGCGCTGGCATCCATCGCAGCTGGGCTCGGCATCCCGAACTCTGCCGTCGCGACTGGGGACCTGCGAGATGCGGCGCAAGAACTCGTGCATCAGGCGGTTGCCGGCCTCGATGCCGATCGCCTGTGGCGCGCCGCGCGGGACCTCCGCGACGAGCTCGATCTGGCCGGCGTGAAAATCCGTGAGGATGAGGCTCACGCACTGCGCGGGTTCACCCACCGCCCGTTAGTGGCCGGCGGAGGCGTCGCGACCTGGCGAATGGATGGGGAGACCTACGCGCTCTTCGTCGACGCGTATGACCGCATGACCTCGCCGAAACGGGGCGGCGTGCGCTTCGTCGAGCCGAAGCGCGCGGCGCAAGCGGATCGCATTCGCGGCGACGATCGCAGCCCGGCACAGCTCGCATCCGACGGATTCATGCACCTGATTCAGGCCGGAGCGAACGTGGATGATTCGGTCATGCTCGGATCTGGCGCGCCGGTAATTCGACTCACCGTCGCAGAGAGCGCACTCGAGTCGGGCGTTGGCCTGGCGAGAATCGACGGGCAAGCCGTCCCGGTGTCCCTCCGGACGGCGGAGCGGCTCGCCTGTGAAGGCGATATCCGGAAGGTCGGTTTCGATGCCCAGGGGCACTTCACCGAGCAAGGGCACTTCATCGAGCATGGGTCCGATGCGCGACTGTACAGCCGAAAGCAACGCGAGATACTGGCCGCGAAGTTCGGTGGTTGCATGGATCCGGACTGCGATCGCCCGCCGTCTTGGTGCGAGGCCCATCACATCCTGCACTGGGTGCGAGATCGGGGAAAAACGCTGATCGTCAACGGCATCCTGCTGTGCAAATACCATCACCTGCTCTATCACAACAGGGGATACGAGATCACCTGCGATCGCGAAGGCCGGTATTGGAAGATCCCGCCGCAATCGACCGACGCCGAGCAGAAACCCATCGCCATGCCGCTGAAGACTCGAAACCTACGCGACCTCGGGCTGCTCGCCGCTGTCGCTGTCTGACACCGGCTCAGTCGAGCTGCTCACACTCGACCCGCGGAGCACCGGCAACCGTGGCCACCCGCTTGACGGCAGACTGGCGTGGTGCTGGGTGTGCTAATCGGCTTCGCGATCATCGGGGTGGTGATCGCCGCCGGCTATGTGATCGCGCGCACGCGCCTGCTCGGCGAGAGCCAGCCACAGGTGCAGTTCGTGCTCTCCCGGCTCGCGTTCTTCGTGCTCTCGCCGTGCCTCCTCTTCACGGTGCTGGCGAAAGCAAACGTCCACGAGCTGTTCTCGCGCGTCCTGGCCGTATCCAGCATCTCAGCGGTCACCACGATCGTGCTGTTTCTCATTCTCGCGCTCGTCTTCTGGCGCCGCAGCCTCCCCGATGCCGTCGTTGGCGCCGCCGCATCCGGTTACGTCAACGCCAACAACATCGGTTTGCCAGTCGCGGTTTACGTGCTCGGCAATGCCGCACTTTCGGCGCCGGTGATCCTGCTTCAGCTGGTTGTGCTTGCGCCCATCATTCTCATCGTCCTTGACATCTCCACCCGCGGGCACATCTCAGTGCGGAACGTCCTGCTGCAGCCAATCCGCAACCCGCTGATCATCGGGGTAGTGCTCGGCGTGATCGTCGCGCTGACCGGTGTGCGACTGCCGACGCCAGTTCTCGCTCCCTTCGTCCTGGTTGGTGGCGCTGCGGTTCCGGTCGTTTTGCTCAGCTTCGGGATGTCCATCCACGGACAGCGGATCCTCCAGCCCGGTGTCAATCGCCGAGACGTCATCGTTGCGTCCGCGTTCAAACTCCTGTTCATGCCGACCGTAGCGTGGGCGGTCGGGCACTACCTGTTCGGGCTGACGGGGACCGCCCTATTCGGAGTGGTGCTCCTTGCCGCGCTTCCGACCGCACAAAACGTCTTCAACTACGCGCAGCGATACGACCGGGGTGTGGCGCTCGCTCGGGACACGGTGCTGATCACGACCATCGGGGCCATCCCGATCCTGGTGCTGGCGGCGGCGCTGCTGAAGCGCTAACGCAACACTCACGCGGCGCCAGGCAATGCGGCGCAATGCGACGCAACGCGGCACGGCACGGCGCGGTGAGCACGGCACGTCATGGCGAGGCCGCCACAAGGCGAGCCCGTTCCACGTCCTCGCGACTAGAAGATCATCGGCCGATCGTCGTCGTCCTCGTCGACCGGGACGTCGAGCTCGACGACCAGCGGAACGTGATCGCTGGGGGCATCGCCCTTACGCTCGTTGCGCTCGATCTTCGCGTCCGTGACCAGCTCGGCGAACGTCCTGGAACCGAGGACGAAGTCGATGCGCATGCCCTCATTTCGTGGGAATCGCAGCTGCTGGTAATCCCAGTAGGTGTAGCCCTCGACACCGCGCGTGCGCAGGATGTCGATCAGCCCAGCGGTCTGGAACGCGGTGAACGCGTCGCGCTCCGGCGCACTGACGTGGGTTCGCCCCTCGAAGGCGGCGATATCCCAGACGTCGATGTCCAGCGGAGCGATGTTGAAGTCGCCCATCAGCGCGAGCTTCAGGTCGGGCTCCGCCTGGAGCCACCCGGTCGTCGCCTCAGCCAGCCGCGCCAGCCACTCCAGCTTGTAGGGGTAGTGCGGATTGTCGAGCTCGCGACCGTTCGGTACGTACAAGCTCCAGAGCCGAACGTCGTCGACCGTGACCCCGAGAGCGCGCGCCTCCTGCGGGAGATCGCCGGCGTCATCCACCTTCCCGAAGCCGGGCGCCTTGGGGAACCCGACCGTCACATCCGTCATGGGAAGGCGACTCGCGAACGCGACACCGTTCCACTGGTTGAGGCCGTGCAGCTCTATCTCGTAGCCGGCCGTCGCGAACGCGTCGTAGGGGAACTGGTCGGGCTTGCACTTGATCTCCTGCATGCCCAGAACGTCGATGTCTTCCCGCACCAGCCAGTCGACCACGCGGCCCACCCTGCTGCGGATCGAGTTCACATTCCAGGTCGCTATACGCATGGATACAACGCTAGCCGGTACCACCCGCACGACGTTCACCGTTCGTCTGTGCCCCCATGCAGCCCTCCAGGACACCTCCATAGAACGAGGAGGTGGCCCTACAACTGGGAGATGTTGTCCCCCGAAAAGCGGACGTAACCTGTGCAGGTAATGAAACCCGACGACTTCAACGACCCCGGAAATGAAGCCGCTGACCGCCGAGACAATCGCACCGCGATTGTCGTTGCCGTCAGCGCTGCCGTCGTCGTGGGCATCGCCAGCGCCATCCTGATGGCGACCGCCGTGCACACCCCGAGCACCGCAACGCCCCGGCCGAGTCACAGCCAGGTACAGGAGTGGTCAAACCTGTCCGAGTAGCTCCCACGAGCCTCCGCTATCCTGACTACGTGACGTCGGCCCGCGATCAGCTCATCGAGCACATCTCTTCTGAGGCTGTCTTTCACGGCAACTTCACCCTCACCAGTGGCAAGCAGGCGAGCTACTACATCGACCTCCGCAAGGTGAGCCTGGATGCGCGCGTCGCACCGCTCATCGGTCAGGTCATGGTCGAGCTCATCGCCGGCATCCCGGATGTCTACGCGGTCGGCGGCCTGACCATGGGCGCCGATCCGATCGCCGCCGCGGTACTGCACCAGGGCGTCGCACTCGGACACCCTTACAACGCATTCGTCGTGCGCAAGGAACCGAAAGACCACGGCCGCGGCAAACAGGTCGAGGGACCAGACCTCGAAGGCAAGCGCGTGATCGTGCTCGAGGACACGTCGACCACGGGAGGCTCACCGCTGAAAGCCGCCGAAGCTCTCACCAGGGTCGGCGCGGAGATCGCGGCGGTCGCCGTCGTCGTCGACCGGGACACCGGAGCCAAGCAGGTCATTGAGGCCGCCGGCTACCCGTACCTGTACGCCATCGGCCTCGCTGACCTCGGGCTGGTGCCTTGAGCGGCGACGACCAGGACGACAGCGACTGGCTCGCCAGCCAGTTCGAGCCCACGGGCCAGGTGCCGACGCAAGCCGCTGCTTCGCCGCCGGCGACAGGCCCGGTCGTTCCGCCGGTGGTCGTCCCGCCGATTACCAGGGCGCCAGCCGTCCATCCGCCCGGCCTTCAACCCGCTGCCGGCCAGCCGCCAGCCGCTCAGCCGCCCGTCGCCAAACCATCGGTTTCCAAACCGCCGTTTGCCAAACCGCCTCTCGTTCCTCCGGCGGCAACGACACCACCGGTGGTCGCCTCGGCGCCCGCCCCGAACGCCGGTGGCGGTTTCGACTGGGGTCTGAAGCCCGGCGGTTCCGTCGCCGAGCCACCCGCCCAGCCGGCAGCGGTAGTCCCCCCTGTTGCCGCGCCGTCCGTAGCAACGCCACCCGTTGCAACGCCGCCCGCAGCAGTCCCGCCCCCGCCGACCGTCGCCGTCGCCCCGGTAACTCCGACCCCGTTGACTCCAGCACCCGTCACTCCTGCGCCTGTCCCTCCGGCAGCCGCGACTCCGCCTCCCCTGGTTCCACCGCCGGCCGCAACGCCGACCCGACCGGTCGCCGACGAACCGACGAAGCCCCTGAGCTGGTCGGAGTTCGCGTCCACACAGCAACCCCAGGCCGCCGCCGGCGAGCAGTCGTCCGTGCCGGTTCCGGCGGTCGAGCAGCCGACCGAGGCCTACACGGTGCAACCGTGGATGCCCGCGGCCGCCTCACCTCTTGTGCAGGACGAGCGCGCCGCCGATCATCCAACGGAGCTCTTGGCAGGTCACTCAACGGATCACCCAACAGAGCACACGGCAGACCCGGCAGACCCGACGTCGGCTATCGATTCGCTCTTCGGCGACCACAAGTTCCAGGATTACGAAGAGGTCGGCGTTCTCCAGACCATTCAGGTTCCCCCATCGGCTCCGGTGACGGATGCTGAGCCGCCCCTTCCGCGCGAGCCGCTGTCCAGGACGCAGAAGATCCTCATGGGGGTCGCCGGTGGTCTGATCGCGGCGCTCATCCTCGTCGGCCTGTTCTTCCTCGGCCAACATCTCGGGTCCGCGGAGGCCTCCGCTCCGAAGAGCACGGGCACGCCCGGCGCCTCGGCGACACCAACCCCCGCGGGCACGGGTGGACCCGTCGCTCCGGGCGTCCAGCAGTGGACCGCTCTGCAGGGCGGCGAATGCATCCAGCCGTTCAGTTCGGCCTGGGCCGAGACCTTCACGGTCGTGGCCTGCACCGCCGACCACGACGCGCAGATGGTCTTCAAGGGCACGCTCCCGGACAGCTCCGAAACGAAGTACCCGACCGCGACCGAGTTCCAGAAGGAGATCACGCCGCTCTGCAGCGCGGCGACGGCGATCAACTACGCGGCCGCGGCGAGCGTCACCGACCTGCAGGTCAGCTTCAGTTACCCGCCGACCGCCGGCCGCTGGCTCGCCGGCGACCGCACCTACTATTGCTTCATCGATCGGGTTTCCGGCGGCAACCTGCCTGGCGACCTGTCCGTGCCGAAGACCAAGTAGGGGCTAGCCCTCCGACTCGACCGGTTCCCGCTCGACCAGATCGGCAACGCTGTTCAGCACCTCGTTCGGACGGAACGGGTAGCGCTCGATTTCCGCCTGGTCGCTGATTCCGGTGAGCACGAGGACGGTGTGCAGTCCGGCCTCGATCCCCGCGACGATGTCGGTGTCCATCCGGTCGCCGATCATTCCCGTGTTCTCCGAATGCGCGCCGATCTTGTTCATTGCCGAGCGGAACATCATCGGGTTCGGCTTGCCCACGACGTACGGTTCCTTGCCGGTCGCCTTGCTGATGAGGGCGGCGACGGATCCCGTGGCGGGCAGCGGACCCTCGGGGCTCGGACCGGTCGCATCCGGATTGGTCACAATAAAGCGCGAGCCCTCGACGATCAGACGGATGGCCTTCGTGATCGCCTCAAAGGAGTAGTTGCGGGTCTCACCGACCACCACGTAGTCCGGAGCGTTCTCCGTCATGATGAAGCCGACCTCGTGGAGGGCCGTGGTCATCCCCGATTCGCCGATGACGAAGGCCGAGCCTCCCGGGATCTGCGCGGCGCAGAAGTCGGCGGTGGCCAGGGCGGAAGTCCAGATCCGGTCCTCGGGAACTACGAGTCCGGATGAGCGCAGTCTCGCGCTGAGGTCCCTCGGCGTGAAGATCGAATTGTTGGTCAGGACGAGGTACGGCTTGTCCTGGTCGCGCCACTGCTGCAGCAGCTCCGATGCGCCGGGGATGGGTTCGTTCTCGTGCACCAGAACGCCGTCCATGTCGGTGAGCCAGCACTCGACGTCGCTTCTGTTGGTGGTCATGCGCCCAATGGTATCTAAGGCAGGTAACGGGCCCGGTCGCCTATTCGTTTCGTGATGATGTCGATTGCGTCGGCGTTCTGGTCGACCACGACGAACCGCCGGCCGAGCTGTGCGGCTACCGCGGCGGTGGTGCCGCTGCCCGCGAAGAAGTCGAGCACCCAGTCGCCTTCGGCGCTGGAGGCAGAGACGATTCGCCGAAGGATGCCCTCCGGCTTCTGGGTTGCGTAGCCGGTTCTCTCCCTGCCGTTGGTCGTGACGATCGTGTGCCACCAGACGTCGGTGGGGAGTTTGCCGCGCTCGGCCTTCTCCGCGCTGACCAGCCCCGGCGCCATGTACGGCTCACGATCGACGGTCGAGCTGTCGAAGTAGTAGTTCTTCGGATTCTTCACGTAGACGAGGATTGTGTCGTGTTTGGCCGGCCAGCGACCGGTGGACTTGGCGCCGTAGTCGTACGCCCAGATGATCTCGTTCAGAAAGCTGCCTCGGCCGAAGAGGGCGTCCAGCGCGACCTTGGCGTAGTGCACCTCGCGGTAGTCGAGGTGCAGGTACAGGGTGCCCCGATCGTCGAGGAGCCGCCACGCCTGCTCGAGTCGCGGTTCAAGAAAATCCCAGTAGTCCGCGAACTCGTCGTTGTAGGAGTACAGCGTGCCCTTGACGGTGTCATAGGTCTGGCCCTTGAACCCCACCCGCGATCCACCCGCCGAACGGGTGGTCGTTATGGTCTGCCTGCTCTGTCGGCGTCCCGTGTTGAATGGCGGATCGAGGTAGATGAGACGAAAGGATGAGTCGGGCAGCCGAGCCGCGACCTCCAGGTTGTCGCCCTGGATCACGAGGTTGTTCCCGTCGGGGGTCCAGAGCGGGGTCGGCGACGGCATGCTCGCAAGATTAACGGCCGGACTACCCTCGGAGGGTGACCGACGCGACTGCCAACCCCAGCCACGAACTCTCGACGAACGGTGTCGGCCCCTGGCGGGGCGCGTGGCCCGAGGATGAACGGTACGACCGCGACCTGCTCGAGCATGGCGACTCGCGGAACGTCATCGACCGGTACCGGTACTGGGGTATCGCTGCGATCGTGGCCGATCTCGACGAGCACCGCCATCCGTTCTCCGTCGCGATCGAGAACTGGCAGCACGACATGAACATCGGGTCGATCGTACGGACCGCAAACGCGTTCGCCGCCGAGACGGTGCACATCATCGGCCGCCGCCGCTGGAATAAGCGGGGGGCGATGGTCACCGACCGGTACCAGCACGTACTCCACCATTCGAGCGTCGAGGAGTTCGCCGAGTGGGCGCACGAGCGAAAGCTGCCGATCGTGGCCATCGACAACGTTCCGGGCTCCGTCCCGATCGAGACGTTCGCGCTTCCCGAGTCGTGCATCCTGCTCTTTGGACAGGAGGGTCCGGGGCTGAGCGAGGCGGCCGTCGCGGCATCGGATGCCGTGGTCGAGATCACGCAGTACGGATCGACCCGCAGCCTGAACGCGTCGGCGGCGGCGGCAATCGCGATGCACGCCTGGATCACGCAGCACGCTTGATCGGGCACGCATCGGAGCACCGATAGACTTGGGTGTAATCCCCGCCAATCGTTTCAAGGGAGATGGGCCATGCCAGCTGTCGTAATCATCGGCGCCCAATGGGGCGATGAGGGCAAGGGCAAGGCCACGGACCTTCTCGGCAGCCGCATCGACTATGTCGTCAAGTTCAACGGCGGCAACAACGCCGGACACACTGTCGTCGTCGGCGACGAGAAGTACGCGCTGCACCTGCTTCCCAGCGGCATCCTGACCGAGGGCGTCACGCCCGTCATCGCGAACGGCGTCGTGATCGACATCGAGGTGCTGTTCGACGAGCTGGATGCCCTGAACGCCCGCGGCGTCGACACGTCGAAGCTCGTCGTGAGCGCGAACGCCCACGTCATCACGCAGTACCACCGCACGCTCGACAAGGTCACCGAGCGTTTCCTCGGCAGTCGCCAGATCGGCACGACCGGTCGCGGCATCGGCCCGTCCTACGCCGACAAGATCAACCGGGTCGGCATCCGGGTCCAGGACCTGTTCGACGAGAACATCCTGCGACAGAAGGTCGAGGGCGCACTCGACCAGAAGAATCACCTGCTGGTGAAGGTCTACAACCGTCGCGCAATCAGCGTCGACGAGGTCGTGACCGACCTGCTGTCCTACGCGGACCGGCTACGCCCCATGGTCGTCGACACCGGACTGCTCCTGAACCAGGCGCTCGACGCCGGCAAGACCGTCGTCTTCGAGGGTGGCCAGGCGACCATGCTGGATGTCGACCACGGCACCTACCCGTTCGTGACGTCATCCAACTCGACCGCCGGCGGAGCGGCGACCGGATCGGGCATCGGGCCGGGTCGCATTGACCGGGTGATCGGCATCGTGAAGGCATACACAACCCGCGTCGGAGCGGGCCCGTTCCCCACCGAGCTGAACGACGAGTCCGGTGAGTGGCTGCGCGCGAAGGGCTTCGAGTTCGGAACCACGACCGGGCGACCGCGCCGTACCGGCTGGTACGACGCGCCGGTTGCCCGCTACGCGGCGCGAATCAACGGCATCACCGACTTCGTGATGACCAAGCTCGACGTGCTCACGGGTCTCGAGCAGATACCGGTTTGTGTCGCCTACGAGGTCGACGGCAAGCAGTTCGACGAGATCCCGATCTCGCAGAGCGATTTCCACCATGCCGTCCCGATCTACGAGAACTTCCCCGGCTGGAGCGAAGACATCTCGGACGCGCGCGAGTTCGAGGACCTGCCGAAGGCAGCCCAGGACTACGTGCTCGCCATGGAGCAGATCAGCGGTTCACGCATCTCCGCGATCGGAGTCGGGGCGGATCGCGACGCCATTGTCGTGCGTCACGACCTGCTCGACTAGGGAGCGCCGCCGGGGCTAACCACCCGGCCTAACCCTGGCTGGCGCTGATGCTCGCGACCCAGATCGTCGCGACGTACAGCCCGGCTCCGGCCGCGATGAGAAAGCCCAGCAGGGCGATCGCCCAGTCCCCGATCCCGGGCCTCACGGCATCCGACGGATTCGGCATTGTGCGCGAGGAAAACGATGGCTGGGCATTCGCTCCCTCCTGGAACTGCTGGCCGAAGATGTTGAAGCTGCCGAGGAAGACCCGCTGGAGACTGGCTCGCAGCTCGAGAACGAGTGGCACCAGCGCCATGATGACGAACACCGCACCAACGCCATAGCCGACGCCACCGCCCGCGAGGAGAAATCCGGTGCCGAGGATTCCGAAGAGGAACGGCCACGCCCAGACGCGCAGCTGGAATCCGATGCCGTTCGCAAAGACCACCGCAATGGCCACCGCAATCAGGCCGGTAAAGATAACCCACGGTATGAAGTCGGTGACCAGGTCGGGGCACTGGTTGGCGATCACGTACGGCGTATTGCCGCTGGCGCACGACCCAACTCCGCCGAGGCTCGCAATCGAGTAGACCAACAGCGCGAAGCTCCCGGAGAAGAGAAACCAGCCGGCGAGGTAGGCGACGAGCTTGAAGAGCGGGCTGGTAAGAACACTGGTCTTCTTGGGCGTGACCGGCTCGGGGGTTGCCGGCGTCGGGGCAGTGTAAAAGGTCATGCCCGACAGGGTATTGACGCGCCCAGGCCTTCGGCATGAGTAGTCGATGCTCTACTTGCCAAGGCCACCTGTCGAAGTCGACCGTTCGAGGCCGACGCTTCGGTCGACCGTTAGGGGAGCTACAGGATGCTGTATCGCTGCCGAAGCGGCTTGCGGCCCGTCAGCGCGAACAGGATTTCCTCGCCGTCGCCCTTGCGCACCGCGACACGGGCCGCCAGGTCGGCGACGTTGGCCACGACGTCCGCCGGGAACGTGTGCGCCTGGTTGGTGGCGTTCGCGATGTCCATCCCGTGGATGACGAGCTCGAAGACGCGGGTGCGGAGGTATTCGCCTAGCGGGATGCCGATCTCGCCAACGCCGACGATGCGATCCTGTCCGTTCTCCTTGATGAGCGCGAGGGCGCGGTTCAGGGTCGCCTCGAACTCTTCGCCCGAGTCTTCGGTGAGCTTCTTACCGGCCTCGACGCCGCGCGCGGCGATCGCGTCGTTGTCGGTGTATTGCGTGAAGACGTCGACGTAGTACGACTCGGCGTCGGGAGCGGTGACCGTCGCGCCGGGCTCCATCAACAGGTAGGTCTCAACCGTTGAGATCGCGCGGGCGGTGTGTCCGACCAGGCTGCGAACATCCCATACCCCGAGCGCGGGCTCGTTCCACTGCGACACCCTGACCTCGGCGACGAGATCGAGGAACGAGTGAGCAGCGGTCTCAAAGTCGGTGGCGCTTGTCATGGAACCATCGTGGCACTTTCGCAATGGGAAGATGAACGGATGACCGCGAAACGCCCCGGCCCCACCGTCCTGTCCGGAAAGTTCGTGCGCCTCGAGCCGCTCACCGGCGAATCCCTTCCCGAACTCCACGCAGCGATTGGCACGCCCGCCGTCTTCGCGGGCGGGTACGGCGGCGGACCGTTGGGCTACCGGGAGAACGTCGGCGACTTCGTCGAGTGGGCGGAGACCTACTACACGTGGGAGACGGGTAACCCGTTCCTCGTTCGCGTCAACGGCGGCCCGCTTGACGGAGTCGCGATCGGAACGTCGACACTGGGCGACTTCGACGAGCGCCGCGAGCACGCCCACATCGGCTGGACGGCGTACGACCCTCGCGTCTGGGGCAGCCAGGTCAACGCAGAATCGAAGCTCTTGATGCTCGGTCATGCCTTCGACTCCGGCTTCGGTCGCGTGAAGATCCAGATGGATGTCCTCAACGAGCGCTCGCAGGCGGCCGCCGCCGGGCTGGGTGCCGTTCGCGAGGGGATGGTGCGCCGCGACGTGCTGCGGGCAGACGGGACCTGGCGGGATACGGTCGTCTACTCGATCCTCATCGATGAGTGGCCGGGGGTGCGGACGGGACTCGAGGAGCGACTGGCGCGGTGGGGCGATCGACCGGTCGAATACCGCGAGCGCTAGGCGAGCGAACGACTAGATTCGTTTCATGGAACCGACCAACGCCGGCACAACCCCGGATGTGATGGACGAACTCACCGCCATCCGCCTGAGCATCGACAACATCGACGCGGCCGTCGTCCACATGCTGGCGGAACGGTTCAAGTTCACCCAGCAGGTCGGCCGCATTAAGGCTCGCGGCGGCCTCCCCGCGTCCGACCCGGAGCGGGAGCGGGTGCAGATCGCCCGGCTTCGCGTGCTCGCGGAGGAGTCGCAGCTCGATCCAGCATTCGCAGAGAAGTTCCTCAATTTCCTGGTCGCGGAGGTCATCCATCACCACGAACAGATCGCCCGGACGGGCAGCGTCAGCACCCAGACCCAGCAGCAGTAGCAGCCCGAGGCG
The DNA here is from genome assembly GCA_036491035.1 of Galbitalea sp. Classification (GTDB taxonomy): domain Bacteria; phylum Actinomycetota; class Actinomycetes; order Actinomycetales; family Microbacteriaceae; genus Galbitalea. The sequence goes on along the minus strand of DASXCU010000101.1, from coordinate 4,783 downwards.
CAGTGATCAGCCCCCGAATTCGGCGTTGATGTAGGTCGCAACGCCGTTGTCCTCGCAGACCTGGCGGATCTCGCTCATCGCACTCTCGTAGTCGCCGCGCTCGAACGCGCCCGGCGCCGCCGTCGGCGCGGCGAGGGCGACTGCGACGGCCGTCAACGGCTGGGTGAGAATGTTGGGTCTCTCGCCACTCAGGGGTTTCAGAGCGCCAGCCGCCGTCGCGATCCGCGTGTGCCACTCCGGAAGGGTGACTTTGCCCCGCGTGTAGCCGTCCTCGGCATTGAACGCGTCGGACGCCACCACCACCACGCTGGCGCACTGCTTTGCCAGTTGGGCATCTTCCTTGTAGACATCGGATGAAAACCTGGTATCCACAACGAAGGTCCCGACCTTGTCGAGTTCCAGTTGAAGATTCAGTGACCGGAGCGGTCCGACTCGCATCGTGTAACGGTGAAGTCCTCCGTTGCACGTGCCGTTCAGACCGCCAACAGTCGAGTTCAGTGCGCCATCCAACGAGAAGGAGTTCGAGCCGCTGCAGACGACCGTGATGAACGCCGAATGCGCGTTCGCTGGGATTCGGATGTCGTCCTCCCCGCTCAGGGTCCCTGCGAAATCTACCGGCACGAATGCCCGCGGTGTCGCCGTGGGCGTCTGCCTGGGAGCGGTGGCCGTGCAGCCCGCCACGATCGGCGCAAGGATCAGTACGGCCGTGACCAGCGCAGCGGAATTTCTTCTCATAGAGATGCGACCCTAGCAGGCGAGCTCGCTCCGGTAGACAGATCGGTTGAGCGACTGCACGGGGCCGCGCGCCGCTCACCTAGGGTTGGAGCATGGCTTCGAGCGTTTCGTGGGACCCCGACTCCCTCCCGTCCCAGTCCGGCAAGACGATCGTCGTGACAGGCGGGAACGCGGGCATCGGCTACTTCGTCAGCGAGCAGCTGGCGGGCGCTGGCGCACGGGTCGTTCTCGCATCCCGCTCCGACGAGAAGGCCCGAACCGCGATCGAATCGATTCGATCGCGCGTTCCAGGTGCCGAACTCGACTTCGTCAGACTGAATCTCTCATCGCTCGGCGCAATCCGCGAGGCGGCGGAGAAGATCCGCAAACTGGGCGGCGTCGACGTGCTGATCAACAACGCGGGAGCGACGACCGGCGGCAAAAAGCGGGCCACGACTGAGGACGGACTCGAGTTCGTGGTCGGATCGAACGCCTTCGGTCCGTACGCGCTGACCGCCCTGGTGTTTCCCGCGCTCGCGACGAACGCGCGAGTGGTGAGCCTCGGCAGTATGGCGACCAGGCTCGTGAAGCTCGACCCCACCAACCTCCAGTCGACCAGCGGTCGCTTCAACTTCTTCCGCGCGTACGGGTACTCGAAGCACGCAATGCACGCTTTTGCGTTCGAGCTGCAGCGCAAGCTGTCCGCCGCCGGCAGCGCGATCGAATCCCTGCTCGCGCACCCGGGTTCCGCGGTCGACCTGCTGTCGGACAAACGCCGGGGAATCAACGACGGCGGAGTGAAACCGCTGGATGTTCTCTCCGCGATCATCTCGCAGGGCAAGGATCGGGGCGCGTGGCCGATCGTGCGCGCCGCAGTCGATCCGAACGCGCACGGCGGCGAGTTCTACGGACCACATCGCGGCGTGGTCGGCCGACCCGACCTGCTCGAACCCGTGGCGTCGAGCGCGAGCGAGGGATTCGGTGCGGATTTCTGGCGCCAGGCCGAAGCGGCCACTGGGATTCGATTCGAGCCTTAGGTCGCCGCCAGCATCCCGCGCTCCGATTTGATTGGCTAGGAGCATGGAAGCTCTGTACACTGCAATCGCCCACGCCACCGGGGGTGGCCGCAACGGTCACGTTCTCAGCGAAGACAACCGCATCGATATGGATGTCCGGACCCCGAAGGAGATGGGCGGGAGCGGCGAAGGCACGAACCCCGAGCAGCTCTTCGCCGCGGGCTACTCGGCCTGTTTCCTCAATGCCGTCCTCGGTGTCGGCCGTCGGCTGCAACTGGACACTACGGACGCCGCGGTCTCCGCGAGCATCAGCATCGGCAAGATCTCCGAGTTCGCCTTCGGACTGTCCGGTGAACTGGATGTCTACCTGCCGAACGTGCCGGCCGACCGTCGGCGCGAAGTCGCGGACCTAGCGCACCAGGCCTGCCCATACTCCAACGCGACGCGCGGCAACATGGACGTCGTCGTCACCGTCGTCGACTGACGCCCGCTGACCTCGGGTCTAGGCGGCGTCGAGCGTCGCCAGTTCGTCGGCGCTCAGCTCCACATCCACCGCTGTCGCCGAGTCGCGGATGGTCGCCGGCTTGGTTGAGCCCGGAATGGGGATGACGACGGATGACTTCGCCAGCTCCCAGGCGAGGCAGATCACTTGGGGGCTCACCCCGTGCTCGTTCGCGATCGCCTGGAACGGCGCGAAGCGGTCGCCGAGCCCGGCGGCACTTCCGATTCCGCCGAGCGGGCTCCACGGCAGGAACGCGAGCCCGAGTTCGTCGCAGAGCGACAGTTCGGGTTCGCTCGACCGGAACGCCGGCGAGAACTGGTTCTGCACCGAGACCAACCGATTGTCGAGGATCTTCTGCGCGAGCAGGATTTGGGCGGGGTTCGCGTTGGAGATGCCGGCCATCCGGATAATCCCCTCATCGAGCAGGTCGCGGATGGCGCCCACCGAATCGGCGTAGTCGACGAGCGGGTCGGGCCGGTGGAACTGGTACAGCCCGATCTGCTCGACGCCGAGATTCTTCAGGGACGCCTTCGCGGCCTCCTTCAGATATCCGGGGTTCCCGTTCTGCTCCCACGGTCCCTCGCGCGGGATGGTGCGGTGATGACCGCCCTTCGTCGCGACGAGCACGCCGGACGTGTCGCCGCCCCAGCTCTTCAGCGCCTGCGCGATGATCCGCTCGTTGTGGGAGTCGTCCTCGCCGGCGACGCGGTACGCGTCCGCCGTATCGATGAGGGTGATGCCGGCGTCGAGTGCAGCATGGATGGTCGCGATGGCCTGGGCCTCCTCGGGGCGGCCCTCGATCGAGAGCGGCATGCCGCCGAGCCCGATGGCCGAAACGGTCACATCGCCGATGGTTCGTGTCTTCATTTCCAGCTTTCGATCGGGTTGGGTGGGGCTACCAGGCGTACTGTTCGGGCGCCGGCTTCTTGCCGGGGAAGATCTCGTCCAGCTTTGCGAGGGCCGCGGCATCCAGCTTGAGATCGACGGCGCGGAGCGCGGAGTCGAGCTGTTCCTGCGTGCGGGGTCCAACGATCGGTGCGGTTACCGCCGGTTGGTGCAGCAGCCAGGCGAGGGCGACATCGCCTGCGGGGTGCCCGAGCTCTTCAGCGAAGTTCTCGTACTGCTCGATCTGCGGGCGGATTGCTTCGAGTGTCTCTGCGCTTCGTCCCTCGAGGCGACGGCTGCCGTCTTCGGTCTTCTTGATCACTCCGCCCAGCAGTCCACCCTGGAGCGGGGACCACGGGATGAGGCCGAGCCCGTTGGCCTCGGCCGCCGGAATCACCTCGACCTCGAGGTCACGCACGATCAGGTTGTAGAGCGACTGCTCGCTCACCAGACCGACGGAGTTGCGCTTGCGCGCCGCCTCCTGCGCGGTGGCGATGTGCCAGCCGGCGAAGTTGCTGCTGCCGGCGTAGAGGATCTTGCCCTGGGTGATGGCGACATCGATGGCCTGCCAGATCTCGTCCCACGGGGTGTCCCGGTCTACGTGGTGGAATTGGTACAGGTCGACGTAGTCCGTCTGGAGTCGCTTCAAAGAGGCGTCCAGCGCGCGGCGGATGTTGAGCGCCGAGAGCTTGCCCTCGTTCGGGTAGTCGGTCATGTTGCCGTAGACCTTGGTGGCCAGCACGGTCTTCTCGCGACGCTCGCCGCCGCGCGCGAAGTAGCGACCGAGAATCTCTTCGGTAGCGCCGCGGCCCTTGTCCTGGCCGTACACATTGGCCGTGTCGAAGAAGTTGATGCCGTTGTCGTGGGCGGAGTCCATGATCGCGAAGGCATCCGATTCTTCGGTTTGTGGACCGAAGTTCATGGTGCCGAGGCAGAGACGGGAAACGGTCAGGCCAGAGCGGCCGAGGTGCGTGTATTCCATTCCTTAAACCCTACGCGGTCGAACTGGCTACGCGCCGATGGTTGCTCCGAAGCGGCTGGTAAGCGGCGATCGGTGCGCATCGCGCAGTTCGTCAAGGGTGGACGTGAACACATCCTGCAGCTCGAACGTGTCCCGGGAGTCTGTTACGCCGATTCTCAGAACCGGGTAGCCGCGGCCCTCGCACAGTCCGGCGAACCGCACGTCGTCCTCGCGGGGTACCGACACGACCACGCGGCCGGTCGACTCACTGAACAGGGCCGCCGTGAGGTCGATTCCGTCCCGCTCCAGCAGCTCGCCGAGCCAGATGCGAGCGCCAACACCGAAGCGAAGGGCGCTCTCGATCAGCGCCTGTGCGAGGCCGCCGTCGGCGAGATCGTGGGCGCTGGAAATGATGTTCTGCTCGTTGCCGTAGCGCAGCAGGTCCGCGAGCTTCTGCTCCTGGGCGAGATCCACAACCGGCGGGTGGCCACCGAGGTGATCGTGGATGACCTCGGACCAGGCCGAGCCGTCGAGCTCGTCGCGGGTCACACCGAGCAGGTAGAGGTTGTTGCCCTCGTCCTGCCAGCCGGAGGGGATGCGCTTGGCCACGTCATCGATCACGCCGAGCACCGCGACCACCGGCGTCGGATGGATGGGGACATCCCCGGTCTGGTTGTAGAAGCTCACGTTGCCGCCGGTGACCGG
>DASXCU010000100.1:0-20278 GCA_036491035.1 Galbitalea sp. | reverse complement strand
TGAAAGTAGCCGTGCTCGAAGACCTGGTCGAACATGACCTTCGCGAACTCGGCGGCAACTTCCGACGGATCGATGCCGGCTTCTCGGAGCCCATCCACGTCGTTGATTTTGATCGCGGTGACGTCCTGCAGTGTGAGCACTCGACGCGTCGTGCGCTCCCAGACCAGTTCCGGAACGCCCACCCGTGGATCACCGGCGAAGTCGCTGGCGAATCGCTCGGCGCCGACTGCCTCATGCAGATAGTCGATCTCCTCGAGGCTGGTGAGCGCGAACTCCTCGACGAGCGCGGGCGCATCCACCCGATCCGAGACGAGTCGGATGCGGCTGAGCCAGCGACCGACGCGACGAAGCGCCCGAAGGTCGATGTCGACGATCTGGTCGATGTTGGGGCGCTGGATCTTGACCACGACGTTGAAGAGTCCGGTCTGGTCGGCATCCAGGCCTGCCAGCTGAGCCCGGTGTGCCTGCCCGAGCGATGCGGCCGCGAGTGGCAGCGGGTCGATGAACGAGAACGCCGTCTCGAGGCTCACACCCAGCTCGGCTTCGGCGACCGTCCGAATCTGGTCGAACGGGACGGCGGGCACCTCGTCCTGAAGGCCCTCGAGCTCTTTCGTGATCTCGGGCGGCAGTACGTCGAGGCGCGACGACATGAACTGCCCGACCTTGATCATGAGCCCGCCGAGCTGGATCGCGAGGGCGTGAAATCGTTGCGCGATGCGCTTCAGGCGTTTCGATCGACCGCGCTCGGCCAGGCGTCGGAGCCCGATTCGCGGCAGGAAGAGTTCGTACCACCAGGTCTGCACGAGGTATCGCGCGGCGAATCGCAGGATCCTGCGATAGCGGGCGCGCATGTCCCGGGCGTCGGTCATTGAGCTAGTTTCGCTGATCCCAACGGCCTATGGGCGGGCGTCACTCCTGCGCGAGGATCGCGTAGAGCTTGCGGCGAGCGTCATTCAGAACCTCGACAGCCTCATCCACCTGCTGGGGACTGCCGGTCCGCGCCACCTGCGCGGTCGCGTGAGCCAGGTCGATTCCCGCCTTCGGGAGCGCGCCGGTCTTCATCCCGTCGCGTCCGCCCTGCGCCTCCCACGGCGCAGACTGCTCGGCCGAGGCGGCCGCCGCGGTCGTGCCCTCGTCGGTGAGCGTGTACGTCTTGCGACCGTTGGATTCCGTGGCGCTGATGAGTCCCTCGTCGGTGAGGAGCTGGAGCGTCGGGTAAACCGACCCGGGGCTCGGCTTCCACGAGCCGCCACTGCGCTCGCCGATCTCCTGGATGATCTGGTAGCCGTGCATCGGCTTCTCGGCGAGGAGCGCGAGAACCGCGGTACGCACGTCGCCGCGACCCATCCGCATTCCGACCTTGCGCTCGAACTGTCCACGCAGCTGGTCGATGGTCTCCCATGCTGAGGCCCCGGACCAGTCGGGGCCCTGCCCTCCGCGGCGTCCGCCGAACCAGTTTCCGCCCTTGAATGAATCGCTCATCGTTCTCTCCTCTTGTGTCGCTCAGATCATCGACGACACTTAACGATATATCGTCGACCGCGAGCGCGCCAGGTTAGGAAGAGGCGATTCCCTTGCGCAGACCCACGAACAGTCGATCGAGCCGCGCGCCGTGGTCGTCCACAATCCCCGTCATCGTCTCCCCCGCGACGACACGTCGCGCCGTCTCGACCAGAACGGAGCTGTACCCGGCCAGGAAGAGCGTCGCGAACAGTCGGGCGTCGCCGTCGAACGCCGCATCGTGGTCGAGCTCCTCGGTGAGAGTGGTCTGTAACTCTGAGAGGATCTCCCGCGCCCGCGCCATCAGGGCCGGCGACCCGGCGACCGTGCGGAAGAATCCCGCCGAGCGCTCATCCACGCCCGAGAGCGGATGACGCGACTCGAACAGCTGTCGACTCTGCGCCTCAAGCGCGTCCAGGACGTTCGTGCCCTCGGCGCGCTCGCGAACGGAGAAACGGATCGCCTGCACCGCGTCGTCCGTGCGGTCCAGGAACAGGTCTTCTTTGCGAGGGAAGTGATTGAAGACGGTGACGCTGGAGACCCCGGCCTCGCGAGCGACCTCCGCGACGGTGACCGCGTCGTACCCGCGCTCGAGAAAGAGCCGGTTCGCAACCTCGCGGATTCGGGCACGCGTCTGCGGGCCGCCTCGCTCTGCCGTTCTGGGCATCCGGACTCACTCTCTTGTGTAACTAAACTTAGTCCTTGTGCAACTACATTTAGTGACATAACCTAGTTGCATGTCATCCGAACCAGCCCTCCCCACCGATGCTCGCCGACCAGAGAGCCTGCGCGACGGGTGGATCGCCCTCGCGGGACTCTCCGCGGTATTCCTTTTCGAGATGCTCGACAACTCGATCCTGAATGTCGCGCTTCCCACCATCGGACGCGAGTTGCACGCCTCCTCCGTTTCGCTGGAATGGGTCACCGGCACATACGCGGTCGTCTTCGGCGGACTGATGCTGGTGTTCGGGGCTATCGCCGACCGCTTCGGTCGTCGGCGAATCATGCTCATCGGGCTTGCTCTCCTGGGAATCGCAAGCCTGGCAACCGCGTTCGTCACCACGTCGGGTGAACTCATCACGGTCCGCGCTGCCATGGGCGTCGCGGCAGCGATGACGACACCCGGATCGATCGCCCTCGCATTCCGCCTCTTCGATGGGAACAAACTTCGCGTTCGCGCTATGACTCTCATCTCGACCGTCGGACTCGTCGGTCTCGCGATCGGCCCAACCGCGGGTGGTTTCGTTCTGGCAATCGCACCGTGGCAGGTGCTCCTGCTCATCAACGTCCCGATCGCCATGCTGGCTCTTGTCGGGATCCGGCTCGGCATTGCCAAAGACGAAGCGGATGACCTCCATCGTGATCCGATTGACATCGGCGGGGCGATCTTCGGCACCGCAACCATTGTTCTGGCACTCTTCACGCCGACCGTGTTCATCAGCGAGGGCACCGTCGGCTGGCAGCCGTGGGTCGCTACCGGAGCCACCCTCGCCGCGGGCATCCTGTTCGTTGTCCGAGAGCGGAGGGCCAGCTTTCCCCTGCTCGACCTGAAGCTCGTTGCACGGCCTCTGGTCGCAAGCGGTCTCGCCTATAAGGCCGCGACCGGCCTGGCCGTCGCGGGCATGGGATACATGGTCACCCTGCAACTCCAGCTGGACTGGGGCTGGCCGCCCTATCTCGCCTCCATTGGCATGCTGCCGCAGGTCGTCGTCCTCATCTTCGGTGGTCGACCCGCTAACTGGTTCATCGAGCGCGTGGGTCTCGACCGCGCCGCGTGGATAAGCGCCGTGTCCGTTGTCGCCGGACTTGCCGTGTTCGCACTCCTGAGCACCGCGGGATACGTCTTCATCGCGATCTCGCTCGTGCTCGTCGCGATCGGTATCCGCGTCAACGGTGTGGTCGCTGGCACGAACGTGCTCCGCGGGCTCCCGCAGAACCGCACCTCGATCGGTGCCGCGCTGGTGGACACCGCGTCGGAAGTCGCGACAGCAGTCGGAATTGCCGTGACCGGCACGATCCTCGCAGCCCTGTTCAGCGGATCCATCGCGAAACCGCACTGGACGGTTACCCAGACCGCGCAGTTCCACTCCGGACTCCTGATCGCCGGAATCGCGCTGACCGTCGGGGCCGCAGCGCTCGTCGGGTACGGATTCGTGCGCACCCGCGGACGCTCCAGCGTGAGCGCCGCCGAGGCGACCGCCTAGAACAGTCAGCCCGGTCACAGGAGCGGTTTCGAATGATCGGATAGCGTAGGAATCCTCATCCGGACTCAGGAGCTGCGAGCAGTGACCCAGCACGAACCGCCCAACTGGTTCACCGAACTCGCCGAGCGCCAATCCGAGCCCGCAACCGTCGCATTCGAGCCGACGCCCGCACCGCCCGCCGATCCGAAGCAGGCTCGCCGCCGCCGCTGGACCGGCCGCATTATCGGAATCGTCGCCGGCGTGCTGGTCCTCGCCCTCATCGGAACCTACGTGGACCTGACGCTCACGGCCCCGATCGGCGCCGCATCCGTCACGGCGCACAAGCCAACCGTTCCCGTGCCTGCTGCGGCCGCCCTGGCTGTCCCGCAGGTCCAGGAGTCGGCCGTCAGCATCGCCGGAGCGGACGACTATCTCGGTCCGACGGCGGACGGGGTCTACGCGGCCAACGGCGGGAACGCCCCGCTCCCGATGGCCAGCATCAGCAAACTCGTCACCGCCATGGTGGTCCTGAGTGCCAAGCCGCTCGGCTCTTCCGGCACGGGTCCAACGATCTACTGGAACGACACCCAGACGGCGCTCTACGACAAGTACTACGTGCTGAACGCAACGATCGCAGCGATGAAGAAGGGCACGTCGATGTCCGAGCACGATGCGCTCGAGACGATGCTCGTCGTTTCCGCGTGCAACTACGCGGAAGCACTCACCGACTGGGCCTTCGGAGGGAACGCGGGCTTTGTCAGCGCGACGAAGCGCTGGCTCAAGGCCCACGGCCTCACCGGCACGACCATGGTCGAGCCGACCGGGCTGGACGACCGCAACAAGAGCACTCCGAGCGACCTGATCGCCATCGGCAAGCTCGCGATGGCCGACCCGAACATCGCGGCCATGGTCGCGAAGAAAACGCTGGATGTCCCGGCCCTGAGCGGGCTGCCCAACACGAACGACCTCCTCGGTACGGACGGCATCAACGGTATCAAGACGGGGACTCTCGACTCCGCGGGTGACGATCTACTGTTCTCGGCATCCGTTCCGGTGGGAACCGCGGAGCCGCTGAACGTCGTCGGAGTGCTGCTCGGAGGACCGACGAGGCAATCCGTGACCACGGGCGTGACGTCGCTGATCACGAGCATCCAGGCGGGATTCCACGTCGTTCAGTTCGGCGAGCAGGGCCAGACCGTCGGCTCCTATTCGACAGCGTGGGGAACGAAGGCGACGATGGTGCTCGGCAAGAGCGCGTCGGCCCTGACCTGGTCGAACACCCCGATCACGACGACCATGACAACAACGACCCTGAAGTCGGGCGCGAGCGGTCAAACGGTCGGCAGTGTCACGTACACCGCGGGCAAGACGAAGATCACCGTGCCCGTCGTGCTGAAGGGCAAGATCGCCGGACCCACCGCATGGTGGCGGCTGACTCATCCGGGCGCCCTGCTCGGAAAATAGCGCGCCGAACTAGCTGACGCTGGTGAGACCCGTCGAACTGTCGAACGTGAAGACGTGACCGGCGGGTGTCGTGAAGTTCTTGTTGTGCACGGTGATCGTGTACGAGCGGCGATCGGTTGACACGGCGAGGTTCCAGCTGCCGGCCGGGTCATCGACCGACGGCGAGAACTTGTAGGGCGTGGCCTGCAGCAGCGCCGTCGTCATCGGGACAGCCGTCGTACCGAAGCTGCCACCGTGGTCGACCGCGTACGATGCGGCGGCGATCACGTAGTTACTGACATCCGACTTCGTTTCGGCGTCCCAGGCGGAGATCCGCTGGCCGATGAACTGCGGTATCGCGATCGCGGCGAGGATGCCGATGATGATGATCACGACCATGAGTTCGATGAGAGTGAAGCCCTTTTGGCCGTCGTCGTCCTCCAAAGCGGCGTCGCGCCGCTCAAAGTACTCGCGCAAGAACTTCATGCGCCAATTTTGACGCCAGCCGTTACGGGGCCGCGACCCCGTAACAGGGGGGCCCTCTTAGTGGGCTGGTCCGAGCAGTACGGCCAGGAGCGAGACCGCTCCGCCAACGATGAAGAACAGGGTGCCGAGTTGCATGGTTCGGGTCTTATTACGGTCCGCCGTCGGCACATCCACCTCGAGGATCGGGCAGCCGGACCAGCCAATTAGTCCGATGCTGACCGTAACCAGCGCAGCACCGACCCACCACATTACGGCCAGGCCGTCCGCGAGAACCGAGGGACGCCAACCTGACGCTAAGAGGAGACCGAGCGCGATAGCAGTGGATGTCACGACGGCCGCAAACCAGATAGTCCCGGTCCACATGATTCGCTGCACATTGGTCTCGGGTGCCATCAGATCGGATTCAGGGGTCGTCACGTTTGTACTCACCAGATAACTCTCGCCCCGTTGGCCTCAGAAAAAAAGGGGTTGTATGTGACAGGTCAACAACACAGTGCGCTCAGAACAGTCGGGCGGAGCTTTCGAGCGCCGGTTCCTCAAGGTCGAGCAGGAACGCCTTGCGCTTCAAGCCTCCCGCGTACCCGGTGAGACTGCCGTTCGTGCCGACCACGCGATGGCATCCGACGACGATCGAAATCGGGTTGCGACCGACGGCCTGGCCCACCATCCGGGCGAGCGAACGGTCGCCGATCTCGTCGGCGATGTCGCCATACGTTCGCGTCTCCCCGAACGGAATGTCGCGCAGAATCGCCCACACGCGCTGCTGGAACGCGTTGCCGGCGAGCACGATCGGGAAGTCGAACTCGCGACGCTCTCCGCGCAGGTACTCGGTCAGCTGGGAAACCGCGCCGGCGAGAACGGGATCGGTGGCCGCGTCCACCTCGGGGCCGAAGGTTGTCCAGTCCGGTTTCGTCCAGTGGCCGGGAAAGTAGATGCCGCTGACGGCGTCGTCGGTCGCGACGAGGATGACGTCCTCGATCTCCCGGGTGGTTACCGTGCTGTGGCGAATGCTCATGGGAAACGCTCCTTACCACTCAATTCTGCTCGTCCCGATCGCTTCCGTGTTGCTGTCAGAACGCGGTGTCCGAAACCCGCGAGTACGGTTGCCCTGTGCCTTCTGAGACCCGATTGACGTTCACCCGAGCGGAGCTCGACTCGTACCGCGGGAAGACGCTCCCGGACCTCCTCGGGCCCTCGGTCCGCCTGCTGTTCGTCGGCATCAATCCCGGTCTTCGCACGGTCGCCGTGCAGGCGCACTTCGGCGGCGGGAGCAACCGCTTCTATCCCGCCCTCTTTCGCGCAGGCATTACCGACCACCAGATCTCGGCGTCCAATGGGCTTTCGACGGATGACCAGGGTCAACTGCTCGATCGCGGGATCGGCATCACGAACCTGTTCTCCGGAGCGTCCGCGCGGGCGGATGAACTGACGGTGCCGGAACTCCGGTCCGGAGCGAAGGCACTGGAAACGCGAGTGGCGGCCCTCAAGCCCACCGTGGTCGCCATGCTCGGGGTGACCGCATATCGCACGGCGTTCGAACGGCCGGCCGCGCGCGTCGGGCTGCAGCCCGAGACCCTCGGCGGCTCATCGCTCTGGGTCGTACCCAACCCGAGCGGCCTGAATGCCCACGCTCCGCTGCCCGTACTTGCACAGACCTACCGCGAGGTCGCGATCGCCGCGGGCATCGACGTGTACGCCCCGCCCGCGGTGTAGGTGTTATCGCGGGGTTGGAGTGCGGTTCTCGGCCGAGACCATCCACGAGAACTGTTCGAGCCTCGCGATGATCTGGTGCAGAAGGTCGGAGCTCGTCGGGTCCTGCTTGTCGACGTTGTCGTGCACCGTGCGGCAGGTCGCGACCGTGGCGTCGAGCCGAGCGGTGATCAGATCGATGACCTCGGCGGTGTCCACCTCGCCGTCGGGAAACGGGTCGAGACTCGTCGACCTGGCCACCGTCGTCGTACGACCGTCGACGCTGGCGTGAAGAGCGCGCATGCGCTCGGCAACCTCGTCGCTGAACAGCCGCCCCGCTTCGATGATCTCGTCGAGCTGCAGGTGGAGGTCACGGAAGTTGTGGCCGACGACGTTCCAATGCGCCTGCTTGCCCTGCAGGTGAAGCTCGATCAGTTCGACGAGTACCGCCTGAAGGTCGTCCGTGAGCGACTTCGACGCCAGAAAACCGTGCTCGGCGTTCTCCCGTTTCGTCCGCTCCGGTCCTGCCTGCTGAGTTGTAGCGGTCATCGTCGTGCACTCCCTGTCTTCTTCTGTTGGGTGGGTTTTCGGGTGGCCGGTCGGGTTGCCCTCTTGGCTGGCGGCGACTTCTTCGTCTTGCGGCTCGCCTCGACGCTGCGCTTCAGCGCATCCATCAAATCGAGCACTTCGCCCCCGCCCTCGTCCTCCTCGGCGCTCTCGCCGAACGTCTCTTCGGTCGAGACGTCGTCACCCTTCTTGAGCTTCGCCTCGATGAGCTGTTTGAGTTCGTCCTGGTAGTCGTCGCTGAATTTGTCGGGCGAGAAGTCGGTCGAATAGGACTCCACCAGCTGCTCACTCATCGTGAGTTCGGCCGCAGAGACGCGCGGCTTCTCCTTAAGGCTCGGGAAGTCGGCTTCGCGCACCTCGTCATCCCACAGCAGCGACTGCAGCATCAGCACATCGCCCCGCACCCGCAGAGCACCGAGCCTCGTCTTCTGGCGCAGCGCGAAGTGCACGATCGCCGTTCGGTCTGTCTCCTCCAGGGTTCGACGCAGCAGCGCGTACGCCTTGGGCGATTTGGAGTCGGGCTCAAGGAAGTAGCTCCGGTCGAACATGATCGGATCCAGCTGATCGCTCGGAATGAACTCCACGACCTCGATCTCCCGACTGCGCTCCTCCGGCAGGGTCGACAGGTCCTTGTCGGTCAGGATGACGGTTCGGTCACCGTCGTCGTATGCCTTGTCGATGTGCTCGTAGTCGACGATGCGGCCACAGATCTCGCAGCGCCGCTGGTATTTGATGCGACCGCCATCCTTGTCGTGCACCTGATGCAGCGGCACATCGTGATCCTCGGTTGCGCTGTAGACCTTGACCGGCACGTTGACCAGGCCGAACGTGATCGCGCCCTTCCATATCGATCGCATTCTTCAATGGATTCACTTCGAGACGTCCGTCGCAAGGGGTGGCGAATTCGGCGGGATCGTGGCAACGATGGAGCATGCCGACCGCAAAGAACAGCGACGAGCAGGTCGTGTCGATCGACGGACACCGTCTGAAACTCACGCATCTCGACAAGGTGCTCTATCCGGAGACCGGCACCACCAAGGGTCAGGTGATCGCGTACTACGCCGCCGTGGCCGACGTAATGCTGCCGCACGTTCGGGATCGCGCAGCCACCCGCAAGCGCTGGGTCAACGGCGTCGGAACTGCGAAGAAGCCCGGGATGATGTTCTTCCAGAAGAACCTCGACGAGTCGACGCCCAGCTGGGTGAAGCGGCGCACGATCGAGCACAAGGACCACGACAACGAGTATCCGCTGGTCAACGATCTCGCGACCCTCACCTGGCTGGCGCAGATCGCGGCGCTCGAGATCCACGTTCCCCAGTGGCAGTTCGGACGTACGGGAGTACGGCGCAATCCGGACCGGTTCGTGCTCGATCTCGACCCGGGTCCCGGCATGGGTCTGGTCGAGTGCGCGGAGGTGGCGAGACTGGCCCGCCGCATCCTGAAGGGGATGGGACTCGACCCCATGCCGGTGACGAGCGGCAGCAAAGGCATCCACCTGTACGCCGCCCTCGATGGAAAGCAGACCTCCGACCAGGTCGCGGCGGTCGCTCACGAGCTGGCGCGGGCGCTCGAGGCCGACCACCCCGATCTCATTGTGAGCGACATGAAGAAGACGCTTCGAGACGGGCGGGTACTAGTCGACTGGAGCCAGAACAACGGGAACAAGACGACCGTCGCCCCGTACTCGCTGCGCGGACGGATGCGCCCGATGGTCGCCGCTCCACGAACCTGGCGGGAGCTCTCGTCCAGGGATCTGGCCCACCTCGACTTCGAGGAGGTGATGCGGCGCGTGAAGAAGAACGGCGACCCGATGGCGAACCTCACGGTCGGCCAGCTCGAGCAGCTGGAACCGACGGAGGAGCACATGGCCACCTTCGCGAGCACGTCCGCAGCGAAGGATCGGCTGGAAAAGTACCGCAGCAAGCGCGACGCGTCGAAGACACCGGAGCCGGTACCGAAGGGACGTGCCCGGCCGGGCAAAGGCAACTCGTTCGTGATCCAGGAACACCACGCGAGCAGGCTGCACTGGGATTTCCGACTCGAGCATGACGGAGTACTGGTCAGCTGGGCCCTCCCGAAGGGCGTTCCGACCGACGTGAAGCAGAACCACCTCGCCGTTCAGACGGAAGACCATCCGCTCGAGTACGGCACGTTCGAGGGCGACATCCCCAAGGGCGAGTACGGCGGCGGCCACGTGGACATCTGGGATGAGGGCAGCTACGAGCTCGAGAAATGGCGGGACGGCAAGGAAGTCATTGCCACGCTGCACGGCACCAGGCACGGCACTCACAAGTACGCGCTCATCCACACCGGCGGCGAGGGGAAGGCCGATCAGAACTGGCTCATTCACCTGATGAAGGAGCAGCCGGAATGATCAAACCGATGCTGGCCACGCTGGGAACGGCCGGCGACATCGACGACGAGAACGACGAGTGGGCGTTCGAGATGAAGTGGGACGGCATCCGTGCGATTGCCACTGTCGACTCGGGGCGGGTGGCGCTTCGAACTCGCAACGGACTGGATGTGACGGTCGGCTACCCGGAGCTGACGCAGCTCGCGGGGAACGTCGACGGTGACGCGGTGCTCGACGGCGAGATCGTCGCGCTGAACAAGGCCGGACGCCCCGACTTCGGTTTGCTGCAGCGTCGGATGAAACTCACGCGCCCCGCCGAGGTTGCCACGGCGGCCAAAGCCGTGCCGGTTCACTACATGGTGTTCGACATCCTGAGCCGGGACGGAAGCGACCTCACCGGCGAGCCCTACTCGACGCGTCGCTTGGAGCTCGAGGATGCGGTGCGATCCACCGGAGCTATCCAGGTGCCGGCGGCGTTCGCGGGAGACCTGGACGCGGCGATGGCGGCGAGCAAGCAGCTCGCGCTCGAGGGAGTGGTGGCTAAGCGGCGGGACAGCACCTACGCGGTCGGCGCCCGCTCGCGCGCTTGGATCAAGCTGAAACACCACAAGACCCAGGAGGTCATCATCGGTGGCTGGCGACCCGGCTCCGGGCGTCGGGCGGGCGAGGTGGGATCTCTGCTCATGGGCGTTCCGGACGACACGGGCCTGCGTTACGTGGGCCGCGTCGGTACGGGATTTGGCGATGCCGACATCACCGAGTTGACGCGCATCCTGTCAAAGCTCGAGCGGAGGACGAGTCCTTTCGTCGATGCGCCCCGGGATGTCGCACGGGACGCCCGCTGGGTCTCGCCAACCCTGGTGGGCGAGGTCGAATTCGCAGAATGGACCTCGGCCTTGAAACTGCGCCAGCCCAGCTGGCGAGGATGGCGCACAGACAAGAATCCGTCCGACGTCACACGCGAGGGCTAGCTCGCGGGTGCTGAAGGTAGCCCTCTGAGCGCCGAAAGGGAACCCCGCGCGCACTATTCGAAGACCCCCGTAGCGTGGAAGTCAGGTCCACAAGACAACAACTGGGAGTTTGTTAATCATGAATATCTTGTTCATCGTCATCATCGTCATCGCGGTAGTGCTGGCCATTACCGGCGGGCTCGTGTCGTCCGTGAACTTCCTGCTCTGGGTCGGAATCGTCCTGCTCATCCTCGCGGTCATCGCGTGGCTGATCCGTTCGCTGACCGGACGCAGCCGGGTCTAACCCGCCACATTTAGCGCGACTGGCTCGTCCCCTCGGGGGCGAGCCTTTCGCGTCTCTTCGGCAGCCGAGGCTCGATCGTCAGCAGCACCATGAGCCCGAGGAGCAGGACGCTACTCAACCCCGTCAGCCCGCGTGCGACGGCTGTCATCCGCTCGGCGTCTTCTGCCATGCGTTCCGAGTGCGCCGCCTCGTTCATGAGTTGTTGTCGTAGCAGCCGGAAGTTCTGAAGCTCCTCGATCGCGCCGGTGCTTTGCTGCTTCAGGTAGCCCGCATAGATCGGATCCGTGTAGGAGGTCCGGAAGTCGCTCAGGAATTGGTCATTCAGGTTGAGGACGAAGAGCGACTCACTGCGCACCTGATCTCGCAGGTATCCGACCTGCACTTGCGCAGAAGATGCACTGGACGCGTTCGTTCCCGCATTCATGAACATCAGAACGCTGGCGATTGAGCCGGCGACGATCGCCGCCGCCAGGATGCCGCGTCGGACGCGAGTCGGCGCGCGACCGGGCAGGCTCCGGACCAGCGTGCGACGCCAGGTGAGATCCGCCAGCGCCCCACGCCATGCTCGGTGCCGGATCGACCGCGAGAGTGCCAGATCTGACACGCCAACCGACGTGTCCGCCATGGTCTGCTCGTGGAGGTCCGACAGCACTTCGTCCAGCCGGTCATTGCGCAGCCCGTCAGGTAATCCCGCTGTGTACAGGCGGGTCCAGGACATCACAGCGCGCATTGTGCGTTGCGCGGAGCTTTCCCTGCGCCGGATCATGCGAGCGACACCTTCGGTGTGGAAACTCCTGCGGCGGCCGAGACGGGTCTCGCAGCGAGCACGCGTGCGCCCTCGCCCGTGAGGTGATACATCCGACGGCGGGGACGACCCGCTTCGACAGCGAGTTGCGCGTCCTCCCACTCGGCGCTCAGCAGGCCACTCGCGGTCATGCGCGCCAATGCCTTGTACAGGGTTCCGTGTCCGATCAGCGCCGACCGACCGCGAGCATCCGCGAGCGACTGAGCCAGTCCGAATCCGTAGAAGCCAGCCGAAACATTCTCGAGACGAGAGCCGCGCTCGAGAATTTCGTACTCGATGGGCAGGATCGATCCCTTGCTTCGTCTCGGCATGTCAATAGAATAGGAAGGTATGTTCCTCAAGTCAACGCCGTCGCGAATCGTCGCCGCAGTTCTCGTCACCGGTGCAATCGTCGCCGCCGTGGCCGGCTGTGCTCATTCGGCCGGAGCAACGAACGCACAGCCAACGATGCCGCCCCTGACCGGCGTGATCGCAACGGGCACGCTCACGGCGTCCACGCCGGACAATCCGGTCACGGGCACCGTCGCCGTCGTGGCAAATCCATCGAACGGTGCCCTGACGGTGAAGCTCAGCAAGCTGACCGGCGACCTCAGCTCAGCGAGCGAGGTCGACCTCACCGCGGCCGCGGTGCCGGCCGGAAGCAGGTGCACGCCGAGCGTACTCGCGTACGCGACGGGGCCGGTCACGTCGAAAGCCGATCAGGAATTCATCTTCCCGTCAGCAAAGACCCCGGGCTGGCAGAACCCCAGCTTCCTTCGTTCCGTGATCATCACCACGACGAGCGCCGAGGCCGACTGTTCGTATGGAATCGTTGCCTACTCCGCGCTCACATGGACCACCGGCGACCGGCGACCGGACATCCGGGTCTCGGATGGAGGACAACGCGGCGGCGCGCACGGAAACGCAACCCTTACGGACGGAGTTCCCACGAGTTACACGGTCGTTCCGGGCGACAACCTCGACTCGATTGCGTCCCGGTTCCACCTCACTGTGAACGAGCTCTTCTACCTCAACCCCGCGCGCATGGTGAGCCCCTCCGACACGGTCACCGAGATCGGCGAGAAACTCAATCTGAGCAAAGCCGATCGCTAGGTGACTGCTGCATCCTCTTCCCCAGGGCGAGTCTTTCGCGTCCTACGCGAACAGATCAGACAGCGTCCGGCAGCGCAACAACGGCGGAGCTGTCGGCGGGCTCGGGAATGAGGCGCAGGCCGCCCGGACTGTTCGCGGTTTCCATCAGTGCCGTCAGCCAGTCGCGGTTGATCGCCGGCTGCCTCGAACCGAGAAAGTCGTAGACGAGAGGGATCGCCGGGTGCATCCACACCGTCGTCCGGCCGCTGCCCACCGCCGGATCCTTCACCCAGCTGAAGTTGAAGGATTCGCCGCGGCGAAGCTTGCTCGCGATAACGAGCTGCAGGTGCGCGAGCGCGCGGTCATCGAAATCAACCTTGGAAACGACGTCATACGTCAGGGTGCCCATGGAAAGCCGCGTCTCTTCACTCGACGATCGGAGTGACTACTCATCATCCGCGCTGGATGGGTGAACTCGACCTTACCCTCCTTTAGCGCGACTACGCGGGCTGCTGGGCCTGATCCACCGCGATCGCGAGCCGACGGAGCATGAAACGGGTCCCGCCCTCGCGTTCGCCACGTTCCTGAGCCCCGCTGCCATCGCCGACGAGTCCGAAGCACTGGTACTGCTCCGTGTACCGAACAAGCGTTCCATCCGCGTTCGCCTCGAACTCCGTCGTCGCAACCGACGCAATCCGTAGCTCCCCGTTCAGTCGGAACTCGGACGAACTCGTGATGCGCTCCCCCGGCACGATGTCGAGGAAACGCGCCGAGAGCTCAAGCTCCTCTGGATTACCCATATTGCTGAACGTGCTGCGCGTGATCTCGTTTCCGCCGACCCGGAAGTCCAGTTCGTGGGAACGGGTGCTGCGCTCCCCCGGCAGCGAGAACCAGGTCTCGCGGATGTCGTTGTCCGCGAACGCGGACCAGGCGGTCGCCAGGGGCGCCGCGAGCAGCACCTCCTGGGCGACAGCGCCGGAGATCATCGAACGCGCTACAGCTGAGCGGTCGTCAGGGCGAAGAGATCCTCGGAGCCAGCCGTCGCGGCCCCGAGAAGTCCGGCTGCAGCAGGAAGCAATTGCTCCGCGTAGAAGCGGGCCAGCACCAGTTGAGAATCCGCGACCTCGCGGTCCCTCGCGGACGGCGCCGCGAGCGCTGACTTCGCCATCAGCCACCCACCGACGACGAGGCCCCACATGCGCAGGTATGGGCTGGATCCCGACAGGATCGCGTTCGGGTCCTTGCGAGCGGTGCGCAACATCCACTGGGTCGCCGACTCGAGTGCGTCGAGCTGGGTCGCAAGTTCGGTGCGAATCGACTCGAAATCGTCTCCGGCGGCGGCGAGTTCGTCATCCAGTTCGCGCATCTGCGCGAGGAACTCAAGGAAGGATGCGCCGTCGCGAACACCCAGCTTGCGGCCCACGAGGTCAGCGGCCTGGATTCCGTTGGTGCCCTCATAGATCGCCGTGATGCGCACATCGCGGTAGTACTGAGCGACGCCGGTCTCCTCGATGAAGCCCATGCCGCCGTGGATCTGCAGCGCGAGCGAGGTGAGTTCATTGCCGAGGTCGGTCCCGAACGACTTGCTGATCGGAGTGAGCAAACCGACGATTTCGGCCGCGCGGGCGCGCTCCTGCGCATCCGGCGAGTGGGTGCTCTTGTCGATGTGGACGGCGTTGAACAACATCAGTCGACGAAGAGCCGAGATGTACGACTTCTGCGTGAGCAGCATGCGGCGGACATCCGGGAACTCGACGATCGCCGAATCCTTGCCGGTCGCACCGATGGCGAGGCCCTGGTGGCGCTCGAGTGCGTAGTCACGCGCGTCCTGGTAGGCGCGCTCGCTGAGCGCGAGGCCCTGCGTACCGACCGAGAGCCGGGCGCTGTTCATCATGACGAACATGATGCGCATGCCGAGGTTCTCTTCGCCGATCAGGTATCCGGTGGCACCGTCGTATTCCATGACGCAGGTTGGCGAGCCGTGGATACCCAGCTTGTGCTCGATCGAGAGGCACTTAACGCCATTGCGGTCACCGAGGGAGCCATCCTCGTTCACGAGGAATTTCGGGACGATGAAGCACGAAATCCCCTTCGTACCCTCCGGCGCACCGGGAGTGCGAGCAAGCACCAGGTGCACGATCTGGTCGGCGAGGTCGTGCTCGCCGAACGTGATGAAGATCTTCTGGCCGGTGATTGCGAAGCTGCCGTCGCCATTGGGGACGGCTTTCGTGGTGAGCGCGCCGACATCGGAGCCGGCCTGCGGCTCGGTGAGGTTCATGGTGCCGGTCCACTCACCGCTGATCATCTTCGGCAGGTAGGTCTGCTTCTGCTCGTCGCTTCCGTAGTGGAGTAGCGCGTCGATCGCACCCTGCGTCAGGAGCGGGCAGAGCGCGAAGGCCATATTCGCCTCGCCGAGCATCTCCTGGATGGATAGGCCGACCGTCCACGGGAAGCCGCCGCCGCCGAACTCCTCCGGGAACGGAACCGAGCCCCATCCGGCGTCCACCAGCTCCTTATAGGCCTGCCGGAACGGAGCGGGCGTTGTCACCGTGTTATCTGGGTGATGCTGTGCGCCCTCGGTGTCACCGATTCGATTGCTCGGGGCGATGGCGCTTGCCGCAAAGTCGCCCGCCTCCTCGAGCAGACCGACCACGGTTTCGAGGTCGGCGTGCTCGTAGCCCGGGTAGGCCGCGATCTCCGGATAGCCGACGACGTGTTCGAGTACGAAGGCAAGGTCAGATACTGGTGGTCGATAGTTGCTCACGAACGTCAGCGTAGTTCGCACCCCTCGGCAACGGCACCAGGAGTTGTAGCAAGGGTCCAGTCGGGCTCGCCGGTTAGCGATCAACGCCTGAAGAAAAGCTCAACGCGGTCAGCCTGCGACGGGGTCCGGCTGCTTGGTACCGAAGATGCCGCCCGACCAGCGCCGCCAGATCGCCTCGATTCCGATGAATGCTGCTAACCCGAAGACGAGCGAGGCGACGACGTCCAGCGGATAGTGGATGCCGAGGTAGAGCCGCGACCCGGCCGTTACGAGGATGAGCAGGATGGCCAGCACGGCGACCACAAGCCGCACCCGTGAGCGGATCGCGAGCACGAAGAATGCGAGCCCGAGGCCAACCGCGAAGCAGACGTGTCCGCTCGGGTAGCTGTCGGGGTCCGGGTTTGGCACCAGGGTGTCCGCGATGCGGGCGGCCGGTCGCGGACGATGCACGATGACCTTGACGACTTCACTGCTGAGCCAGGTGCCGAGCACGAGTAGCGCGAAATGCAGAACGGTAACCCAGCGGCGACTGACGGCGAAGACGCCAGCCAGAGCGACGACACCGACGATCAGCGCGATGGTCGGGCTGAACAGCCAGTCGATCCCCAGCGACAGGCTGACGATCCATCCGACCCGGGATGCGGCGATCGACGACAGTAGCCGCGTCTCGGCCGCGGTGTCGCTCGAGCTGTGGGTCAGGGCGATGCCGCCCACGATGACGAGGATCACAACGACGACCACGATCGCGATTGTCAGGATGAAGCGGTTGCGATCCTTGCGGGATGCTTCCACCCGGGCTTCGGCTCGGGACTGGGACATCGGGGGAGTTCCTTTCGTCGTCGACCCAAGGGTAGTTGTTTCGACCGGAGCCCGACTCTATCGATGGAGCACCCGTCCTACGAATTCTCGAAGCTTTCGGACCGCCTCATCCGTATACCCATTCGAGAGACCGTAGATATCCGACTGCACGTTGATATTGAACGAGCGGGCCCGCATGATCTCCTCCGCCTCGAACGTCCGGGCAGCCTGCAGCGTCGCGAAGCTGAGCCCGCGTTCGTACGCAATTTCCGCAACCAACGCAAGGCGAACACCCTCGTCGGCGGTCTCGGTCGCCGCCGCCGCGAGCGCGCGGACGCTCTCGGAGTCTGCGCCGTCGGCAAGCCACGATTGCGCCCGTGCCGGAAGCTTCTCGCTACTCAGCAAGCCAAGAACACGAGACGCCTCCGCCCGGCGGATGTCCCGCCTGGCAGCGACGTTCCCGTGGTGCCCCCGTGTATCCGCTGCTTCGGCTGGCATGGTTCACCATAACGCGACGCGCCAGGCGCCGCCGACCTCAGCGGACGCGGGCCACGATCTCCAGTGTCCAGGGACCGTTGAAACCGAGCCAGCACTCTCCGCCAGTCTCCGGCCTTGATCCGACTTCGGACATCCCCAGAAATCTGGCCCACCGTGGACAGGAACCGAGATCGGTTTCGGCTCGAGGATGACCCTCGACGAGTGTTTCCCCCTCATAGTGAACGAAGTCCCAGTCGAGCTCGGGCAGGCTTAACACCTGGGCAAGCTCGTGGAACGTTTCCATGATCGAAACCTCGTCAGTTTCGACCCGCTGCAAGAGTGGCGCTTGCGACATTATTCCCCCGCATGGTTCATCGCGCCTGCCTGATCAACCGACGTCGATGTCTACCTAGAGAGAGCGCCGAACTCGCGAATTATGACGCCGTTTGCGGGTCTATGTGAGCGGAACTCGCGCAAGCACCGAGCCCTGTGGGCGTCGTTCGCTGCCTTCCGGCTCGCGGTCGACCGTGGCCGCGATCTCAAAGCCCGCTTTCGCGAGAAGCTCCGCGAGGGCGTCGACGGCGAACAGGTGCAGGTCGACGGCGACGTCGTGACCGTAAGCACGCTCGATCCGAGTCAGTCCTTCACCGACGTGGAATCCAACCAGGAGGTGACCGCCGGGTCGCAGGACGCGGTAGAGTTCCGAAAAAATCTCCGGCTGGCCGGCGAGCGGCGTGTGGATGGTGGAGTACCAGGCGATCACCCCCGAGAGCGACGCGTCGGCGACATCCAGCTTCTGCAGCGAGCCCTGCTCGAACCGCAGGTGCGGATACGCGGCTCGCGCGACCTCGACCATGCCCGGCGACAAGTCCACACCGGACACATCGAGTCCCAGCGACGCGAGGTACGCCGAGACCCGTCCCGGCCCCGATCCGGCGTCGAGGACCGGGCCGCCACCATCCGAGCGCACGCGCGCGGCAAACGTGTCGATCATTGCGACGTCGAGCGCCGCCTCCGCCGTCAGTCCCGATATGGTCTCGGCGTACGACGCCGCTACCCTGTCATAGGTCGTGCGTACGGCGTCGAAGTCCTCGCCCCGGGCCATTCCGATCGAACTAGTTCGTCGCAGTCGGTGTCGGCGTTGGGGTCGGAGTCGACTTGGTCCCGGAGTCGAACTGGGAACCGGCAGTCTGCTCGACGAAGGCCGCGAAGTCTGCGGCGCTCGACACGTCATCGCTCGTGATCGGGTACTCGACCCCATCCACGATGACGGTCGGTGTACCCGTGACCTGCTTGACCGTGGAGTCGGGAAGTGGCCCCGCCTCGGCCCTGGCGGTCGCATCGGTCACCCATGCCTTGAACTTCTCCGAATTGATGCAGTCCGAGATTTTCGACAGATTGTGGACCTTCGCCGCCTTGACCACGTCGATGATCTGGGCGTTGGTCAGACCGACGGTGTCCTCCTTCGGCTGCTTGACGTACATCTCTTCTGTGAACGCCCAATAGTCGTCCGGTGCGTAGTTCGCCACACACCCTCCCGCGTTTGCGGCTCGCGATGAATAGCGGGTACCGAGCGAGGAACGGTCAAGGAACGAGATCGGGTGGATCTCGATCGTCGCCGCGCCCGTCTTCAGCCACTTCGTGATCTGGGACTTGTTGGCGGTCTCGAACGCGTTACAGACGGGGCAGAAGTAGTCGAGGTAAATGCGGATGCTGACGACGCTCGACTTCTTGTCGCGAACGGTAGCGACCGGCTTGCCCTTCGCCGGGATCGCCGGCGTGCTCACCGCCTTCAGGTCCTTGCCGATGATGATGCCGTCGCTCTGCATGTTGAGCGGTCCCGCTGCCGGGGCAACGACGCTGCTGGAGATGGCGAAGAAGATGATGACCGCTGCGGCGACGATGGCCAGACCGATGCCGCCCTGAAGGAAGAGACGGTTGCGCTTCTCCTTCTTGCGCTGCGCTTCGCGGAGTTCGCGAGCCTTCTCGCGCGCGGCCTCGCGCCTCTGGTTCTTGCTGCCGCGGTCGCCCGCTCCGCCATATGTCACAGATACCTCGCTGTAGTTAGTCGGTAGTGCCCCAAGGATAGTAGAGACCCCGTCTATGGTTTCGCTGAGATCACCGCCTGCCGGGCCCGGTTTTCCGTTACCCCAGACCGGGTGACATAATGACAAACGGCGCACCGCAGCGCCGAATCCATTCACAAAGGATCGTCCGGCACGTACCGCCGGTGAAGGAGCAGTAACTGTCATGGCATCTGTCACGTTTGACAAAGCAACCCGCATTTATCCGGGATCGACCCGCCCCGCGGTCGACGCAATCGACATCAAGGTCGAAGACGGCGAGTTCCTGGTCCTCGTCGGCCCATCCGGGTGTGGCAAGTCCACCACCCTCCGCATGCTCGCTGGTCTCGAGGAGATCAACGACGGCAACGTCTTCATCGGCGACCGCAACGTCACCGACGTTCCCCCGAAGGATCGCGACATCGCGATGGTCTTCCAGAACTACGCGCTGTACCCGCACATGACGGTCGCCGAGAACATGGGCTTCGCGCTCAAGATCGCCGGCGTCAACAAAGAGGAGCGCGCGACCCGCGTCCTCGAGGCCGCCAAGCTGCTCGACCTCGAGCCGTACCTGGGCCGCAAGCCGAAGGCGCTCTCCGGTGGCCAGCGTCAGCGCGTTGCCATGGGCCGCGCGATCGTGCGCCAGCCGCAGGTGTTCCTCATGGACGAGCCGCTCTCCAACCTCGACGCCAAGCTCCGCGTTCAGACGCGCACGCAGATCGCGTCGCTGCAGCGTCGACTCGGTGTCACCACCGTCTACGTCACCCACGACCAGACCGAGGCGCTCACGATGGGTGACCGCATCGCGGTGCTCAAGGATGGCGT
>DASXCU010000099.1:0-33611 GCA_036491035.1 Galbitalea sp. | reverse complement strand
ACCCAGGGCGACGTCGGCGTGTTCGCCGCGGCGGGGTTTCGCAGCTGGTTGCGCAACTGGAAGACGAGGTCGAGCGGGCGCGATGTCGGACTGCTCGTGACGCCGGAGCCGATGGCCGGTGGCGGGTTGGTCGCATTCATGGCCGTGCGGGTCGAATCGGCGGGGGCGATTGTCACGATCACTCCCACGGTCGTCCCCTGCTCAGTGGTCGTCAGGGTGTATCCGGGGAAGGACCCGACGCAGGGCGTCGCGGGTGTGCAGGTTGAGACCGGCGTCCAGCTCGAGCCGTTGTAAA
This sequence comes from Galbitalea sp., assembly GCA_036491035.1. Classification (GTDB taxonomy): domain Bacteria; phylum Actinomycetota; class Actinomycetes; order Actinomycetales; family Microbacteriaceae; genus Galbitalea. The sequence goes on along the minus strand of DASXCU010000099.1, from coordinate 33,316 downwards.
GCTGGACCGACGTCACCTCGTCGTAGGCGATCATCGGGTCGACGACGACCGTCGGATCAGCCGTGGCGGTCGGGTTGATCCCGTGGATAGCGGTTAGGTTGAAGGCCTGGAAAACGGTGCTCGCGACGGGAGCGGTTGCGTCGACCGGGTCGGCGATCGAGACCCCTGCAACGCCATCTACCTGGGTGCCCCAGGAGATCCGGGCGACGCGGGATTCCACCGACTGCGACGACACATCCGTGACTCCGGAAACCGGCTGCCATGCCTTGCCGAGGAAGGTTCCGTTGTCGCCGCTCGGAAGTGCCTTGATGAGCGCGTTCGCGGTCGCCGACGAAGACCCGTCGACCTCCTGGTCGACGCCATCCAGCGTCACGTGACCGACGCCAGCCGCGGTGGTGTTGTTGACGTAGGTGACGGGCGAGCTCAGGACCGTCGCGGTCGGGCCGCCGCCGATGCGCAGGGTGCCGCGGGCCTGGAAGGTCACGTTCGGGCTCAGGATCGAGCTCATGGCGTAACCGTTCGGGTCAGTGAACGTGAATCGCAGGCCGACGATGTTCGCAGCGTTGGGAAGCGCGCCCGAATAGAGCTGAGCGGACGACGTCGCATCGACGGTCGGCAGCGTGTGCGCCGCCGACGGGACGTCGATCCAGGTCATCCCATCGGTGGTGTAGCTGATCGTCAACGTGGAGCCGAGCGGCACCTGGGTCGGAGAAATCGCGACCGCGTTGAAGGCGTTCCAGTAATCGTTTGCGCTGCCGGTCTGCTGGTCAGTAAAGACGATGGTGTTCGGCACCACGTATCCGGTGTCGCTGCTCGTCGTCGTGGACAATTCCACGGTGCTTCGCGCGCCCGCAACGATCGCCGCGCTCGGGATCACCTTCTTGGTCTCGATCAGGGAGATCTGGGGTGCGAGCACCGTGAGGGTCGCCGTTGCCTTTGCGGATGTCGCGCTGCCCGCGTCGTTCGTTCCATCGACCTGGGCGTTGTTGCTCAGGGTGACGGGGGTGGTCGCATCCGTGTTCTCGTCGGCTGTGACGTTAACCGTGAAGGCCACGCCCGCGACGGCCGCGGCCGCGATCGAACCGGAGTACGTGATCACGAACCCGGTGATGTACTGGCCGGAGTCGAGGCTCGGCGTCGCCGGCATTCCGGTCGAGTCGAAGCTGGAGGGCGCGGGAACGGCGCCGGTGTTGACCTGCCAGGCGATGGATGCGCCCGTCGCGCCGGTCGGCCAGCTGCTCGTCGCGCTGAACCCCCCGAATCCGACCTTGGGAGTGAAGAACGTCCCGGTGCCGGGCTCGGCGACCGTCAGGGTGGAGAGCGGACCGTTGGACTTGTTGCTCGCCGAGATCAGCGCGACGCTGGAGCCGCCGGCCGGGATACGCGCGGGCGAGAACGACTTCGCCGCACCGACGATGGAGTTCAGACCGGCGACCGCGTAGGTCGCGGTTGCACTCGACGTCACCGGCGCCTGGCCGGGAACCGTCACGGTGCTCGACGCGGTGTCGCTTGCGGTGTTTCCGAGCACCAGAGCCGCCGACGTGGATCGGGTGACGGCGCGCTGCGCGAGGTTCAGCTTTACGTCCCCGGCGGAGCCGTTGGACGTGAGCGTCGAGTGGCCCGTGGACGAGCTGAAGGTGAAGCGCAGGCCGTCGACCTGACCCGAAGACACCGTCGCGGGAAGGGCCAGCGTCGACGGCGTCTCCGCCACCGTTCCGTCGACCCAGGCGCCGGCGACGTATGCGTCGACAAAGACCTGGTCCGCACCCGCGGGCAGGGTCAACGTTCCGAAGGACGTGAAGTCGACATCCTCGAACGGATTCGACGTAGCCGACGGGTTGGCCGGATCCTGCAGCACCAGCGAGGTCGCGAGAGCGTTCGACGTGTTCTGCGATGTGAGGTCGACAACGGATGCCTCGCCGACCTTGTACTGGGTCGTCGACGGCGTCCACGACTTGGTGATCGCGGTGTGCACGGTGACGGGCACGGTCACGGTCACGTTGGTCGAGCTGGTCTTCGTGTCGGCGTCATCGGCACTGATGGAGGCCGGATTCGGCACGGCCACCCCGTTCGAGCCGAAGTCGGGTGAGAGTGCGGAAGGCACGGACATGGTGATCTGGATCGTGTAGCCGTCGCCTGCAGCGATACCGGAGTTGCCGCTCGAATCGCTGAAGTGAACGGTCAGGGTGCGGTTGTTCGGGCCGCCCCAACTCGTCGTGTAGCCGACCCCAGCCTCCGGCGGTGGCGTCACCGCGACCGTTGAACTGAGGGTCAGGGCGTCGAACTGTGCCGGAAGCACATCGGTCAGCGTGGCGTTCGTGCACTCGGCGGAGGAGCAGTCGACGGTGATCGAGTACGTGAAGGAGTCGCCCGGTCCGACCGCGGGATGATCGACGGCCTGTGAGATGTCGAGCACCGCCGTGGAATCACTGAATGCGGGGGCAGCGACGACGACGCTGGCCAGCAGAGCAAGGACGACGGATGCGGCTGCAAGCACGCCAAACGAGCGGCGCTTGCTCGAACCGTGAAGACGACGACCTGACGAACCCAACCCACTGAATAGCACGACGCTCCCATGAAAATTCACGCGGCCGAGATGCACAGGGGGACGAACTAAACGAACATGCCTCGGGTTGGCGCAATTTTCAGGCTAAGGGTCAGCCTTTTGGGGGACTAACCCCAGTCCGGGGGAACCCGCGAACGGGGGGCGGAGCGGTCCCGGCCCACCCCCTCTGCTACGATTAAGGTACTTGCGGATCCATTGTCGGGTCCCCTGCGTCGTTGAACGCTAACTCTGTGTATTTTGGTCCACCCTTCGGGCGGCACGAATAAATCGTCGAAAAGACGATTTAGATCAGACTCTTTCTCCGGCGATCGATTGCGGACATCTCCGCTCTCGCCAATCAGTCGGCTTTCCGCTGACGCCTTTTCAAGAAACGAATTCCTTTTGACTGATTCACCTTTCGGCGCGCTCGGCGTGCCCGCTCCTCTCGTTACCGCGCTCGCGGCGAACGGGATCACCGAGCCGTTCCCCATCCAGGTCGACACACTGCCGGACACCCTGTCCGGGCGTGACGTGCTCGGCCGCGGCAAGACGGGTTCCGGCAAGACGCTCGCGTTCGGCATCCCGCTGGTTGCCCGCCTCGGCGGCAAGCTGGCCGGCGGTCAGCGTCGTGCGGGTCGCCCACTTGCGCTCATCCTGGCGCCCACCCGCGAGCTGGCCACCCAGATCACCGCGGCCATCCAGCCTCTCGCCGATGTCTACGGTCTTAAGTCGACGACCATCTTCGGCGGCGTCTCGCAGCAGCGCCAGGTTGCAGCCCTCAAGGCGGGCGTCGACATCGTCGTGGCCTGCCCCGGTCGCCTCGAGGACCTCATGAAGCAGGGCTTCGTGTCCCTCGACGCCGTCGAGATCTCGATCCTCGACGAGGCCGACCACATGGCCGACCTCGGATTCCTTCCCGTCGTCACCCGCATCATGGACAAGACCCCGCAGAGCGGACAGCGGATGCTGTTCAGCGCCACGCTGGACAACGGCGTCGACAAGCTCGTTCGCCGCTACCTGCACAACGAGGTCCTGCACTCCGTCGACGAGGCCAACTCGCCGGTCGCGGCCATGACCCACCACGTCTTCGAGGTGTCCGGCACCGAGTCGAAGAACGCGCTCGTTCGCGCGCTCGCCTCCGGCAGCGGGCGTCGCATCCTGTTCATGCGGACAAAGCACCACGCCAAGAAGCTTGCCCGCCAGCTCACCGACTCCGGAATCCCCGCGGTCGACCTGCACGGCAACCTCTCGCAGGTGCAGCGCGACCGCAACCTCGCCGCCTTCTCGGCGGGCGAGGTACGCGTTCTCGTCGCGACCGATGTCGCCGCTCGCGGTGTTCACGTCGACGACATCGAACTCGTGATCCACGTTGACCCGCCGGCCGAGCACAAGGCGTACCTGCACCGCTCGGGCCGCACCGCACGCGCCGGCGCCGAGGGTGACGTCGTCACGCTCGTGTTGCCGGAGCAGCGCAAGGACACCGCCGCACTCCTTCGCAAGGCCGCCATCACGGTGACCCCGCAGCAGGTGGACGCGAATTCAGCGGCTGTCGCCGAGCTCGTCGGCGATGTCGCCGCCTACGTCAAGCCGACGCCTCGCGCCGAGGCACCCGCTCGTGGACAGGGTCAGGGCGGCCGCTCGCAGGGCGCCAATGCGCAGCGCAAGCGCACCAACCGCGACGGTCGTGGTCAGGGCAACGCACAGGGCCAGTCGCGCGGCGAGCGCGCCGCACGCGTTGCGGATGCCGGCCAGCCATCCGGCGCAAAGCGGACGGGACGCCCGAACGGCGCAGCTCGTTCCCAGCAGCCGCTTCGTGTCGGTGGTCTCGTCGGCATGAGCCAGTCGAGCAACGGTCGCCGTCGCGGTCGCTAGACCCGAATTTCACCCGAGTCGCCAGTTGTGGTCGTTCCCGAACCTTGGGAACGACCACAACTGGCGTTTCGCGGTTAAAACAGGCGACCGACCGAGGCCATCGCGGCCTTGAGGAGAGAACCACGACCGCCCTCCATCTCGGAGGCGACCGCGTCCGACGCCGCCTCGATCGGATTCATCCAGGTGAGCTCGAGTGCGTCCTGCCTGGGTTCGCAGGTACCCGAGACGGGGACCACGTAGGCCAGCGAGACGGCGTGCTGGCGGTCATCCGTGAACTGCGCGCCCGGGAAGGGAAAGTACTCGGCGACAGAGAACGGCACCGGCGACGCGGGCAGCAGCGGAAAGGCCATCGGGCCGAGATCTTTCTCGAGATGCCGGAATAGCGCCTCGCGGAGACTCTCGCCGAACAGCACCCGCCCCGACACGATCGTGCGCGTGATGTCGCCGTCGGCGTTCGCTCGCAGCAGGATGCCGACCTCGGTGACCTGGCCGACGCCATCCACACGCACCGGGACCGCTTCGACATAGAGAAGAGGGAGTCGGCGACGCGCGTTGGCGAGCTCGTCATCGGACAGCCAGCCGGAGTTCGGGTCGGGGGTGCCTACGGAGCTCATGCTCCATTCTCACCTACGAGGCCGCGTCACCGGCGAAACGGCTAGCGTGGAAGGGATGAACCTCGACGCGAACGCCGTAATGTGGTCCGCCCCGGAGCGCGAGCGCGCCGGCCGTCCGCTACTGGTGCTGCTGCACGGGTACGGATCGCACGAGGGCGACCTGTTCCAGTTGTCGCCGCGCCTCCCGCTCGGGTCGACCATCGCGTCCGTGCGTGCCCCGATTGCCGAGAGCGGTGGATGGGCGTGGTTCTCGTTCGCCGATCGGGGGGTCGCTCAGCCCCGAGACGACGAGGTCGAGCAGTCCACGAGCGCGGTCCTCGACTGGCTGGACACGCTTGACTACCAGTCGGTGAGCCTCCTCGGCTTCTCCCAGGGTGCGGTCGTGGCACTGCAGGCGATGCGCGCACAGCCGGAGCGTTTCCGCTCCATCACCGCCCTGTCGGGCTTTGTGGCGGACGGCAACTCCGACAACGACGACAAGCTCGCCGAGCTGCGACCGCCGGTGTTCTGGGGCCGAGGGACCCTCGACCAGGTAATCCCCGCGAGCGCGGTCGAGCGCACAGCGCAGTGGCTGCCCGCCCACTCCGACGCGACCATCAGGATTTACGAAAACATGGCGCACTCGGTCTCCTCCGACGAGCTGACGGATGTCACGGCATTCCTCCGGGACCATGCCTGACGTCGAGATGGCGGCAGCGTGGTCGCGTTCGCCGAAGCCCGGCGACGACCTGCTGATCCTGCTTCACGGGTTCGAGGGCACCGATCGCGATCTCGAGGGTCGCTTCCCCGGCCTGCCCGCGTCAGTGGTGACGGCCGCGCTGACGGCGCCCGTCGAACAGCCGTCGGGACACGCCTGGTTTCTCGATGACTACGGGGTCAGGGACGCCGTCGACGGCGTGCTGCGCTGGCTGGACGGTCAGTCCGGATTCTCGACCGTCGGCGTGCTCGGCCTGTCGCAGGGCGGAGCGATGGCCCTCGAGCTGCTGCGGCAGGCACCGGAACGCTTCGACTACTGCGTGCAACTCAGCGGCATCCTGCTGGGACTTGATGCGGCGCCGAAGCTCGCCGAGCTGTCTCCGCCCGTCTTCAGCGGCCACGGCGAGTTGGATGAGATCGTGCCGAAGCCTGATGTCGCGGCGACGAACGAGTGGCTGGCGAAGCACGTCGACCTGACCGTCATGGACTACGTCGGGATGGGGCACTGGATCTCGGAGGCCGAGGCCGCCGACGTGAGCGCGTTTGTGACGACGGTCCTCGCCGGGCGCCGACCGGACGCCTGACGGCGGCGAGGGGCAGGATGGGAGGGTGAGTGCCCTCGACCGATTCTCCCCCGCAACCCGGGAGTGGTTCACGGGCGCGTTCGCGGGGCCGACGACGGCGCAGTCCGGTGCGTGGGATGCAATCAGTTCGGGCAGCCATGCGCTCGTCGTCGCCCCCACCGGCTCAGGCAAAACCCTCGCCGCGTTCCTGTGGTCGATCGACCAGCTGCTGTCCTCGCCTGCGCCCGACCCGAAGCGACGAACCCGGGTCCTCTATATCTCTCCGCTGAAGGCGCTCGGCGTCGACGTCGAACGCAACCTGCGTTCGCCGCTCGTCGGCGTCACCCAGACGGCCAAGCGACTCGGTCTTCCCGCCCCGGACATCACGGTGGGCGTTCGATCGGGCGACACGACGACGCAGGATCGGCGTCTGCTTGCCCGCACGCCGCCCGACATCCTGATCACGACGCCGGAGTCCCTCTATCTGATGCTGACGTCGGCCGCGCGCGAGTCACTGCTCGGCGTGGACACGATCATCGTCGACGAGGTACACGCCGTCGCGGCGACCAAGCGCGGGGCGCATCTCGCGCTCTCGCTCGAGCGGCTCGACGACCTGCTCGAGAAACCGGCCCAGCGCATCGGGCTCTCCGCGACGGTGCGTCCACGGGAGGAGGTCGCGCGGTTCCTCGGCGGACTCGCACCGGTGACCATCGTCGCGCCGCCGTCGACCAAGAAATTCGACCTGCGAGTCGTCGTCCCCGTCGACGATATGAGCGAACTCGGCACGGCGTCGCAGCTGGACGGACCGTCCGCGGGGACCGGCGCGCAGGGCTCGATCTGGCCGCACGTCGAAGAGCGGATCGTCGACCTCATCCTCGAACACCAGTCGACCATCGTCTTCGTCAACTCACGCGGCCTGGCGGAGCGGCTCACCGGGCGGCTCAACGACCTGTACTCGGAGCGGATGTTCCCTGAATTCGAAGATCCATCTCGGGTCGAACTCGTCGAGGCCGGCGCTGGATCGCGGTCCGGCGGTGGCCAGCCCGCGCTGATGCCGGGCCAGTCCGGCACCTCGTCGGGCTCTCCCGCCCTGCTGGCGCGGGCACACCACGGCTCGGTGAGCAGGGACCAGCGGGCCATCATCGAGGACGACCTGAAGTCCGGTCGCCTGCGCTGCGTTGTCGCAACATCCACCCTCGAACTCGGCATCGACATGGGCGAGGTCGACCTCGTCGTACAGGTCGAGTCGCCGCCCTCCGTCGCGAGCGGGCTGCAACGGATCGGTCGCGCCGGTCACCAGGTCGGCGAGGTATCCCGCGGCGTCCTGTTTCCGAAACACCGCGCCGACCTCATCCATGTCGCCGTGGTCAGCGAACGGATGGTCGAGGGCAAGATCGAGGCGCTCGCGGTCCCGCAGAATCCGCTCGACATCCTCGCCCAGCAGACCGTCGCCGCCGTCGCGCTCGAGCCGATCGAGCTCGAGGAATGGTGGGACACTGTCCGGCGCAGCGCCCCGTTCGCCACGCTCCCGCGCAGCGCGTTCGAGGCCACCCTCGACCTCCTGAGCGGCCTTTACCCGAGCGATGAGTTCGCCGAACTGCGACCTCGCATCGTGTGGGATCGCGTCACCGGGACGATCACCGGTCGCCCCGGTGCCCAGCGCCTCGCGGTCACGAGCGGGGGCACGATTCCGGATCGCGGCCTCTTCGGCGTCTACATGGTGGGGGCCGCGGCGGGCGGCGGACGCGTGGGAGAGCTCGACGAGGAGATGGTTTACGAGTCGCGCGTGAGCGACGTCATTGCGCTCGGCACGACCAGCTGGCGGATCGAAGACATCACACACGACCGAGTTATGGTGTCGCCGGCGTTCGGCCAGCCGGGTCGCATCCCGTTCTGGAAGGGCGACGGACTCGGTCGACCCGCCGAGCTGGGGGCGGCCGTCGGACGATTCATCCGCGAAGTGTCAACGAGCGCGGCGGACGCAGCCCTCGAGCGCGTGCGTACCGCGGGACTTGATGAGAGGGCCGTGACGAACCTCGTCTCGTTCATCGCCGACCAGAAGGGAGCGACCGGACACGTTCCCACCGACAAGACGCTCGTCGTCGAACGCTTCCGAGACGAGCTCGGCGACTGGCGCGTCATCCTCCATTCCCCGTACGGCATGCCCGTGCACTCGCCCTGGGCCCTGGCCGTCACGGCCCGCGTGCGGGAGCGCTACGGGTTCGACGGCGGCGCGGTCGCCGCCGACGACGGGATTATCGTCCGTCTGCCTGACACGGATGCCCAGCCGCCCGGCGCCGAACTGTTCGTCTTCGAGGCCGGCGAGCTCGAGCAACTCGTCACCGACGAGGTCGGCGGTTCCGCCCTGTTCGCCTCGCGCTTCCGCGAGTGCGCCGCCCGCGCCCTGCTCCTGCCGCGCTATAACCCCGGCAAACGGTCCCCGCTCTGGCAACAGCGCCAGCGCGCCTCCCAGCTGCTCGAGGTCGCCCGCAAGTTCCCGAGCTTCCCGATCGTGCTCGAAACCGTGCGCGAGGTACTTCAGGATGTCTACGACCTGCCGGCGCTGATGGAACTCACCGGGCAGATCGCGGGACGCACGATCCGCATCGTCGAGACCGAAACGGAATCCGCCTCGCCCTTCGCCCGGTCACTGCTGTTCGGCTACGTCGCCGCGTTCATGTACGAGGGTGACTCACCGCTCGCCGAACGTCGGGCCGCGGCGCTCAGCCTGGACCCGACCCTGCTCGCCGAGATGCTCGGTCGCGCGGAGCTTCGGGAACTGCTCGACCCGAAGGTCCTCGACCAGACCGAGCTCGAGCTGCAGCGACTGGCGCCCGATCGCAAAGCCCGCGACCTGGAGGGCGTCGTCGATCTGCTGCGCGTGCTCGGCCCGCTCTCCCTCGAGGAGATCGTCGCACGAACGACGGACGAGAACGCCGCGCAGGTGCGCACCTGGCTCGATGAGCTGGCGCGCACTCGACGGGTACTCTCCGCGCGCATCGCGGGCGAGGATCGCTCCGCGATCATCGAGGACGCCAGCCGGCTCCGGGATGCGCTCGGTGTCGCGCTCCCGATCGGCGTTCCGACCGCATTCATCGACCCGGTGGCCGATCCGGTCGGGGACCTGGTCAGCCGGTACGCGCGCACTCACGGACCGTTCGCGGCCTCCGCCGTCGCCGAGCGATTCGGGCTCGGCATCGCTGTCGTTCTCGACTCCCTGCGACGACTGGGCAGCGATCGCCGCGTCGTCGAGGGAGAGTTCCGCCCCGGCGCTACCGGGAGCGAGTGGGTCGACGCCGAAATTCTCCGTCGTTTGCGCAGCCGCTCCCTGGCCGCGCTCCGGCAGGAAGTCGAGCCGGTGTCGCAGGACACGCTCGGCCGCTTCCTGCCCGCCTGGCAGCACGTCACTCCGCTCTCGGACCGCGGCGCCCTGCGCGGCGCGGACGGCCTCCTGCAGGTGATCGACCAGCTGAGCGGCGTGGCCCTGCCCGCCTCCGCCTGGGAGTCGCTGGTCCTTCCCTCCCGGCTGCGGGACTACTCGCAGGCGTGGCTCGACGAGCTCACCGTGTCCGGCGAGGTGCTCTGGTCCGGAGCGGGCTCCCTGCCCGGCAGCGACGGCTGGGTGAGCCTGCACCTCGCCGAGTCCGCCGCCGTAACCCTCCCCGAGGCCATCGACTTCGAGACGTCCGAGTTGCAGCGGGACATCCTGGTCGCCCTTGCTGGCGGGGGTGCGTTCTTCTTCCGTCAGCTGGGAGCAGCAGTCGGCGAGACGGATGACCGTGAGCTCGCCGCCGCGATCTGGGATCTCGTCTGGGCGGGTCTGATCACCAACGACACCTTCGCTCCCCTGCGCTCGTTCCTCGGCGGGAAGGCCGCACCGGCACGAGCGCCACGAACGCGCGCCTACCGTAATGCCAACCAGTCCCTCCGAGCGCTGCAGTCCGGCCCGCCGACCGTGGCCGGACGATGGTCGCTGCTGCCACTCGCCGTGGGCGACACGACGGTGCGCGCCAAGGCGACGGCCGAGGCGCTGCTTGAACGCCACGGCATCGTGACCCGCGGCGCCGTGACCAATGAGGGAATCCGTGGAGGCTTCGCCCTCGCCTATAAGGTGCTCTCCTCGTTCGAGGAGACGGGACGGGCTCGCCGCGGCTACTTCGTCGACGGCCTGGGCGGCGCCCAGTTCGGCACCGGCGCAACCGTTGACCGCCTGCGGCAGTTCACGAGGGACGACGGCGACCTGCCGGAGCTCACCGCATTCACGCTGGCGGCCACCGACCCGGCAAACCCCTACGGCGCGGCGCTCGGCTGGCCGGCCGGTGAGGGGCATCGGCCCGGTCGTAAGGCGGGTGCCCTGGTTGTGCTGGTGGATGGCCAGCTCGTCGCCTACATCGAACGCGGCGGTAAGACCGTACTCACCTTCAGCGCGGACGAGGCCGTGCTGGCCGCCGCGGCGGCATCGCTCGCTGCCACTGTCCGCAGTGGTTTGGGTCGCCTTCGCGTCGAGAAGGTGGACGGCGATTTCTCGATCGGCACACCGTTCGGGGTCGCGCTCGCGACAGCAGGCTTCGCCCCGACTCCGCAGGGTCTCCGGCTCCGGGCGTAGCGACGCACAATAGACAGATGTCCTTCATCCCCGCAGCCGAATTCACGACACGTCCCACCCTGCGCGGGAACTTCGGGATGGTCGCCTCCACCCACTGGCTCGCCTCCTCGTCGGGAATGGCCGTGCTCGAGCGTGGCGGCAACGCCTTCGACGCGGCCGTGGCCACGGGGCTCGTGCTGCAGATCGTTGAGCCGCACCTGAACGGTCCGGGTGGCGATCTGGTCGGCCTGATCGCACCCGCGGGAGCGCAGCCGCGAATCCTGGCCGGTCTCGCGGCGGCTCCGCGAGGCGCATCCGTCGCCGGCTATCGTGCACGGGGGCTCGACCTGGTGCCGGGCAGCGGCTTTCTCGCCGCGACTGTCCCGGGGGCGTTCGACGCGTGGCTGCTGCTCCTTCGCGACCACGGAACGTGGGAGCTGGCCGACGTCGTCGATTTCGCCCTGCACTACGCGGAGGACGGTTACCCCGTGCTTCCGGCGGTCGCCCGCACGATCGGCACAGTCACCCAGCTGTTCCGAGACGCGTGGCCGACGTCCGCGCGGCAGTGGCTCGGCGTCGAGGCGGGCAGCATCCACACGAGACCGGAGTGGGCGGCGACTCTCCGGCGACTACTGCTGGTCGCCGACGGGAAAACCCGAGAAGCGCGCATCGACGCCGCACGCCACGAGTGGAGTTCGGGATTCGTGGCCCAGGCGATCGACGAATTCGTTCGCACCCCCCTTCGGGATTCCTCGGGCGACGACCATGCGGGCGTTATCACCGCGGACGACGTGGCCGACTATCGGGCGACCTGGGAGGCCCCGGTCGCACTCGACTTCCGGGGCGACACCGTGTTCAAGGCCGGCGCGTGGACCCAGGGACCAAGCCTGCTCCAGTCCCTCGCCATCCTCGACGGCCTGCCCGACGAGCGCCTCGACCCGTCAACAGAACTCGGGGCTCACACGGTGCTCGAGGTTCTGAAACTCGCGCTCGCGGACCGCGACGCCTGGTACGGGGACGACGGCAGCACCCCGCTCGACACCCTGCTGTCGCCCGCGTACTCCGAGGAGCGCAGAACGCTGATCGCCGACACCGCGTCGCGAGAGCAGCGACCGGGTTCGCCGAATGGACGATCCCCACGCATTCCGACGACCGGTCTCGCTGCCGGAGAGGGCACCAGTGTCGCGGGGATCGGTGAGCCGACGGTCGGCCGCGATGGGACAACGCGCGGCGACACCTGCCACCTCGACGTCGCAGACCGATTCGGGAATGTGGTCTCGATCACGCCATCCGGTGGATGGCTGCAGTCGTCCCCGCACATCCCGGACCTCGGTTTCTGCCTGGGTTCCCGGCTGCAGATGACCTGGCTCGAGGATGGGCTGGCGTCGAGTCTTCGTCCCGGCCAGCGCCCACGGACGACGCTCAGTCCGACACTCGTGCGACGAGCGGACGGCACGATCCTCGCGCTCGGCACTCCGGGTGGTGACCAGCAGGACCAGTGGCAGCTCACCCTCCTTCTCCGCCACCTGGTCGGTGGGTACGAGTTGCAGCAGGCGATCGACGCACCCAACCTGCACACGACCTCGGCAACCGAATCGTTTTGGCCGCGCGAGCGGATACCGGGCGGTGCGGTGGTCGAGGACCGCGTGGGCCGCGAGGTTCTGGACGGCCTCCGCGCTCGCGGCCATGACCTCGTCGAGTCCGGACCATGGCAGCTCGGACGACTCTCGGCTGTGAGTTTCGGCCCGGACCGCATGCGCGCGGCGGCCAATCCGCGTGGCATGCAGGGCTACGCGGTGGGCCGGTAGTGCCGGAGGGTGACACCGTCTATCGATCGGCGCGCGCTCTCAATGACGTGCTGGCCGGCAAGGTTCTCGTGCGCTGCGACATTCGCGTGCCCGCGTTTGCAACCGTCGATCTCACAGGCGAACGCGTGGAGAGCGTTGTGAGCGTCGGCAAGCACCTGCTGCATCGGATCGGCGAGTTCACGATCCACAGTCACCTCAAGATGGAGGGATCCTGGGACATCTACCGGGATGGCGCACGCTGGCGCAGCCCGTCATTCCAGGCCCGCGCGATCCTCGCGGTGCCGGGCGTCGAGGCGGTGGGGTTCCGCCTGGGCGAACTCGAGGTGGTACCGCGCGAGAAGGAGAGCGAGGTGGTCGGCTACCTCGGTCCAGACATCCTTTCACCGGACTGGGATCCCGGACTCGCCGTCTCGAACCTGGCGGTGGATCCGGATCGCCCGATCGGCCTCGCCGTTCTCGACCAGCGCGTGATCGCCGGACTTGGCAACGTTTACCGCAACGAGCTGTGCTTCCTGCGCGGCGTCCGTCCCACGCGGCCCGTGCGGGACGTTCCCGACCTGTCGGGGCTCGTGGGTCTCGCGCACCGCCTGATTCTGACGAACCGGGATCGGGGCGAGCGCGTGACGACCGGTGACCTGCGGCGCGGCCACCAGACCTGGGTGCACGGTCGGGAGCGGCAGCCGTGTCGGCGATGCGGAACGCCTATCGTGCAGGGATCCCTGGGCGAGTCGGAGCTGACCGAGCGGCAGACCTTCTATTGCCCGGTCTGTCAGACCTAGAAGACATTCCGGATTTCCGCGCCGCTATCATCGGGGACTGTGCCGACCGATGCCGCTCCGAGCGCGCAGCTGAAGAAACTCGGACTCGTCCCGGGTGCCCGCTGGCGGCTGGACGGCGAGCCCGCGGGGTGGTCGTTCGATACGCCTCCGGACCCGGGTGACCGGGTCGTCGCGGACGACACTGCCGACATCGTTCTCGCGTTCGTCTCGCGCGCGGAGCAGATCACGCCGGCGCTCGCGCGACTCGAATCGGGGATCTTCCCGGCGGGCGCACTGTGGATCGCCTGGCCACGGAGAGCCGGCGGCCACGAGAGCGACATCACCGACAACACGGTGCGGGAGGCGGCGCTCGCGCGATCGCTCGTCGACACGAAGGTGGCGGCGATCGACGCCGACTGGTCGGGGCTGAAGCTGGTCTGGCGCGTCAGCGCACGTACCGCCGGGACCTAGCGGCGGCGTCTCCATTTCGAAGCGAACACGAAGAGCACACCGATCGCGGTCGCCGCACCGAGCAACGCGATGAACGGCGCCATGTGGATGGTGGCATCGAGCGACATGTAGTCACCCTGTGACCGCACCTCGCGGCTGTTGAACGCGTCCCCGGACCGAACGAAGAGCCACACGCCCGCGGCGACCAGCGCGATCGCGATGATGCAGAGGAACAGAAGGAACGGATTGCGCGCCGGGTTGGATTCGAGCTCGGCCTCCGGCGCGACGTCGGACTCGTCCGGCTCCTCCTCGCCCACGACGGGCGGAGCGGCCTCTGCGAGAGGGGCGGGAGCCGGGCGCGGAACCGGAGGTTTTGCCGCGCGGAGCGGTTCGACGACGGGGGTCGGGCTCGGCGCCGCGGGCGGTGTGCGAGGCGCCGGTTCGGGGACGTACTCCTCGATCGGGATGCTCTGGTCGAAGCCTCGCTGAAACGCCGGATCAAATCGTGGATCGACCTTCACGTTCTTGTCGTCGCTCATCGGGGCATCCTCGCTTCCGATCCGAGCTTAAGGTTCTGCGGCCGGAAACGACAAACGTCAAAGCCGCAGCCGGTCCTTATGCAGTTCATAGGAATGTCGGGCACTATTCCCCTCATGAAATTCTCCCGACCCGTGATCATCAACACCGTGCTGATCGCCGTGATCGTTATCGCGGCCGCCAGCGCTGTGATCATCTTCAACCCCTTCAAGGCGTCGATAGCGGCCTCGACCACCCAGCTGACCGGCACGGTGGAACAGGGCACGGTCAGCACGTCGATCACGGCATCCGGGTCGATCGCCCCCGTGCAGGAGGTGACCGCATCCTTCGGAGCCTCGGGAACCATCGCTACCGTCAACGTCGCTCTCGGTGCGACCGTCACGCAGGGTGAGGTGCTCGGGACGTTGCAGACCGCCGACCTGTCGACGGCCGTGACCAACGCGAAGACGTCCCTGAGCCACGCCAACACGATCCTGTCGGACGACCACACCTCACTCGTGCAGGCCGAGGCCGGCGGCCAGAACGTACAGCAGGCGCAGCAGCAGTACTACTCGCAGGAGGACACGGTAGCCAACGCCAAGACCGCGCTGACCACCGCCGAAGAGAATCTCGCCGACGCGACGCTCACGTCTCCGATCGCGGGACTGGTGGTGGCCGTCAATGGCCAGGTCGGCGGGAGCGCGACCGGCACCAACAGCTCGTCGAGCAGCGGCTCCGGCACGGGCGGAACCGGCAGCAACTCCAGCTCGTCATCGAGCAGCTCGTCGAGTTCGTCGTCGGGGCTCATGACCATCGCCGATGTATCCAAGTTCACGATCACCGCGGCAATCGCCGAGGCGGACATCGCGGATGTCAAGGTGGGCCAGGCCGCGACAGTGTCGTTCCCGGCCATCACCGGCGCATCCTCGAAGGCCACCGTCACGGCGATCGCCCCGACGGGGACGGCGAGTAACTCGATCGTCACCTACGCGACGACGATCACGCTGACGACACCGCCCAAGAACCTGCGCATCGGCCAGACGGCGGACGTCACCATCACGACCAGCTCGTCCGCAGCGACAGCCCTCTACGTGCCGGCGGCGGCGATCTCGACCGCCAACGGTGTTTCCACGGTGAAGGTGATCAGGAACGGCAAGACGACCGCGGTCACGGTGACGACCGGGATCGTCGGTGACGACGGCACCGAGATCAAGTCCGGCCTGACGGCGGGCGAGACGATCGTCATCGGCTCGGTTTCGACCCTCACCACGACCACCGGCACCACGGGAACCACCGGCACCACCGGCGGTGGGGGCGGCTTCGGCGGCGGTGGATTCGGCGGCGGCACCGGCGGCACGGGCGGCGGCTTCGGCAACCGCGGCGGGAACAACTGATGCCACAGGATCCGGCCGGCAGCGTTCTCGAGCTGCGCGGCATCCACCAGCTCTACGGCACGGGAGACGCCCAGGTGCACGCACTGCGGGGTATCGACCTCACGGTTGCCGCGGGCGAGTACCTCGCGATCATGGGTCCCTCCGGTTCCGGCAAGTCGACGCTCATGAACCTGCTGGGCTGCCTCGATGTCGCCTCGTCGGGGACGTACTCGCTCGCCGGGAACGATGTCAACGATCTGGACGAGAAGGAGCTCGCACGAGTCCGGAACCGCGAGATCGGGTTCGTGTTCCAGTCCTTCAATCTCGTGCCCCGGATGACGGCACTGCAGAACACAGAGCTTCCGCTCGCCTACGGCGGCGTGAAGTATGCCGAGCGCAAACGTCGAGCCCTGGAGGCTCTCGAGCTCGTCGGCCTGTCGCATCGCGCCGACCACCGCCCGCAGGCTCTCTCGGGCGGACAGCAACAGCGCGTCGCCATCGCCCGCGCGCTCGTAACGAATCCGACGCTCCTCCTCGCCGATGAGCCGACTGGAAACCTCGACTCCGAGTCGACGCACGAGATCCTCGCGATCTTCGACCAGCTCGCCGCGCAGGGGCGCACCATCGTCATCATCACGCACGAGGAGAACGTGGCCGGCCGCGCGCATCGAGTCGTCCACGTCAAGGACGGCCTGATCACCTCGGATGAGCTGAACCGGGAGAGGGAGCTGGTCCGATGAAATTCGGCGACATCCTGCTCTCCGCCGTCCGTGGCGTCACCGCGAACAAGCTGCGGTCGATCCTCACCATGCTCGGCGTTCTCATCGGCGTCGGCGCGGTCATCCTCCTGATGGCGGTCGGCAACGGGTCCGCGCAGCGGGTCAACAGCCTGATCACCTCCCTCGGAACCAACACGCTGACGATCCGTTCGAATGGCAACGAGTCCGGATCCTCCGCGATCACTCTCGCCGTGAGCGACAAGCTCGGCGCCGCCGGTCTCGGACACGTCAAGGCGGTAGTGCCCGAGGCGACGACGTCCCTGACGGTCTCCTCGACGAACGCCTCCGAAAGCAACGTCTCCATCATCGGCACCAGCGCGGACTACTTCACCGTGTCGACCGCGAGCGTCGCGAGCGGGAGCGCCTTCACGAAAGCAGACGTCACCGGCGCCGCCAAGGTCGCCGTGATCGGCTCCACGCTTGCGACCGAGCTGTACCCGACAGGCTCGGCGCTTGGCCAGTCGATCACGGTGGACGGAACGCCGTTCACCGTGGTCGGCATACTGGCTACCCAGAGTTCCACCGGATTCAACGACCCCAACTCGGAGGTGATCGCTCCGGTCACTCGGGTGCAGCGATCCTTCACCGGGTTCGGCGCGCTGAGCTCACTGCTCGCCGAGGCGAAGACCTCGGGAGGGGTGACCGCTGCGGAAGGCGAGTTGGGTGTGGAGCTCAACCAGCTTCTGCACGTGAGCGCATCCTCGGCCGCGAGCGCGACATCAACGGGAACGACCGCCGGTACCGGTCGATTCCGTCGCGCCGCGGCCGCGGCATCCGGAAGCGGAACCACGTCGTCGTCTCTCCCGTACACGATCACCAACGCGAGCACGCTGCTCTCGACGGCCGAGGCAAGCGCAACGAGCTTCACCGTGCTGCTCGCGGCGGTTGCCGCCATCAGCCTCCTGGTCGGCGGAATCGGCGTGACGAACGTCATGCTCGTGACGGTCACGGAGCGGACCCGCGAGATCGGCATCCGCAAGGCGCTCGGCGCGACCCGGGGCGCGATCCTCGGACAGTTCCTCGCGGAAGCGGCCATTTTGACCCTGCTCGGCGGGATCCTCGGAGTCGTGGTCGCGATCTTTGCCGCGCAATTCCAGATCAACGGGACCCAGCCGGTGCTGATCGGCTATTCGATACCGCTCGCTCTCGGAGTCTCCGTCGCCATCGGCGTCTTCTTCGGGGTCTATCCCGCGGGGCGCGCCGCCACCATGCGTCCCATTCAGGCGCTCCGCTCCATCTGACCTACATCCAACCCAGACAAGGAAAAACCATGAGCAACGAAACTCCCGCCGGCACTCCGGAGCCGACACCGACGCCGCCGACCACGACCGTCGTGCAGAAGAAGGGCGCCTCGCGCATCGTGACGCCGATCCTGGCGCTCGTCGCTGCGCTCGCGATCGGACTGTTCGCTGGCATCCTGATCGGCCACGCAACCGGCACCAACACCGCGGGCGGCGCCCGCGCCGGCTTCGCCCAGGGCGGGGGCTTCGGCAATCGCGGCGGCGCTGAGAGTGGCACCGGCGGAACGGGCGGAACGCGAACACAGGGCGGCACCGGCACCACAGGTGGCGCTAACCGATTCGGCGGCGGCGCGGCCGGCAAGATCGTCTCGATCAGCGGCTCCACCATCAGCCTGAAGGAGACGTCCGGCACGACCGTCAGCGTGACGACGACCAGCTCCACGGCCGTCACGACGACGACCACCAGCACATCCGGATCCACAACAACGACCAAGACCACCAAGACCACGGTCTCGGCGCTGAAGGCCGGCCAGACGATCCGCGTGATCGGGACCACGAGCGGCAGCACCATCAAGGCGACCGCGATCATCGAGGGCGCGACGACCGGATTCGGTGGCGGCTTCGGTGGGGGCGGCTTCGGTGGCGGTGCCGGCGGGGGCGCTCCGGGCAACAACAGCTAGCGAGTTCGACAGTGCCCCATCCCGCGGTTTCGCGGGGCGGGGCACTTCGGCGTTAACTGGGGGTATGCGAGCCATTGAGTACACCAGAACCGGTTCCCCCGACGTCCTTACCCTCGTCGACCGCGCGACTCCCGTCCCGGGGCCGGGTGAGGTTGTCGTGCGAATAGCCGTCTCCGGGGTCAACCCGACCGACTGGAAGGCGCGTGCGGGCAACGGCGACGGCGCCGACCTCCCACGGCCGCAGGTCCCGAACCAAGATGGAGCGGGAACGATCGAATCGATCGGCGAAGGGGTCACGTCCTTCTCGGTCGGGGAGCGGGTGTGGGTCTGGGATGCCGCATACCAGCGCGCCGACGGGACGGCGCAGGAGCTTGCCGTTCTCCCCGCGGCGCAGGTCGTCGCGCTCCCCGACCACGTCTCGTTCGACGTCGGCGCGACCCTCGGAATTCCAGCGCTGACCGCGCACCGCGCGCTGACCGCGCGCGACGATGGACCGTCGGAACTCGCCCCAGGCACCCTCGACGGCATCGTCGTGTTCGTGTCCGGTGGCGCCGGTGCCGTCAGCCACGCGGCGATCCAGTTGGCGACGTGGGCGGGAGCGACCGTGATCACGACCATCAGCAGCGACGAGAAGGCGCGGCTCGCCACGGCCGCCGGGGCGAACCACGTGCTGAACTACCGCAGCGAGGACGTTCGCGCCCGCATGTCGGAGCTCGCGCCCGTCGGCGCGAATGTGATCGTCGAAGTGAACGCCGTCGATAACGTCGAACTCGACCTGTCGATCCTCGCGCTCGGCGGAACCGTCTCGATGTACGCGGGCGGCGGGGCCGATGAGCCGAGCATCCCGATCCGCGCGGCAATGGGCAAGAACGCGCGCCTGCAGTTTCTGCTGACCTACTCGACCTCACCGGAGCAGAAAGCGGCCGCCGTCCGGTCGGTTACGGCCGCGGCGGAAGCGGGCGCGCTCGGCGTGGGCGAGGAGAACGGCCTGCCGGTCACGCGCTATCCCCTCGAGCAGACGGCCGACGCACACCGTGCCGTCGAGGACAACGTCATCGGGAAGGTGCTCATCGACGTGCAGTAGTCAGCTCGTGCTGGTCCAGTCGACGGGAGGCTCCGAGCGACCGGACTCCTCGAGCCACTTGTCGCCCTGCTGCTGGAGGGCGGAGATCAGCGGGAAGATCTGCTCAGACGGGATGCGCACTCGGGCCCCGACCCGTGCCTCCAGCACCGGAGACTCCGGGTGTGTCTGACCGACCGCATCGACTGACGGATGCTGCGGGCCCTTCACCGCAAGGAAGTCGATCACGAAGGTGGTCGGCGTGTGCCACACACTCGCGAAGTCGGCGAAGACGCCGAGCTCCTGCTCGGGCGGCAGGCTCACCTGGAACTGAAGCTGGTTGGATGATTCGTTGTCGGCCACTCGCGTACTCCCCTGTCTCTAGGCCAACCCTAGGAGGGATGGATGACCGATGCTCGTGACTTACCGGCGAGCTGGCACGGTTTCCTCAGGTTTCTCCGCTTAGACTCCTAACTCGCAATCCCAGCGGCGGAGAACCTGACGACGAGCGGAGAATCGCGTGAGCAACGATTCGAGATCGGCCCGACGGGCGACGCGCGCCGCCACCATCGCGCGCCACGGCAGGCTGCGTCGAGCAACGCTTATCCCGGGTCTCCTTATGTACGTCGGCGTGATCGTGGCCGTCCTTGCGGTCAGCGTGGCATCCGTCGCCGGAATCGCCGTGTGGCAGACGGTCGCTCAGATCAAGCCCGGTATTCACCTCTCTCACATCCGCGGGACGAACGAGCCGGCACCGCAGGTCGGTTCCATCTCCGGACCCGTCAACCTGCTCCTGACCGGGAGCGACACCCGAACTGGCCAGAACGGTTTCCAAGATGCCGCTGATCTTCGCGGAAGCTCCGGCACGGGAAACAACGACGTGACGATGGTGATGCACATCTCCGCCGACCACCAGCACGCAACGGTCGTCAGCATCCCGCGCGACCTGCTCGTCAACATTCCGTCCTGCCCTCGGGCGAATGGCGGCACCGCGGGGCCCGTCACGAACGCCATGTTCAACACGACGCTGTCACGCGGCGGGCTCGGCTGCACGGTGATCTCAGCCGAGAAGCTCACTGGCCTCGACATCCCGTATGCGGCCGAGATCAGTTTCGACGGCGTCATCGACATGTCCGATGTCGTCGGCGGCGTCGACGTCTGTCTCGCTACCCCGCTCAAGGACAAATACGTGGGACTCAACCTGGCGGCGGGAAACGTCACCATCCAGGGCGACCAGGCGCTCGCGTTCCTGCGCAGTCGTCACGGGGTTGGCGATGGAAGCGACCTCGGGCGGATCAGCGACCAGCAGCTGTTCATGTCGTCGCTGATGCGCAAACTAACAAGTTCCGGCGTGCTCGGGAACCCGTTCACGCTCTACCAGTTGGCGAACGCCGCGGTGAAGAACATGGAACTCTCGGACACGCTCTCGTCGCCGACGACGATGGTGTCGATCGCGCTGGCGCTCAAGAACATCAGTCTCGCAAACGTGGTGTTCGTGGAGTGGCCGACGAAATCGAACCCGGCTTTCCCTGGCCGCGTGGTTGCGGAGCAGCCCGCCGATCGCATCCTCGCGACCGCCCTGGACAACGACCAGCCGGTGCTGCTTTCCGGCAAGCTCGGACGCGCGACCGTGAATGGAACGACGCCCGCCACTCCCGTCGTCACCGCGACCGCGACGCCCACCGGGAAGGCAACGGCAAAGTCCACGGCAACTCCCACGCCGACCCCCACCGGCCCCGCGGCGGCGCCCGTCGCGCTCCCCGGGGACGTCACCGGCCAGACTGCGGCGCAGAACACCTGCGCGAAGGGCTATCGCCCGTGAAACGTCAGAGCCACCCGCGCTCGTCCGCGACGCGCAGGGCGTCCATCCGATTGCGCGCATCCGTCTTCGAGATCGCGTACGAGAGGTAATTGCGAACCGTGCCCTCGGACAAATACAGGCGGGCGGCGATGTCGGCGACCGAACCGCCGGACCGGGCGGCGATGAGCACATCGCGTTCTCGTGCGGTGAGCGGGGAGTCGCCCGCCGCGAGAGTCTCGGCAGCGAGGGTCGGATCGATGACTCGCTCGCCTTTCATCACCCGTCGGATTGCGTCCGCGAGCACCTCGGCCGGCGCATCCTTCACCACGAATCCCACCGCACCCGCCTCCATCGCTCGACGAAGATAACCGGCGCGACCAAACGTGGTCAGGATCACGGTTCGGCACTCGGGGAGCTGGCTAGCGAGAACTGAGGCGGCCGCGAGACCATCGAGCCCGGGCATCTCGATGTCGAGCAAAGCGACGTCGGGAGAGCACGCGATCGCGGCAGCGGCGACCTCATCTCCACGACCCACGGACGCAACGACCTCGAAGTCCGCCTCGAGGCCCAGCAGCGCCGCGAGAGCGTCACGCACGAGCGCCTGGTCGTCGGCGAGAAGCAGCCGGATGGTCACTGTGCGGCCACCGGCGAAAGCGCGACCGTCAGCTGCCAGCCTCTCGGACGGATCGGGCCCGCGGTAATGCGCGCGCCATCCACCGATGCCCGTTCGCGCAGACCGGCCAACCCGTTGCCTTCGCTCGAACGACCACCCACGCCGTCATCGGTGATGGTCACGCCGGACGGCGACACGACGATCGAGCAGCGGGTCGCGGCGGCGTGCCTGACCACATTCGTGACTCCCTCGCGAACGGCCCAGCCGAAGAGTTCCTGCGCGTCCGTGCCGGCCGGTTCGACCGCCGTTGGAATGTCCGCAATCACCCCGGACGCGCGCAGCAGCTCGCGAGCTCGCGCGAGCTCTCCGGACAGGGTCACCTCCCGGTAACCGGAGACGGCCGCGCGGACATCCGCGAGTGCCTGCCGGGATAGCTGTTCGACCTCTGTAATTTCTTTGAGCGCGGGAGAATTCTCGTTCGCGGCAAGCTGGCGGGCGAGATTGCTCTTCACCGTGATGGCGGTCAGGGAGTGGCCGACGAGGTCGTGCAGGTCGCGGGCGATCCGGTTGCGCTCGGCTTCCGAGGCGAGTCGCGCCACTTCGGCACGCGCCTCGAGAAGGGTGAGGTTGGCGCGGGCGATCTCGCCGAACGCGTACCAGAGCAGGGCCGTGAAGACGACCATGACCGCCTGGGTCCAGCCAGGCGCCTGACGCCAGCTCGGCACCAGGAGCGGGAGCACGAGCGCGGCGGCCGCGATCACCCCGACGATGGGTGCGGCCCACCGTCGGAGCGGCAGCACGGAGACCGACGCGACGACGGCGCCCAGGTAGAACGCGTCGATCCGGGCGAACCAGAGTTCGGCGACAAAGAGCGCGGCCAGTAGGCCGAAGAGCAGCCAGAAGCCAGGCCGTGAGCTGCCGCGCGCGAGCACCACCGAGGCCAGGTACAACACGCTGAACGCGGCAACGATCGCAAATCCGGCGACGGCCGCGCCGCCTGCAGAGTGCGCGGGAACGGTCGCGGCCGTGATGCCGGGATAGACCAGCATCCCCGCCGACAGCAACAGCCGACGCCGCCCGCTGGCCCAGGGCTGGGCCTCGAGCCGCGTGGCTGGCGCATTTTCGGTCATCCTCGGCACGTTAGCACTGGGAGGATCGCGTCAGTTCGAGGCGAGTGAGGATCGCACGCGCCTGCCGTTGACGAGGAGAACGACCGCGAGCAGCACGAGCCCGCAGGCACCCTGCTCGATCCGCATCCAGAGCGGGAACGTCGCCGGCAGCGCGACGATGACGACGACGGCCACGAGGACGATCGCCGAGATGAGACGTACGCGCAGCAGTGCCCTTGGTGCGCCGTCGCTCGCGCGCCGCGCGAACACAAACAGGAGCGCCGCGTTGGCGAGCGCGAAACTCCCCCTGATCCAGGCAGCCACGTTGACGATGGCCGGATCGCCCCGGAAGACGACTATCGCCGCGAGAGTCAGAGCGCTCAGCGCGAGGTAGACCGCCACCAGTATCGTGACCCCGTGGAGTGCCGACCGGGCGGCGGCGTGCGGGTGATTGGCCGTTTCGAGTGAGGCGGTCATGATGGTTCCTTTCCGTTGTTCTCCACCCTCGCTTCCGCCGCTCGTCGGCGGTAGTGACATCGACCATCACGCGGCAGTGACAAATGTCATAACGGAGAGTCGGGGGTCGCCGATAGCGTGAGGGGCATGCCGAACGCGCCCGAGCCATTCGTCCCGCCCGACACCGCAGCAGCGATCGAAGACCTGCGGGCGAGGCTGCGCCTGACACGCTGGCCGGATGCGCCGGCGGACAACGGCTGGGCGCTCGGCACCGATCTCGACTACCTGCGCGAACTGGCGGCGTACTGGGCCGACGGCTACGACTGGGCCGCCCAGGAGGCCGCCCTGTCCGAACAGCCACGGTTCCGTCTCGAGCTGGGTGGTCACGGCATCCACTTCGTCCACGCGAAGGCGGTCGGCAATACCGATGCCCTGCCGATCGTGCTCAGTCACGGGTGGCCGGATTCGTTTTGGCGATACTCGAAGGTTCTGCCGCTGCTGACCGACCCGGGGGCGCACGGTGGTGACTCCTCCGACGCGTTCGATGTCGTCGTGCCGGATATGCCCGGCTATGGATACTCGGACATCCCGGATCCGGCCCTCAATTCGATCGAGGTGGCGGACCTCTGGGCGCAGCTGATGAACCGACTCGGCTATGACCGCTTCGCGGCCGCCGGCGGCGACATTGGCAGTCACGTCACTCGCTATCTCGCGCTGGACCACTCGGACCGGGTGATGGCGGTGCACAGCGTGGGCGGCGGACTTCCCGTGTACCCGGGCGACCCGTCCGAGCTCTCACCCGCGGAGCGCGCATGGCTGGCGGAGGGCGCAGCGTGGGGCGCGTCGGAGGGGGCGTACGCCGCGCTGCACCGCACCAAGCCGCAGACGGCGGCCTTCGGACTCACCGATTCCCCGGTGGGACTGGCCGCGTGGATCCTCGAGAAGCTGCGCAGCTGGAGTGACTGCCACGGCGACATCGAGAGCGTTTTCACCAGGGATGAGATCCTGACGAATATTACGATCTACTGGCTCACCGGCACCATCGGCTCCTCGATGCGGATGTACAACGCGAATGGGGCGATACCCGGGAGCGAGCTGGTGCGGCACGTCGATGTCCCGTCCGGTTACGCCCTCTACCCCGGTGACACCCTGAGCCCGCCGCCCACGGAGTGGGTGGAGCGCGCCGCGAACGTGGTGCACGTCAGTCGACCGGCGCGCGGCGGACACTTCGCGCCGTTCGAGCAGCCCGAGGAGTACGCGCAGGAGCTGCGGGACTTCTTCCGGCCGTACCGCTAGGCAGGAGCCGGAGGGCACCAGCCGGGGTAACGACGGTGCTCGAGGGACGGGTTGACCGTACGCGCATCCGACACAACCGATCGGGACACGTCGAAGGTCGCGGTCGCTGCGGCCTCATCCAGCTCCCCGATGATTCCGCCCATCGGATCGACGAGGAGACTACGGCCGATCGAGATGGGTGGGACCTGCGATACCGCGGCGAAGTAGCAGGCGTTCTCGATGGCGCGTGCTCGAGCCAGGACGGTCCACTGGTCAGCCTTGCCGGGCCCCGGAACCCAGGAGGAGCAGGCCAGCATGAGCTCTGCACCGGCGTCCGCGAGCGCTCGGCCGAGTTCCGGGAAGCGCAGGTCGTAGCAGGTCATGAGTCCCACCGTTAGCTCACCGACGGGAAACGTGACGGGCTCCAGACTGGCGCTCGGGGTGATGCAATCCGATTCACGGAACCCGAACGAGTCGAACAGGTGGATCTTGCGATAGCGGGCCACCAACGAGCCGGCCGGGTCGATGGCGACCAGCGTGTTGAACGGCCGGTTCCCGTCGGGGTTCGACTCCACGATGCCGACGACGAGCGTCAGGCGAAGTTCGGTAGCAAGCGTCCGGATGCCGTCGACGAACGCGCCGTCGATCGGCTCCGCGGCAAGCGAGAAGGTCGGATCGACGACCTTCTTGTCGTACATCGAGAACTCGGGAAACACGACCAGGTCGGCTCCGTCGGCCGCTGCCTCACGAGCGGAATCGGCGATGAGGCGAAGATTGGCCGCCTTGTCCGTTCCCGCACCGAGCTGGGCGAGGCTGAGCTTCATGATGTCTCACTCTCCCGTGCTCGACCCGGTGTCGCAATCCTAGAGCGGACGGACGGCGGCGGCCTCGCACCGCCGCCGTCGCAATCGACTAGTCGATGACCGCGCCGGCGAGATCCTCTGACTCGCCGTCCACGATCTCCAGGGAGTCGGCCTGAGCCGTAGCCAGCGCCTCTTCGCTCTTCAGGTCGATGCTGCGGCTGAGGATCCAGTAGAGCACAGCGGCTACCGGCAGTCCGATGAAGAGCGAGATGTCGATCCCGCCCATCGCGGTCGACACGAAGCCGACCCACAGTCCCGGAATATGGAAGAACGGGACCATTGCCGCGAAGCCGACGAGATACGACACGATTCCGCGCCAACCCCAGCGACCGTAGATTCCGCGGGGCTTGAAGATCTCCGCGATCGCGTAGTGGCCCTTTCGCACGATGAAGTAGTCGGTCAGGTTGACCGCGGTCCACGGGATGAAGAAGTACAGCACGAGCTCGAGGAAGTTGAAGAACGAGCTGGCGAAGATGCCGAGGACGAAGATCGCCAGGACGCCGGAGATCACCGAGGTGATCACGATGGTCACCACGCGGATGCGGAGCGTTGCCTTCAC
Organism: Galbitalea sp.; assembly: GCA_036491035.1. Classification (GTDB taxonomy): domain Bacteria; phylum Actinomycetota; class Actinomycetes; order Actinomycetales; family Microbacteriaceae; genus Galbitalea. The sequence goes on along the minus strand of DASXCU010000099.1, from coordinate 7,100 downwards.
CTTCTTGAAGCTGTCGACGGATGAAATCAGTGTCAGCGATCCGCCGTAGACGTTCAGTACGAGCACCGCGATCAGTCCGAGCGAGAACACGATCAGCGCGATCGTCCCGAATCCGGGGAAGAGGTCGTCGGCGACCTGTTTGATGCCGATGACCGGGTCGCCCGCGTCGAAGTTCTTGACCACGGCGGCGAGGTAAGCGCCCAGCCACATGATCCAGGCACCGCCGATGACGCTGCCCCAGAACGTCCACCGGAAGGTGCGACTGGTCGAGGTAGTCGACGGCAGGTAACGGGAGTAGTCCGAGACGTAGATTGCCCAGGAGATCTGGTAACCGGCGGCGACACCCAGCTGCGCGAAGAACGCGAGCGGCGAGAAGTGTCCAAGGTCGAACGCCCCGGCCGGAATCGGGAGGTGGATGAAGGCGGACAGCGTGACGAGAGCCATGATCAGGATGGTCGCGTACACGAGGTACCGCTCCATCCGGTGGATCAGGTCGTAGCCCCAGAGCGCGATGATCGCGCCGACTACGGTGACGACGATCATCCACAGGGTGTTGAACCCGAACGTCGACGGCGTGTGGACCGCGGCGCCCACCGACTCACCGGCGAGCGCCGTGTTGAACACGTTGAAGCCCGCGTACTGGAGGAACGCGAACAGCCAGACCAGCAGGGCGCCGACGTAGCCGAACTGCGGACGTGACTGCACCATCTGCGGGATGCCGAGCTTCGGCCCCTGCGACGAGTGCGCCGCCATGAAGAACGTGCCGATGATGAGCCCGACGGCGATGGCGATGATCGACCAGATCAGGTTGCCGCCGAACAGGAAGCTCGTGGTTCCGACAGCGAGCGTGGCGATCTGCGCGTTGCTCATGAACCACAGCGGGCCGATGTGCCAGACCTTTCCGTGCCGTTCGACCTTCGGCACGTAGTCGATCGATCGTGTCTCGATGCCGCCCGATCGCGGCTCCGTCTTGACTGCACTCACGTGGTACTCCTTTGGATTGGACTGCTGCGGTTAGGGCTTGGGGGATGTCACTGCGCCGTAGAGTTCGGGTCGCCGATCGCCGAAGACGTCGACCAGGGTGCCGAGGGTCTTGTCGTGGGACCGCGCCAGGTCGAGGTCTGCGGTGACGAAGCCCGCCGCATCCGGTGTCGCGATCACCCAGCCGTGGTCGTCGACGATGCAGCTGGCCTCGTTCCACTCCTGCCCGCGCTCGACCCCGGCGCGGTCGCAGCACGCGATCGCGACGTGGTTGCTGTAGGCGGAGGCCATGGCCACGGTCACCTCCGGCACGCGCTCGCCCTCGGGCGCGACCTCGCGAGGCCAATTCGTGGGAGCCACAATGAGTTCGGCCCCGCGCAGGGCCACGCTCCGCGGGAACTCAGGGAATTCGAGGTCGAAGCAGATCAGCACGCCGATGCGCCCGACCGGAGTATCCACGACCGGCGGCTCAGCAGTGCCGGGCTCGAAGACGAGCTTCTCCCGTGCCCAGAGGTGCACCTTGCGATAGACCGCGAGAACGCCGGACCCGTCGACGATGGCGGCGCTGTTGTAGAGGAGGCCGTCCGGCCCTGCCTCGGCGAAACCCCCGATGACGACGCCATCGACGGGTCGCACGATTGCCGCCCACTCGGCAAAGACCGGATGCTCTGGGGTGATCGCCACCGTGCGAGCCTCGTCCGCCGACGCGAAGACGTAGCCGGACGTAGAGAGTTCCGGCAGAACCACGACTCGTGCCCCACCCGCAACGGCAGCCCGGATCGCGTCGGTCGTGAGCCGCAAATTAGCGTCGAGATCCGCGATGACCGGAGCCAGCTGGCAACACGTAATGCGGGTCACGAAATACCTCTGTCGTCCATCGCTGGATCGGTCGGTGTGTGAGAGACGGGGTTGAAAAGTAAAATAGATCACATTGATCACTTTTGTCTAGTGTGTAGTTGAGCGATTGGACTCTCGTGCCGAAAACCGACCCCGAACCGGACCCGCCGCAGGGCGACACACCGGCCGGGATGGCGCTCGCCGACCCGGCGATCGCGGGCATCAAGCGGCTGAGCGCCGTCGAGACGGTTCGGGCCCGCATCGCCCTTGCGGTGCAGCTTGGCCTGCTCGCGCCGAGCGAGGCGCTGCCTTCGGATGCCGACACGGCGGCGGCTCTCGCCGTCAGTGAGATTACGGTGCGACGCGCGCTGAAGAGTCTCGCCGACGACGGGTTGCTGGTTCGCCTGCGCGGGCGAAAGGGCGGGACGTTCGTCGCCGACCACGCCTCGACCAAAGCGATCGACGCCGCGGGCGTCTATCGAGCTGACGCCGACACCGTCCACTCCCTGATCAACCAGCGCGTGCTGCTCGAGTGCGCGCTCACTCACCACGCCGCGCTGAACATCACCGAGGCGCAGCTGGCGGAGTTGGAGCGAATCGTCGACCGGGCCGCCGGCGCCGCAAACTGGAGCGACTACCACGCGGCCGACGAACAGCTGCACCTGGCGGTCTCTCGTGCGAGCGGGCTGGAGTGGGCATTCCCGGCGTATGACGAGGTGCTCTACGAGCTCTATCGTTACTTCGTGCCGTACCCCGTGGCATACCTGCACGACGTCAATGAGCAGCATCGACGGCTCGTCGGCGCGCTACGTCGCCGCGACCCGGTCGAAGCGGTCGCCCTCATCGAGGCGCACGTCTCGGAGCTTCACCGGTCGATGTTCGTCGGTTTCCCCTCGACCGAGACGTCCTTGTAGAGCGCAAACAGTACGCGGAACCGGTCGAGGCCGATGACCTCGCGACCGCCGAGGTATCGCGCGAGATTCTCGGCACGCACCTGCAGTCCGGCCGCGTAACCGGCAAGCATGGCGGCGTCCATGCCGCTGTGGACGAAGCGCACGGTGCTGCCACCGCGCGTCTCCGCCGTCACGGTCGCGTCGATCTGCAGGGCGTCGGTCTCGCCGTCCTGGGTCGTGCTCACACACCAGCGATGCGGCGCCTCACACGCCGTAACCGTTCCGGTGCCCTCCCACTCGCTCGGGAAGAAGTGGGCACGAAAGGACCCGCCAGCGCGCAACGCACCATCCACGTGTCCGACCCACTGCGAGAGTCCAGAGGGATCGGTGATCGCGGACCAGACCTCGCTCACGTCCGCGTCCACCTGGATCGGAACTGTGACGATTCCTATGCCACCGTCCACCCGGAGAGCGCCCAGCACGCCGGGTTCGTCGCTCGTCGGCTCACTGCTCATTGATCAGTCTTCGCGGTGGCCCATTCGTCGGCGAGCATCGACCAGACCTGCTTGTCATGGAACTCGTCGCCGACCTTCCACGCCTCACGCAGGACGCCCTCGAGTGTCATCCCGAGACGCCGCGCAACCTCGGCGCTGCGCGCGTTGTCCGCCCGGCACCGCCACTCGGCCCGGTGGATGCCGCGGGTCTCGAACGCCCACTCGAGCAGCACGCGGCTCGCTGCGGTGACGAGCCCGCGCCCTTCTGCGGACGGTTCGAGCCAGCACCCGATCTCGCACACTCCCATCGCGGTGCTGAACTCCACGAACATCACGCCGCCGACCAGAGCGCCGGCGTCCCAGATGCCGAAGATGCGGTTTCCATCGGCGGCGGTGCGCTCCGCGTAGCGCCCGAGCGTCGCTCGCGCCCCAGCCACATCATCGCTGATGAAGCTCGCGCCGACCCAGGGGCGGATGTGTTCGCGCGCCCGATCCATGTGCGCCGCGAACTCGTCCGCGTTCCAGATCTCGAGCGGTCGAAGCTCAGCGGTCGGGGTGAGGTCTCGCGAAAACATGCCTACAGCTTGGCATCCGAACGATCAGGCCGGCTCGATCATCCGGGAAGTGAATGTCGCCTCGGGGCTGAACGCGGCGAGCCCCTCCCGGAGCGCGGCGCCCGCCGCGGCCAGCCGGTCGTGCGGCGTCACCTCAGCCAGGGAGTCGAGGATGAAGAGCGCCCGGGTCGTCTCGCCGGTGATTCGCGTGCGCAGGGACTGTCGCCAGTTCCACCGGCGGCAGGTCACGCCGTCGTCGTCTCCCCAGACCACCTCGCCGGGCTCCGGATGCTCGACCACCCTCTCGCCGGACGACATCAGTTCGAAGCTCTCGCTCCCGTCCGCACGAAAGAGTCGTGCCGCGCCCGAATAGCGGTCGGCATCCTCTCCCCCGAGCGGCAGCAGGTGCGCGACGGAGATCGCGTTGTAGGTGTCGGTGATGCGGTCGATTCGCGGCAGCCCGTCGCCCACACGTCGAACGAGCGCCTCGACGCTCGGCCGAAAGCGCTGTGGCTTCGAACCGAAGGCGCGGTAGGCCTCACGCCAGGCGAGCAACTCGGGGAACTCGTCCAGCGGCTGGTCCTCCAGCCGAGTGCTGATCAACGTCTCCGCGTCGGCGAGGAGTGCCTCGCTGACGACATCGCTCTCGCCCGGCACCAGTTGCTCGGCGACGATCAGGAGCGCGCGGTAGTCGGGCCGAAGCGCGAAGACCGCCGAATCCACGCTCGCCAGATCCAGCCAGTCCGTCGCAGAGTCGAGAGTTCCCATCGCAGAATCCTGTCACGCGCAGAACCCTGTCACGCATTGCCCGTTCAGTCGGTCAGGATCACGCGGTCCCAGAGGCGCGCCAGGGCCGGGTGACCGAGGAATTCGCCGTCCACGACGAGAATCGAGTCCGCCGGGGCGCTCGTCCAGCGCGGGTCGAACAGGATGTCGCCATCCGCTCTCGATCCGATGAGCGCGAAGGACTCCCCCGCCGCGAACGGTTCGAGCAGGGCGGACGCGAACAGGGGAACGTCATAGCTCACCCGCCGCCCGGCGGCCCCGGGCCGGTCGGCGACAGCGAAGTTGCTCGCACTCGCTCGCAGAACCGACTTGCTGTGCCGCCGTAGTGCCAGCGCCAGGAAGTCGGCGAACCCTGCGGTCGCACGGGAATCCGTGCCGCCAACGGCGACGAGCACTCGCCCCGATGGATGCGCGGCCCGGAGTTCGGCTGCGAGCGCCGCGGGCGTCGCACGCGTTCCGTCGATCGTCAGCAGCGCACTCATGCCTGGGCCGTCCCGGCGATCTGCGTGTTGAATGGCACGAAAGGTGTACTGATTCGAAAACGCTCGACATTGACGTCCCGAAACCCCGCCGTACGAATGGCCTTTTCCAGGTCGCGTTCGCAGGAGCACCCCTCGAAAACCCAGGCCCAGGGGCGCCGGAGGTGTCGTTGCGCTGACCGGGTTCGCGTTCCCTCGTCGGCCACGACGTGCTCGACGAACCGAAACGTCCCGCCCGGGCGCAGGATGCGACGAACCTCGGCGAGCACCGCATCCGGATCCGTCACCGTGCACAGCACGAGCGACGACATCACGCTGTCGACGCTGGAGTCCGGCAGCCCGGTGTTCTCGGCCGTCGTCTCGCGAAGGTCGAGCTCGATGCCGTGCGCGCGTGCGGCCGACCGGAGGCCGCCGTGCATATACACGTTCGGTTCGATGGCGATGAGTTTCGCGCCCGCGGGGAGGTAGCCGAGATTCGCTCCGACGCCGGGACCGAGCTCGACCACGTCACGCTCGCGGCCACCGAACACGCGCAGCTTCTTCTCGCGCAGACTGCGCTCGATGGTCGGCCCGAGAACTCGGAAGAACGCGGCGTTGAATCGGCCGCGACCGCGGTGCAGGGCGAATTCCGGAGCGGCGGGAGGTGCGGTGGACGCGGGGGTGGCGACGGCAGTGCTGTTCATGCTCCCAGCCTCGGCGACGAACGCCGGGCGGTCAGGCGTAGAACTACCTCACTTGGCCGAGTACCACGACGCGATCTGCGCACGGGACCGGAACCCGAGGCGCACGCGAATGCGTTCGACGTGACCCTCCGCGGATCGCTCGTCGATGCCGAGGCGCTCCGCGATCTCTCGATTCGTGAGACCCTCGCTGACGAGCGCGGCGACCTCGGTCTGCCGCGCGGTCAGCGAGAGGGGCCCGCGTCGCGGCGCGCGCAGTCCGAGAAAGCGACGGATGGCCGAGAGCAGCGCGTGCGTGTCTCCCGCGTACGGCAGATGCGATCGGCCCGGCAGGATGACGAGCTCGGCCCCCGGAATTCCCTCGGCGAGAACCCGCGCCTGCGCGACCGGCGCCGCGCGGTCGCCCTCGCGATGAATCACCAGCGTCGGAACGGAGACCCGCGACAGCAGTCCGCTGACGTCGAGCCGGTAACTGAGCGCGAGCAGGGCGCGCGCGGTTGCGGCGGTCGAACTCGAGCGCTGGTAGCGCGCGAGTTTCTTCCGCGTGCCGACGTCGGTGTCGGGGGCAAAGATCTCCGTGAGCACGTCGGACCCGAGTCCCCAGTGCGACTCCACCAGCGCCAGGATGTTCTCCTGCGTTTCGGGGTCGGAGATCGCTGCACCCGTCGCCCAGCCGCCGTAGAGCACCAGGCGGCGCACGGTTTCCGGATGCTCGGCAGCCCACGCGAGAGCGATCGGTGCCCCCAGGGACGCGCCGATGAGGTCGAACGGCTCCGGTCCGATCGTGCGAACGACCGCCTCGAGCTGATCCAGCTCGGATGGAAGCGACGGCGGCCGGTCGATCGCCGGTGTGAGGCCGTTACCGGCGCGGTCGTAGCGAACAAGCCGGCCGCCCTCGGCCAGGCTCTCGTAAAACGCCCGCTCGGCGGGCAGTTCCCAACTGAGCTTCAGGTGACTGAGCCAGCCCGTGACGTAGACGATCGGGCGTCCTTCCCCGATCGAGGAGAACGCCACGACGGTCCCGTCGTCCGACGTATCCTTACCGAAGCGTTGCTGCACGCTTCATTATTGCCGGGTCACGGAGGCCTACGCGCTCGCCGTCTTCCGGGCCCGCACGACGGCGCCGCCGCTCAGCACGAGTCCGAAAACGGCGACCACGATGGTTAGCAGCCCGAACCCGACTGCCATCGTTCGGACGCCGGCCGCCGTCGCGACGAAGCCCGCGACGATCGCCGAGAGGCCGAAGGTCAGGTAGGAGACCGTGAAGATGGCCGCCAGGAGACCGGCCCGCTCATACGGCTTCACCTCGGGGAGGAGGCCGCGCGTGCTGCCGGAGAACGTCGCGCCGATGCCCGCACCGGCAATAACGGCTGACGCCCACAACGGTCCGAGATTG
>DASXCU010000098.1:0-19083 GCA_036491035.1 Galbitalea sp. | reverse complement strand
CCGATCACGATCGCGACGATCACCGCGTAGGCGAAGTCGCCGAGCGAACCCCAGAACGACACCGACGCTGCCGTCGCCGCGATCGCGGACCGCAGCAGCACGAGGGCGGTCGCGTCGTTGACCAGCCCCTCACCCTCGAGGATTGTGACGAGCCTCGGGGGCAGGCCCAGGCGCTTGCCGATTGCGGTGGCGGCCACTGCATCCGTCGGGCTGATGACGGCACCGATTGCAACCCCCTCGGCGAAGGTCAGCCGGGGAAACAGCGCGAACAGCAGCCAGCCGGTCGCGAACGCCGACGCGAGGACGAGCAGCACGCTCAGCCCGAAGATGCTCGAGAAGTTGCGTCGGAAATCCACGATCGGCACGTTAACCGCCGCGGAGTACAGGATCGGCGGAAGGATCCCCGCGAGGATGACCTCCGGTTCGACGACGGTCGGTGCGCCCGGGATGAAGCTGAAACCCACGCCGAGGACGATGAGGATGAGCGGGGCGGCGACACCCAGCTTGTTAGCGAACGCCCCCGCGGCGACGATCGAGACGATCGCAACGACGCCGAACAGGGCCCATTCCATATTTCAGGTTATCCGGTCTCGACCAGCTCGACCCGGGGGCCAGGCTGGATCGAGGGCCCGGCGACCGTGACGCCCGGTCAGTACCAGCCGGTGGACTGCGAGTGCGCCCAGGCGCCGCACGGCGTCTGGTAGCGCGCCTTGATGTAGCCGAGCCCCCACGTGATCTGCGTCGTCGCGTTGGTCTGCCAGTCCGGGCCGGCGCTGGCCATCTTGCTGCCCGGGAGCGCCTGCGCGATGCCGTACGCACCGTCCGGGTTCGCTGCGGTAACGCTCCAGTGGGACTCGCGGTTCCAGAGCGAGACGAGGCAGCTGAACTGGTCGTCTCCCATCCCCTGCGCCGCGAGCATGGCGCGCGCGATCGCCTGGGCCGAGCCCGGAGAGGGGATCCCCGCCGCGGGCGCCGTCACGGGCTTGGGTGCGGAGTGGACGCCGAACGCGCCGCGGCTGATCGATCCGGCTTCGGTGCTGTCGCTGGTGAGTACCTGCGATCCGGTGGTCAGCTCCCACCGGCTCGGCGCCACATTCGCATCGGCGAACGCCCCGGAATACGGGTCGACGATCATGACCAAAACGATGGCGAAGGAGAGCACGAACGCGTAAATCGGGATCTTCCAGCGGGAGGGCAGGAGTCGACGATTATTGCGCCGAGAAACCGCGGCGACCCGGTCCTCGAGCAGTGCAATCGTCGAATGCGTGCTCACAGTTCTCAAATTTTAGTGCACGCGGCAGAGATTGGCTGCGATCGGGCTGGATTGGGGCGTTCCGAGCGTGACACCAGTTATGGCGACACCAGCGTGTATCTCGTTCTGCTGTGAGCAGATTTTCGGTGCACGACGACGTTCCCGCTGGTTTACTGGCGATATGGATGAGTTGTGGCGATTTGTGCTCGGTGGCGAGCTGCGACGGATGAGAAACGCGCGCAACGAGCGCCTTGAAGACACCGCCGCCCGCGCCGGCATCTCCCCCCAATACCTCTCCGAGATGGAACGCGGCCGCAAGGATGCATCGAGCGAGATGATCTCGGCGGTCATCGGCGCGCTGGAATCAACCCTCGCGCACGTTCTCGTGCGGGTCGCGCAGGAGCTGGACGTCCGCTCGGCCGAGGTCATCGACATCCGCTCCGCGACCAGCGTCGGCCGGCAGGCCGGGCAGCTGGGAAGCCAGCAGGAAAGCCACCGGGGCTCGGACGCCGTTCTCCTCGCCGCATGACCTAGGCGGCGATCGAACGCTCGCGAGTCGCCGTCAGGATGTCGTCGACCAGCCCGTACTCTCTCGCGGCGGGCGCGCTGAACACGCGATCCCGATCGGTGTCGCTGCGCAGCGTTTCGATGGACTGACCCGTGTGCAGGTGCAGCACCTCCTCCAGCTCGGAGCGCACGCGCACGAGTTCGTCGGCGCGCAGGATGAGATCGGGAATCGTGCCACGTCCCTGGTCGGCCGGCTGATGCAGGACGACGCGGGCGTGCGGCAGTGCGGCCCGTCGTCCGGGAGCACCCGCGGCCAGCAGCGCAGCACCTCCCGCGATCGCCTCTCCTACGCAGGTCGTCGCAACGGGCGACCGGATGTACTGGATCGTGTCGTAGATCGCGAGCGTCGCCGGCAGGTCGCCGCCCTCGCAATTGATGTAGAGGTTGATCTCGCCACCCGGCTCCCGGGCCTCCAGGTGGAGCAATTGCGCGATCAGCGCGTTCGCCACACCCGCATCGATCGCCGAGCCGAGGTAGACGATGCGCTCCGTGAGCAGGTGCGAGTAGACATCCATGATCCGGTCACCGCGCGGACTTTCGCTCACGACGCTGGGGATCGTGTAGCTGCTCACAGCACACCCACCATCCCGGCCGGGCGGCGACGAGTCGGCCGTACCTGGTCGAACGAGTCGACGATGGTGTCGACGAACCCATAGTCCACCGCCTCGACTGCCGAATACCAGCGGTCGTGCAGCGAGTCCTCGAAGATCCGCTCCGGAGTCTGGCCGGTGTCCTCGGCGACCAGCCCGATGATCACGTCACGCGTGTATCGCAGGTCGTTCGCCTGCACCTCGACCTCGACGGCCGAGCCGCCGATGCCGGACGAGCCCTGGTGCATCAGGACGCGGGAGTGCGGCAATGCATAACGCTTGCCCTTCGTGCCCGACGTCAGCAGGAACTGGCCGGCCGAGGCCGCGAGGCCGAGCGCCACCGTCGCGACATCGCACGGGATGATCCGCATGACATCCCGGATCGCCAGCATCGACGGTACAGAACCGCCCGGCGAATGGATCCAGAACGCGATGTCGCTCTCCGGATCATCCATCGCGAGAGACATCAGCTGACTCATGATCAGCATGCCGTTGTCGTCATCCAGGGGTCCGTCCAGAACGACGACCCGGTTGAACAACAGCTGCGCTCTTGCCTGCTCGCTGAACATCGAGGGGCGGTTTTCTTCACTCATGCACCCACGATGCGGCACGGTGGCGGGCGCATGCCAGCGATCCTGCCCACGGCAGAACTGCGCTCGGCAGAAGCTGGGGCCGCAGAAGCTATGGTTAGCGAACGGCGAGCATGACGCCGATTATGGCGTCGAGGAAAACGTCGACCTGGTTCTCGTTGTAGCCGCCGCGACGCGTCCGGAACGCGATCGTGCGCACCTCATCGACGCTCATCGGCTGGCCGTTCTGGAAGTAACCGGTCAGCTTGTCGCCGAACTCGTCCACGTCCTTCGGGCTATATCCCAGCGTGAACGCGCTGACCCGCTTGAACCGGTGCCCGTCCGGGCGGTCGAGGCGGTCGAGAGCCTCTTGCGCGGTCGTACGGGCCCGGCCGAACCAGGCCTGGTCGCCGATCTCGGCGAACGCGCGGTCCTTCTCGCGAGCGGCGAAGGCATCCTCGAGGCGCTCGAGGGCGGCGTCGACGTGAACGACGGAATATCCGCCCTTCTCCATGTCGAAGGCGGTGCGGCGGATCGACTCCGAGGTCACAACGGTGGGAGCGGACCGGTCGGCAGCGTATGCGCGCCGGGCGTCCTCGAGAAAGTCCTCAACTTCGTTGACCGAGTAGCCCATCTTCCTGGCTCGTGGAAAAGTTGTACTCACCTGTCTATCCTGCCCCATTGAAAACGATATAGAGCGCAAAAGCGACCGCGGCAGACGGGAGCACGGAGTCCAGGCGGTCCAGGAAACCGCCGTGACCGGGCAGCCAGTTGCTGATGTCCTTGATGCCGAGGTCCCGCTTGATGAGCGACTCGACGAGGTCGCCGATGGTCCCGGTCAGGGCGAGCAGGATGCCGAAGACGACGCGATCGAGGATCGGCAGGTTGTTCAACAGGAGCCAGCCGACCAGGAAGCTCGCGATCTGGGCGGCCACGAGCGAGCCCGCGAATCCCTCCCAGGTCTTCTTCGGGCTGATCCGGGGCGCCATCTTGTGCTTGCCCAGGAGCAGGCCGGTGACGTACGCGCCGGTATCGGTCGAGACAACCACGATCAGGAGCGCGAGAACCCAGAGGTTACCGCGTGGCTCCGAGGCGAGCAGCACGGTGAAGCTGCCGAGAAAGATCGCGTACGCCTGGATGAAGAGACCGGCCAGCAGGTCGCTGCCGAGACCCTTGCCCGTCTTGCGCCGGGCTGGGATGACGGCCTCGACCAGTCTCCAGACGGTGATGAATCCCATGCCCGCGAGCAGGATCAGCCACTGGCCCTCGCTGTGCCAGTAGAACGTCGCGACGATGACACCGGCAGCCGCGATGGCGGACGGGATGCGCGGCACGTTGTGCCCGGCGGCGCGGAAGGCCGCCGTCAACTCAAGGGCCAGGAACACCATGAGTGCCCCCGCGAAGATCATGAAGATCCAGGTCAGGAAGATCAGGCTCGCGATGAACGCGGCACCGAAGACGATCCCGATGGCGATCGCGGCGACCAGGTTACGGCCGGTGCGCTCCTCGATGATGGCGTTCGTCGCCCGCATCTGCGCCTCGATCCTGGCGTTCGTCGCCCGCACCTGTGCCTCGATGTCGGCAACGGTCGCGTCGAAGTCGGCGCGCTGACGCGCCCGCTTGCTTTTGCGCGGGGTTGGAGTCTCGCCGGGCTCGCTCATCAGACTTCGAGCAGCTCTGCTTCTTTGCGCTTGAGCGCGTCGTCGATCGCATCGACGTGCGCCTTCGTAACGGCGTCGAGTTCTTTCTCGGCGCGGCCCAACTCGTCCTCGCCGACATCGGCCTTCAGAGCATCCAGTCCGTCCTTCGAGTTGCGACGGATGTTGCGAATCGCGACCTTCGCCTCCTCGCCCTTGGCGCGGACGATCTTCACGAAGTCGCGGCGACGCTCCTCCGTCATCTCGGCCAGCGTTACGCGAATGATGTTGCCGTCGTTGCCGACGTTGGCCCCGAGGTTCGGCCAGTTGACAATGGCCTTCTCGATCTCCTTCAGCGCACCCTTGTCGTAGGGCGTGACGAGGAGCGTGCGGGCCTCGGGGTTCTGCATCGATGCGAGCTGCGCGAGCGGCGTCGGAGTTCCGTAGTAGTCGACCAGGATCTTCTGGAACAGGGCAGGGTTCGCCCTGCCGGTACGCACGGTTCCAAAGTCGTCCCTGGCAACATCGACGGCCTTGTCCATCTTGGTTTTGGCCTCGTCAAGCACGTCGCTAATCACGGCTACTCCTTTGTGTCTGTACGAGTTTAGTTGTTAGCCAATCGTCAGCAGTGCGACTCCCCCGAGCACGATGACGGCACCGAGGATTCGCTGCACGGGGTGCGGCTCCTTGAACAGCAGCCATCCACCGATGGCGACGAGCACGACGCTGACCTCACGAGCGGGCGCGACCAGCGCCACGGGCGCCAGCGTGAAGGCGAACAGGATCAGCACGTAGGCGAGCGGTGAGAGGATGCCGACCACCAGCGCGGCCGCCCAGTGCTGCTTTGCAAGAGCGAGGGTGAATCGCGGCTTCCGCAGCGCGAACGGCGCGAAAGCGACCAGTTGCACGAGGACCGTGATCCAGAAGTAGCCGAGTGGCGGCAGTTTCTGGTTCACGACCGAGTTCGCGTCCCACAGCGTGTAGCCGGCGATCACGACGCCCACGAGCAGTCCGTAGAGGATGCCGGCGCGGTTGGCGTGGAATCGTCCGCGACCGCCCGCGAGTCCGATCACAACCACACCAGCAACGACGACGCCGGCGCCGACCAGGCCGAGGATTCCCGGACGCTCACCGAACAGCACGATGGCGAAGATCACTGCGAGCAGCGGTGCACTTCCTCGCGCGAGCGGGTACACGACCGAGACGTCCCCCATCCGGTATCCGCGCTGCAGGGCAAGGAAATACAGGATCTGGAGCACGCCGCTGCCGAGGCCCAGAAGCAGCAGCTCCGGCATCCGTGAGCCAACGGTCGCGAATGAGGTGATGCCGAACGGAGCGATCGCGATCGTGGCCACCACGAACGTCAGCCACAGGAAGCGCGTGCCGCTCGTTCCGGCGGCTTTGATCGTCAGGTTCCAGGTCGCGTGCGCGACCGCCGCGATTGCGACGAGGAGAAGGACCTCGGGGCTCACGGGGCGCGGTCGGCTGGATTCTCCGACGGCCGCATGAAGACGGCGTAGTCGGTCGGCGCCGTCGATTCGGCCTGCGTAGCGGGTGCGGGTATCGGTGCGGTGTTCGCGGCAACGGGCGCGTCATGCGCTTCGACCGGCACCGAGGGGGCCACCGCTACCGGTGCGCTCAGCGAGGCGCCCCGCCGACGAGCGTTGAAATCGAGCGCGCGCACAGCTATCGCGAGCGCGAGACACAGGAAGCCACCCGTGACGACGCCCGGAACAAGGATCTCGGCCGACTGATAGAAGGCTTCGTACGGCCCGATGTTATTGCTGATCGTCTCTGGATTCGACTCCCGGACGATGACCGCGATGAAGGTGACCTCGAAGACGCACGCTGATGCGAGCAGAACCACACCTGCAATCCACAGCGCCAGCTCCCAGCCGTTGATGCGGCGGCGCGGCGGGTTCGGCTCCGACGCGAACAGGAGGGGCGGAGGGTTCGTCATACCCGGACGAGTGTGCCGATGCGTTCACCGCGGATGGCCTTTTCGACGTTACCCGCAGGCTCCATGCCGAACACCACCATCGGCATCTTGTTGTCCATGCACAGGCTGAACGCGGTCGAGTCGACGACCTTGAGGCCCTTCACGAGCGCCTCCTGGTAGGTGATCTCGTCGATCTTCGTCGCCGACTTGTCGGTGCGCGGATCGCCGGTGTAGACGCCATCCACACCGTTCTTGGCGACGAGCACCACATCCGCGTCGATTTCGAGAGCGCGCTGGGCGGACACGGTGTCCGTGGAGAAATACGGCAGACCGGCACCGGCACCGAAGATGACGACACGGCCCTTCTCCAGGTGCCGTTCGGCGCGACGTGGGATGTACGGCTCAGCGACCTGGGTCATCGAGATCGCGGACTGCACCCGCGTCTGCACGCCCGCCTGCTCGAGGAAGTCCTGGAGGGCGAGCGCGTTCATGACCGTGCCGAGCATGCCCATGTAATCCGCGCGGCCACGGTCCATCCCGCGCTGGCTCAGCTCCGCACCGCGGAAGAAGTTGCCGCCACCGACGACGATGGCGATCTCGACATCCTTCGCCGCCTCCGCGATCTCCCGGGCAAGGCTCGCGACCACGTCGGGGTTGACGCCGAGCGAACCCCCGCCGAACGCCTCACCGGAAAGTTTCAGGAGTACGCGGCGCTTCTTGTCGGTCATGGCTCTCCCTGGGGGCTTAAGGCTCGATCAAGGTTACCGGAGCATTGCCTGTCACTTCGCTGGAGCACGAGTCAACAATCAGCATGGACGGGCTGCCTTTTCGCCCTTTCGGCAGCAAGAAGGCCCGGAGCCGAAGCCCCGGGCCTTTCCGTTCAGTTCTTGTTACGCGCCAACCTTGAACCGAGCGAACCCGGTGATGGTCAGGCCCGCGTCGATCGCGACCTTAGCGACCGTGAGCTTGTTGTCCTTGGCGTAGTCCTGCTCGAGCAGGGCGACCTGCTTGTAGAACGCACCAATGCGGCCCTCGACGATCTTCGGAAGAGCGGCCTCGGGCTTGCCCTCGGCGCGCGTGATTTCCTCGACGATGCGACGCTCGTTCTCGACCGCCTCGGTCGGAACCTGCTCCTTCGAGACATACTCCGGATTCGCGAACGAGATGTGCTGCGCAATGCTGCGAGCCGTCTCCGCGTCGTCGCCCGAGTAGGCCAGGACCACACCGATCTGCGGCGGCAGGTCCTTCGACGTGTGGTGCAGGTACACCTCGAACTTGTCGCCGGTCAGGCGAACGAGCTGACGCAGCTCGACCTTCTCGCCGAGCGTTGCGGCCTGCTCCTCGATGACGGATCCGACCGTGCCGTTACCGGCCTTCGCGGCGAGCCCGGCATCCACCGTCTCCGCACCGGAGTCGGCGAGCGCCTGCACGACGGTGTCAGCGAGAGCGACGAACTTCTCGTTCTTCGCAACGAAGTCGGTCTCGCAGGCGAGCTCGATCATGGTGACGGCCGTCGCACTGTGTACGACGGCGATCAGGCCCTCGCTCGTTGAGCGGTCCGCACGCTTCGCGTTGCTCTTCGCGCCGCGGATGCGGAGCAGCTCTACGGCTTTCTCCTTGTCACCGCCGGCCTCGACGAGCGCGTTCTTGGTCTCGACCATTCCGGTGCCGAGCTGCTCGCGCAGCGCCTTCAGGTCCTCAAGGCTGAAATCTGCCATGAAATCTGTCCTTACTTCTTTGCCGCGGGCTTCTTAGCCGCGGGGGTCTTCTCTGCGTCGGTGGCCTCGGCCGTAAGCTTCGCCTCGGCCTCTGCGTCGGGCTCGACGTGGTGCTCGACGACGAGCTCGGGGTCTGCGGTCTTCTCGTGCTCGGCAACGACGGCATCCGCGTCGTTCTCCTCGGTCGGCTCCTCGGCGACGATCGCAGCGACCTCCTCCGCGATCTCTTCCTTGGACGAGACGGGCGAGACTGCCTCATCGACGGCCTCGATCTTCTCGGCCTCGGTGGTGGGCGACTCGGATGCTGCGAGCAGCTCTGCCTCCCACGCGGCCAGCGGCTCAACCTCGCCGCCCTCCTCGGGCTTCTGGTGACGCTGGATGAGGCCCTCGGCGGCAGCGTCCGCGATGATGCGGGTCAGCAGGCCGACCGAACGGATGGCGTCGTCGTTCCCCGGAATCGGGTACTGAACTTCGTCGGGGTCGCAGTTGGTGTCGAGGATCGCGATGACCGGGATACCGAGCTTGTGCGCCTCGTCGATGGCGAGGTGCTCCTTCTTGGTGTCGACGATCCACACGGCGGACGGGGTCTTCGTGAGGTTACGGATACCGCCGAGGCTCTTCTGCAGCTTCGTCAGCTCGCGCTTCTGAATGAGCAGTTCCTTCTTGGTGTAACCGCGGGTGGTGTCGTCGAAGTCGACCTCCTCGAGCTCCTTCATGCGTGCGAGACGCTTGGAGACCGTCTGGAAGTTGGTGAGAAGGCCACCGAGCCAGCGCTGGTTCACGTAGGGCTGGCCGACGCGGGTCGCCTGCTCGGCGATCGAACCCTGGGCCTGCTTCTTGGTTCCGACGAAGAGGATGGTGCCGCCGTGGGCGACCGTCTCCTTGACGTAGTCGTAGGTCTTGTCGATGTGTGCGAGCGACTGCTGCAGGTCGATGATGTGGCTCCCGCTGCGCTCCGTCAGGATGAATCGCTTCATCTTCGGGTTCCAACGACGGGTCTGGTGTCCGAAGTGGACACCGCTGTCGAGCAGCTGGCGAATGGTGACGACGGCCATGGCCGACTCCTTAATCTGGGCTCGTTCGACGAACCCGTACTCAGTTTTCTCTCGCACCGTTTGGTACGAAACCTGGTGTCCGCACCCGGCCACACCGTTTCGATCAGCTCAAGAAGCAATCGATAAGGACTGAGTGGTTGTGTGCAGTTCAGAAGAACTAGCGGACACGCGTAGTCACCCGGATTTCTCTGGGTGCTGTCAAAAGGATAGCACCGGTCCCTCACCGGCCGCATTCCGGGCCGCCTGTGCGCTGCATGCGGAATTCGCGGACTCGGATGCGCTGGGACGACGACGCTTGCTGAATGTTCGGTTTTGGTCCGGTCCTGCTGCTCGCGGCAGCGATCGGCGTTGCTCCGGTCGCTGCACCGACTGCGGCCGCCGAGCCGCGATGGGCGTGGCCGGTCCACGGAGCGCACCAGATCCTTCGACCGTTCCTCGCGCCGTCCACGCCGTACGCGGCGGGTCACCGTGGTATCGACATCGCCGCCAGCGGGTCGGTCTATGCGCCCGCTGACGGCGTCGTGCATTTCGCCGGGTTCGTCGTCGATCGGGATGTGCTGTCGATCGCGCATCCCGGCGGCATCCTGTCCAGCTACGAGCCGGTGGTCTCGACGTTGGCGGAAGGTTCGGCCGTACGCCGGGGCGAGGTGATCGGCACGATCGAGCCTGGCCACTGCGCCGAGCCCTGCCTGCACTTCGGCGTTCGAGTCGACGAGCAGTACGTCTCACCGCTGTTGTTTCTCGGCGGGATTCCGCACTCGATCCTGTTGCCGACGAGGTCGCTCAGCCTCCCAACGGCTCTATCTCTCGAAGTTCGCCTCCCGTCCGCAGTTCGAGCCAGCGATCGATGCCGATCCGCCCCAGAAACGCGTCGTCGTGACTCACCACGATCAGACCGCCCCGATAGTCGGCGAGTGCACTCACGAGCTGATCCACGGTGCCGAGGTCCAGGTTGTTGGTCGGCTCGTCGAGCACCAGCAGCTGCGGCGGTGGGTCGGCGAGGAGCACCCGTGCAAGCGAGACGCGAAAGCGCTCGCCGCCCGAGAGTCCACTCGCCGGTCGATCGACGGCGTCGCCTCGGATGAGAAATCGTGCGAGTCGATTCCGCACCTCGCCCGGCGGCACGGTCGGCGATGCCGCCCGCACGTTGTCGAGCACGCTCGCGTCGTCGTCGAGGGCATCGAGCCGCTGGGTCAGGTAGCCGATGCGGTCAGTGGATGCAACGGCGACCGCGACTGCGGCCGCGCCGTCCAAGCGCGCCAGCTCCGGATGCACGAGTGCCTCGAGCAGCGTGGTCTTGCCGACGCCGTTCGCGCCGACCAGGGCGACCCGTTCCGGTCCCTGTACGACGAACGAACGGCGTCGTCCCCCGAACTCGTCCTCGAATCGATCGATCCCGACGAGCTCGGCCAGCCGTCGACCCGAGCCGACATCCGGGTCGGGCAGGTCGACGTGGATGAGGTCGTCGGTGCGCACTCGACGTTCGGCGGCATCCAGCGACTCGCGCGCATCCCGCAGCTTGCCGTCGAACTCCACGCGCAGCCGACCCGCCGAGACCTGCGCGGCCGACTTGCGCGCGTTCGCGACGATCTTCGGAACGCGCTTCTCAAGAAACGCCTTGCGCCCCATCTGTCGCCGGGTGGCGAGCTTGCTCTCCGCCTCGATGCGCTGCCGCTTCTCGACCCTGACGACCTGCTCCGCCGCACGCTGTGCCTGCACAGCGGCGGCCTGCTGGTCGCCGAGATAGTCGGCAAACTCGCTGTACGGGCCACCGAACACGGTGAGCTCGCCGTCGTAGAGCTCGGCGGTGTCGTCCATAAGGTCGAGCAGCGCGATGTCGTGGCTGACGACAACGAGCGCGCCCTTCCAGTTCGTGACGATTGCCGCGAGGCGTCCACGCGCATCCCGGTCCAGGTTGTTGGTCGGCTCGTCGAGCAGGACAATCGGCGCACGGTGCAGCTGCAGCCCGGCCACCCCGAGGAGCACCGTCTCGCCGCCTGACAGCGTCGAAACCAGACGATCGAGCGCGGTCTCGTCGAGGCCCGCCGTTCGAAGCGCCTCTCCGGCGCGCGTCTCGATGTCCCAATCCTCGCCGACGATCTCGAAGTTCCGGGGACTCGCGTCTCCGGACTCGATCGCTCGAAGAGCATCGACCGTTTCGCGCACGCCGAGGAGATCGGCAGCCGTCGCCGCGACGTCAAGAGTGATCGTCTGCGGCAGGTAATCAACATCGCCCGACGTTCGGATCGTCCCCGTCGTGGGCTCGAGTTCGCCGCGAATGAGGCGAAGCAACGTCGATTTGCCCGATCCGTTCCGTCCGATCAGCCCGGTGCGACCACGACCGAACGTCGCGCTGATACCGCTCAGGGCGGCCATCCCGTTCGGCCAGGTGAATCCTAGGTTCGTCAGGACGATTGCAGGTGGTGAAGTAAAAGAAGACATACGGCTCCCAAATGCCGGTGCATGCACCGACGTAGTCAGTGGACAGCACTGACAGAAGCCGCGAGGAAGCGCGGATCGACTTGTCGTCAGTGCCTTAGGACTGGGCGAAACCGTCGAGCATCTTCACCGGAAGGAACCTCACGTTGGGAACGGGAACCGGACTAGTTTACGCGCGCGGATGGGCGCTTCGGTAGCTCTCCTTGAGTCGTTCCGCCGACACGTGGGTATAGAGCTGTGTCGTGCCGAGGCTCGCGTGCCCGAGCATCTCCTGCACCGATCGGAGATCGGCGCCCCCGTCGAGCAGGTGCGTGGCCGCGGTGTGCCGCAGGGTGTGCGGACCAGCGGGACCGGAGCCCGGAATATCCGCGAGGAGGCCCGCGATTAGCTCATAGACCGTGCGAGTACCAACGCGTTTGCCACGTGCGCCGAGAAACACGGCCTGGGTCGGCTCGGTGAGCAGCTGGTGGCGCCGTTTCTCATAGTCGACGATGGCCCGCTGCGCCGGGGCGCCGAACGGAACGACGCGCTCCTTCGACCCCTTACCGGTCACTCGTACGGTGAGGCGTCCGAGGTCGATGTCCCCGAGATCGAGTCCCACGATCTCGCTCACCCGAAGCGCGGAGGCGTACAGCAGCTCGACGATGGCGAGGTCGCGCGAGGCGATCGCATCCCCGCCGCTCGCGCGGTAGGCGAGCCCGGTGAGAAGACCGTCGATCTGCGCTCGTGTGAGGACCCGCGGAAGATGGTGGTCGGCCTTTGGTGCGCGAAGTCGGGTTCCCGCGTCCGTCGCGGTCGCACCAGTGCGGGCGAGCCAGCTCGAGAAACTGCGCACCGCAGCCGACCGACGAGCGAGCGTTGATTTCGCGAGCCCGGCCTTCGATCCGTCCCACAGCCAGTCGCGGAGCAGTTCGAGATCGAGTCCGTCGGTCGTCTCGATCCCGCGGGTTGTCGTAAAGCGTTCGAGATCGGCGAGGTCCGCCGAGTAGGAACGAACGGTGTGCGGGCTGAAGCCGCGCTCCGCGGTCAGGTAAACCGCGAAGTCGTTCACCGCACGTTCGAGAAGCACGCTCTCATGGTCGCGCAGGTGCGACCGATGGCGTCGCAGGCGTGCCGTGTTCGATATCGCCCGCGCTCGGCACGAGCGGCACAGCGACCAGTGCGCACAGCGCCGACGCGACGAACGTGAGCGGGTACCCGACGGCGCCGATGAGCAGGCCGGCCAACGGTCCGACAAGGGATGCGCCGATCCACTGCCCGGTGTTCTGCGCGCCGAGGGCACGACCCGACCAGTACGGACCCGCGATTTCGGCGACCGCACCGAAGGCGAGACCGTTGTCCGCGACAGAGATCGTGGCCGCCACGATGAGCACGAACGCCGCAATGGGCGTGACGATGAGGCCGACCGCAGCCAGCAGGAGCATCGAGGCGACCGCGGCGAGCGCGACCCAGCGCAGCGGGCGCATCCTGCTTCCGAGACGGTCGCTCCAGACGCCGACCCCGATCCGTCCGACTGCACCGATCAGCTGCGCGAGTCCGACGATGAGGCCCGCGACCGTGGTCGGCAGCTTCTCCTCGGAGATGAGCCACACCAGTCCGAACGTCGAGATCGTGAACTGCGGGATGACCAGCAACACCGACACCGCGTGGATGCGAAGAAGCGTCCCGCTGCCGCGATACGGGTTCACGGGTTTCGTAGCGACCTGCGACAGTGGAATGCGCGCGGGATCCCGAAGGCCGATCGCGCACGCGATCGCGATGGCGCCGCAGAACAGTATCGAGGCGACAAGGGCCGACTCGATTCCCGGCCCTTCGGCGAGGGGCGGCACGACCAGGGCCGCGATGGCGACGCCCAGCGGTTGGGACATCTGCCGAATGCCCATCGCGAGGCCGCGCCGATTGCGGGGGAACCATCCGACGATGAGGCGCCCGCTCGCGGGACTCGAGGACGCGGCCGCGATACCGCCGAGCACCAGGAAGGCCGCCAGTACGCCGAAGTTCGCGCCGAACAGCGCCGCCCCGGCCGCGGCGATCGCGGCGAGTCCTAGTCCGCTCGAAATGACCAGGCGCTCGCCGAAGCGGTCGGCGAGCGCACCCCACGCAACGAGTGCGATGACCATGCCGACCGTCGTCGTGGATGCGAGCAGTCCCGCGGTCGCGAGGGGAACGCCGCGATGGGTGTGCAGTTCGGGGATCAGGAACGCGGGAGTCGCCGTGAGCATCGACGTCGCCGTCTGCGCGAGCAGTCCGAGGGCGAGCATGCCCCACGGCTTCGGGCCCAGCCGCGTGTCGTTCATCCGGACTCTCCTTTGCTCGTGGGATACCATATTGGTATACCACAGCGACCGAGGACGGAGAAAACCAGCGGATGACCGACGAGAGCCTGCACGGACGTCTGCGTGCCGCCATCCTGAGCCTCGAGCTGGCGCCCGCACAGCGAATCAGCGAGCGCGGGCTCGAACCCGACTTCGGCGCATCCCGGACTCCGATTCGCGCAGCGCTGATGCGGCTCGAGTCAGAGGGACTGGTTCAGCGCGACGGCAAAAACTGGATGGTGGCGCCACTGAACCTCGACGAGGTCGGCGCGCTCTACGAGTACCGCGAGGCGCTCGAAGCCGCGGCGTCTCGGCTGGCGATCGATCGCGCGTCCCGCGATGACCTCGAGGCGTTCGCGGAGCTTGCGAGCGCCCACGAGGCAGACGAAACGCCCGAGCACAGTCTCGACGCCGGCACGGGTTTCCACCTGGAGCTCGCCCGGCTTTCCGGCAATCCATTCCTCGAGGACGCGATGCGCAGCGTCCTCACCCGGCTCTACCGCACGCGCTGGCTCGAGGTGCAGTCGGCGGATGCACGCGACCGCGTCGCGATCGAGCACACCGCGATCGCGACTGCGCTGCTTGCTGGCGACTCGGCCGGCGCCGAGTTCGCGACGATTGCGCACCTGCGCGGCACCGACGAGCGGCTGCGACAGTCCGTCGCCGCGGATCGACTTCGGCTCCGTGCCAGCGGCATCGCGCTGGACTAGCACTGGACCGGTACCGCGCTAGCGCTCGACCAGCGTCGCCGTGCCCTGCCCCGTCGCGACGAGTACGTCGCGACCGTCCGCATCCGTCGAGTGCACCTCGCAGTTGACGACGGCTTGTCGTCTCGTGGAACCGATGACGGTCGCCGTCGCCGTGATTGCCGCTTCGGCGGGTCTCAGGTAGACGACGCTGATGCCGGCGGTCAGGATGCTCGTGCCGAGCACTGTGCCCGCCGCGAAGGTGATCGCGTTGTCGATCGCGTAGGCGATCACTCCCCCGTGCAGGAACCCGTGCTGCTGAAGCAGCTCGGGGCGATGAGGCACGGAGATCGCCGCGACGCCATCCCGGAAGCTCAGCAACTCCGCTCCCAGGAGTGCACTGAATGCCTGCTTACTCAGCACCTCGCTCGCGACGTCGAACGGGCTCGCGCTCCCGTCAGCCATTCGGCTGCACCTCGCCGCGATTGAACGCGGAGGACTTCTTCGAGAACATGTCGCGGCGCTCGTCCGGCGACATGGCCTCGATCAGGGAGCGATTCTCGGCCGCGAATCCGGTCACCTCGACTGCGTCGAGCAGCGGGATGACCGTGTGCACGACCAACGACTCGTACACGCTGACCATATTGAAGGCCTGGTTGGCATCCACTCCGGAGAGAAGTTTCGCGCCGTCGGAGAGGTCCATCGTGTAGCACGTCGCCGCCGCGACGGACACTGGGATCCCGGCAAACGTACTGTGCGTCGTGTAGTGGAAGTGACCGCCCAGGATTCCGATCACATCCGTGCCTCTCACCACCTCGGCGAACTCGTCCTGTCCGTCGAGTTCGAGCATGGCCATAGCCCAGAGCAGCGGCTCCGGAACGGGCGGGTGATGCACGGCGATGAGCGTGCCGTGGGGAGCCGGCGTGGCGAGCACGCCGGCGAGCCACTCGAGCTGGCTCGGCTCGAGCGCGCCGTGGTGGTAGCCGGGCACGGTGGTATCGAGCGAGATGATGCGCAGACCGTTGATGTCGTAGACGCGGTCCTGGGGTGCCTCGCTCCCCTCGACGTCGAAGAGCTCCTTCGAGTACTGGAGTCGCTCGTCGTGGTTTCCCATCACCCAGATGACCTCCGCGCCGAGCTCGCGGGCAACCGGCTCGACGATCGCGCGAAGTCGGCGGTAGGCATCTGGCTCGCCGAGATCGGCGAGATCGCCGGTGAAGACAATCGCTTCCGGGGAAACTCCCGACCTGGTCACCTTCTCGAGAGCGAGCCGCAGATTCTTCTCGGTGGTGACCGAGCCGTACAGCAGTGCGCCATCGCTGAGGAAGTGCGTATCGCTGATGTGGGCGATGCTGTGGAGCGGATCGGGATGCTGGCCGAGTTGGGTCACTGAGAAAGGATAGGCCCGGTGGTCGGCGGTAGGACCTACAGTTGGGGAAACGAACCGCTAACTACCTGGGACTAGTAATGGCGATCGATCGAGAAATTGCGCAATTTGCGGACGCTTCGGCGTTCTCGGATTGGCTCGCGCGCAATCACGCCGATCACGCGGGCATCCGTATGCGGATAGCCAAGCGCGGGTCGGAGACCGCGACGGTCACTTACGACGAGGCCGTCGGTGTCGCGCTTCAGTGGGGCTGGATCGACGGCCCGAAGGCTTCCCTCGATGACGACTTCTACCTGCAGACCTTCACGCAGCGTCGACCACGCAGCGCCTGGTCGAAGCGCAATGTCGATCGGGTCAACGCGATGATCATGGACGGGACCATGCAGCCCGCCGGTCTGGCGCAGGTCGAGGCGGCGAAGGCGGATGGGCGGTGGGATCGTGCCTACGAGGGTTCCCGCGGTTCGAAGCCCGACCCGCAGTTTCTGAAGGCGCTGAACCGGAACCCACAGGCGAAGGCCTTCTACAAGACGCTCGACGCGGCGAACCGGTACGCGTTGTACTACCGCATCCAGAGCGCCGTTAAGCCGGAGACCCGGGAGCGACGCATCGACGCGTTCGTCGAGATGCTCGCACGCGGCGAGACGTTCCATTAGCCGTGGGAGCTCTTGGGTACACGGCGGTCACGGACGGTGGAGCGGCGATTGCGCACCTTGCGGTCGGTGCGACCGGCGTCGGCCCGACTCGAGTGCTCCTTGCCGGGCTCGGTGCCGCCGCCACCATCACGTGGGCACCGGTCGTCGCGCATCCGTCTTTCGATCGGTCGAAACCCGCCCTGATTCTCGACTTTCTGGGCGGCGGGTGGAGCGATGCCGACGACGGATTCGACTATGCGATCGATGCGCACGCGCGGACGGTCATCGGACTGCTCGATTCGATGGCGACGGAGCCCGTCGAACTCGTGGGGCATTCGCTCGGCGGTTCGGTCGCGATCAGCCTCGCGGCGCAGCGCCCGGACCTGGTCGATCGGCTGGTCGTGATCGAGCCCAACCTGGATCCGGGCGTCGGCTCGACATCCGTCGAGATCGCGACATTTTCGGAGGACGAGTTCGTTCGATCCGGTCATGACGACATGGTCGAACGCGAGCTCCGCCGTGGCGCGACCGGCGATGCCATTTCGGCCGAGTACGCTCGCACCCTGCGCCGGTGGTCCAGCCGAGGCCTTCATCGCACAGCGGTGTCCCTGTTGGCCGAGCGCCCGGCGACGTTCCGCGAGCAACTCGCCGCCTTCCCGGGTGAACGGGTTTATGTGAGCGGCGAGCTGTCGCGCGAGGATCTCGGCCCGATCCGCGCGATCGGATGCGAGGTTCGGGTTGTGCCGAACGCCGGGCATGTCGTGATGGTCGACAATCTCGACGCCTTCGTGGCCGCGATCGGCTGAGCAGCCGACAGCTGATCTGCCAGTCGCTACGGGACGATGTGTCCCGCCGTGGTGAACAGCCGGTACCACTCTTCGCGGCTGAGCGGGATGTCGGATCCTGCCGCCGATTCCTTCACTCGCTCGGGTTTTGTCGTTCCGAGCACAACCTGAATGTTCGCGGGGTGACGCGTGATCCAGGCGACGGCGATTCCGGTCGGTGTCACGTCGTACTTCTTCGCCAGCTCGTCGAGAGCGTCGTTCAGTTCGGCGTAGTTCTTGCGGTCTCCGATGAAGACCCCGTCGAAGAAGCCCTTCTGGAACGGCGACCACGCCTGCAGCGTGATCTCGTGGAGTCGGCTGTAGTCGAGGATGCCGTTGTCGCGGTCGATGGACTGGTCGAGTCCGCCCATGTTGGTCGAGATACCTGCGGCGATGAGGTTGGAGTGGGTGACGCTGAGCTGCACCTGGTTGAAGGCGAGGGGCTGTTTCACGAACTTCTTGAGCAGCTCGACCTGTCCGGGGGTCTCGTTGGAGATACCGAAGTTTCGGACCTTGCCGGCCTTTTCGAGGATGTCGAACGCTTCCGCGACCTCTTCGGGCTCGACGAGGGTGTCGGGGCGGTGGAGCAGGACGACATCCAGGTAGTCGAGCTTTAGCGCCGCGAGCGATCCGTCGACCGCTTCGAGGATGTGCTCCTTGGAGAAGTCGAAGTAGCCCTCGCGGATGCCCACCTTGGTCTGGATGATCACTTGCTCGCGGTCGGTTGGGCTGAGCGTGATGGCGTCGCCCCAGCGCTGCTCGCAGCCGTGTGGGGGTGTTCCGTAGACGTCCGCGTGGTCGAAGAAGTTGATCCCGGCGTCGCGCGCCGATCCGACGAGTGTCTGGATCTCTTTTGCGTCGAGTTCGTTGATCCGCATCAGTCCGAGGATGACGTTGGATGCGTTCAGGGTGGTCTGCGGTGGTGTAAACATCTTCATGGTTCCATGCTCTCAGGTCGGGAGCCCCGACCGCTCACGCGAGCGCGGGTGGTGGCTGGTTCGGATCTTTCGGCTTCACCTTCACCCAGCCGCGTTCGCGCTCCGTTACCCGCTCGTCGATCTCGAGAGCGCCAAGCAGAGACCGGACGGCGGCCGTCGAGAGGCCGGCTCGCGCCGCGATATCGCGGACTTCGCGTGGTGCGCTGAACGAGAGTGCGTCGAGGAGGCGCGTCTGTTCGGACGAATCCTCGGAGGTTTCGTTGCCCGCCGACACGACCCGAGAAGTACCCGGACTCCCGCCGTACAGTTCGACGATCTCATCGGCGTTGGTGACGAGGGTGGCGTCGTAGTCGCGAATCAGGCGATGGCACCCGGCCGACGCCGCGCTGTTGACCGGACCCGGGATCGCCCCGATCGGCCGACCGATCTCGGCGGCATGGCCAGCCGTGTTGAGCGAGCCCGACCGCCAGCCGGCCTCCACGACCACCGTCGCCTGGCTTGCCGCGGCGATGAGTCGGTTGCGCTGCAGAAACCT
>DASXCU010000097.1:0-54071 GCA_036491035.1 Galbitalea sp. | reverse complement strand
CAGCACCGTATCGTAAGTGCCATGGGTGTAGCTCTCGTGACCGGGGGAACGTCCGGCATAGGTGCCGCGTTCGCCAGGCAACTCGCTGCGCGGGGAGACGACCTGGTGCTCGTTGCGCGCTCATCGGCTGGCCTCGAATCCATGGCGACCGAACTGCGAGCTCTTGGTCGCTCTGTTGAAATTCTCGTCGCCGATCTGAGTGACCGCAAGGCCGTCGCCAAGGTTGCCAAACGACTCGAGGACCCACAGCGTCCCATCGACATGCTCGTGAACAACGCGGGATTCGGCGTGCACGCGGCCATCACCGACACCGACATGTCCGAGCACGACCGCGGGTTCGAGGTGATGATTCGCGCGGTACACGTGCTTTCTGCGGCGGCCGCCCGCGGGATGCTTCCGCGCAACAAGGGAGCCATCGTGAATGTCTCCAGCACGGCTGGCTTCACCACAATGGGCAGCTACTCCGCCATGAAGACGTGGGTCACCGCCTTCACCGAAGGACTGGCCGTCGAGCTCCGCGACACCGGAATCACTGTCACCGCGCTCTGCCCCGGCTGGGTTCGCACCGAATTTCATGACCGCGCCGGCATCAGGAAGAGCAGCATTCCAAACGCGTTGTGGCTCGACGCCGAACCACTCGTACGTTCTGCTTTGCGCGATATTGACCATGGCAAGGTGATCTCCATACCGACTATTCGCTACCGAGCGCTGATCTGGTTGGCTCGGCATGCCCCCAAAAGTGCGATTAGATCCTTCTCGGGAGCTATCTCCTCAGACCGCAGAAAGCCGGTTGTCTCTTGACCGTTCATGCTCAAAAGGGTGCCGACAGCGACGTCGAAGCCCTGAAGCGCCAGCGCGACCGTTTTAACTCCCGATTCCAGGCCGGCGCCCGATTCGTCGCGCAGCGCGCCATCCTGCGCCCCGTGGTCTGGAACACCCTCGTTACCGTCACGGTGCGCGGCCAGGAGAACGTGAAAGACCTGAAGGGCGGCTACGTCGTCGTAGCCAACCACTCCAGCCACCTGGACACCCCGCTCATCATGGGCGGCCTGCCGCGCAAGATGGTGCGGTACCTGGCCGCGGGGGCGGCCGCCGACTACTTCTTCGATGTCTGGTGGCGACGCGGGCTGACAGCCCTCTTCTTCAACGCGTTCCCGGTTCAGCGGACCGCCGGCGGTATCCGTTCGGTGAGCGCGAAGTCGCTGCTGCTGCGCGGGATCCCGCTTCTCGTTTTCCCGGAGGGCACGCGTGCGAAGGGCGGAGAATTCGGACCGTTCAAGCCCGGCGCCGCGGCGCTGGCCAGCTCGTGCGACGTCCCGATCGTGCCCGTTGCGCTGGTCGGCGTGTATCTCGCGCATCCGCGGGGCACCAATTGGCCGAAGCGCGGCCGCCTGCCCGTCGGCGTCATCATCGGTGAACCGATGCGCGCGCTCGCGGGAGAGAACCCCGTTGACTTCACCGCACGCATCAGGGCAGAGATCACGCGCCTGCGCGATGCGAACACAGAAGATATTCTTGGCCAGTCAAAAGGAGCGAAAAAGTGACCGACGTAAAGCACATGAAGTGGTGGGGTTGGGGCAACGAGGGCGTCGCCTTCGAGCACGAAGACAAGCCCGGCTTTGCTCCCTTCATCCTCGAGCAGCTCGATCTCGACCTGCACGCCGTTGCGCCGACCGGACAGCCCGCCTTCGACAAGGTGACCGTCGCGAAGTCGCTCGCCACCGCCGCGTTCACGAAGGCTCTCTCCGACGTGGTCGGTGTCTCGAACGTCACCACGGACAAGATGGAGCGCGTCGTCCACGCCTATGGCAAGAGCCTGCGTGACCTTGTGCGCATCCGTGCGAACCAGATCGAGCGCACGCCCGACATCATCGTGTACCCGGACAACGAGTCCGAAGTCCAGCAGATCGTCGACATCGCCGTCGCTGCCAACGCGGTTCTCATCCCGTTCGGCGGGGGAAGCAACATCGGTGGCAGCCTCGAACCGCTCCGCACCGAGAAGCGCGTCGTCGTCTCGCTCGACATGGGACGCATGAACCGCGTTGTCGAAATCGACTCGGATGCGGGCCTCGCACGCATCCAGGCCGGAGCACTTGGCCCGGACCTGGAGGAGCAGCTCGGTGCCAAGGGGTGGACGATCGGCCACTTCCCCGACAGCTTCACCCACTCCACGCTCGGCGGCTGGATCGCGACCCGCTCGTCGGGCATGCAGTCCGACAAATACGGGGACATCGCCGACATCACCCGCGGACTGCGACTCGTGCGTCCCGGCGGAACGGTTGTTATCCGTCCCATCCCGTCGGCCTCGAACGGTCCGAGCGTTCGCGAGATGATCCTCGGCTCCGAGGGTCGCCTCGGAATCGTCACAGAGGCATGGGTGCAGGTACACCGCATCCCGGCACAGCGTGACGTCTACGCCTACTTCTTCCCGAACTTCGACACCGGCCTGAGGGCCATGCAGGAGATCGCCGAGAGCGACGCGACTCCCTCGATCACCCGCGTCTCCGACAACATGGAGACGCGTTTCTCGCTTGCGACCTCGAAGGCGAGCCGCGGCATCACGAAGTTCGTCTCCGGCACGGTGCTGCCGGCGATCTTCAAGTCGAAGGGCTGGAACCTCGACGAGATCTGCCTGTCATTCATCGGCTATGAGGGCAGCGAGCGCCACGCCAGGCTGCAGAAGAAGCTCGTTGACCAGATCGTCAAGAAGCACAACGGGATGGGCGTCGGCAAGGGTCCGGGCATCCTGTACGACCAGAAAAAGTTCGACACCCCGTATATCCGCGACTTCCTGCTGGACCGGGGCGCCGCGGGTGACGTATCCGAGAGCGCGGCCCCGTGGTCGAAGCTCAAAGCCCTGCACGACGGCACGGTCAAGGCCGCCTACGACGCGTTCGATAAGATCGGCGCCAAGGGGGTCATCATCAGCCACCTGTCGCACTCGTACCACTCGGGCGCGTGCCTGTACTTCACCTTCGGGTTCAAGTTCGGAAAGGATGCGCTCGGCACGTACGACATCGTGAAGTCGGCCATCCAGCAGGCGTTCATCGACAACGGCGGATCGATCTCCCACCACCACGGTGTCGGACTCGAGCACGCACCGTGGCTGGAGGATGACATCTCGGCAACAGGAATCGCCGTGCTTCAGGGAGTGTTCGACTCGGCCGATCCCAAGGGCAACTTCAACCCGGGCAAAATCATCGCCGCTCCCGGCCTCGACCAGGGCAACTCGGGGGGCGCGCTGAAGAAGGCGGCGACGGCAAAGGCCGCCTCGACCCGCGCCAAAGCGCCAGTGGCCAAGGCTGCAGCCGCCAAGGCCGCACCCCGCCGCACGGCGGGAAGTACCTCGAAGGCCAGGGTCAACGCCCAGAAGTAGCGACGACCTCCCGGTCGGCGCCCGCTATGTCGCGCTCGGCAGCTCATACGCTGCCGGGCCAGGCATCCGACCGCGCCTCGACGGCAGTCCGCGTTCCGCGGGCCGCTCGGCCGTCAACTACGCTCACCTGGTCGCCGACCGCCTTGAGCTCGACCTCACCGACGCCACCTACTCCGGTGCCACCACGATTGACGTGCTCGGCCGAGGTAAACAGCCGAGCCAGATCGACGGCGTCACGAGCGACACGCGTCTCGTCACCCTGACCGGCGGCGGGAACGACGTCGGGTATGTCCCGCTGTTGTTTGCGGCCAGCGTGCCGCTGTGGGTGCCCGGATTCGGCGCCCAGCGAACCCTGCTGACCGATCCGCACCCGCTCGACGACAGGCTCGACGCCGTACGGGCTACACTGGGCGAAATTGTGACAGAGGCACATCGGCGTGCGCCGGACGCCACGGTCGTCTTCGTGAACTACCTCACGGTCCTGCCGCCCGATTCATCGATGTTCCGGGAGGGCCGCAATCGTGAGCTGGCCGAGCTCGCGCGATCGGTCGCCGCACGGCTGGCCAAGGCCACTCGTACTGCGGCCGCCGACAACAACTGCATCCTGGTTGACGCCGCTGCCCTCAGCCTCGACCACCACGCGTGGTCGACCGACCCATGGACGACACGGCTCGCGTTCGGGACCAGGCGACCCGCGCCACTGCATCCCAACGCCGCAGGTATGCGTGCCGTCGCCGACGCGGTGCTGGCTGCTCTGTCAACCTAGTCGCGGTCGTCGGGTTCTTCCGCGTCGTCCTCGAATAGGTCGGAGCCCTCGTCCGCGAGCTCTTCGAGCGGCGAAATGCCATCGCCCTCGCTCGGTCCGCCGTCGTTGTCCCAATCGATCTCGTCGTCATCGAATTCGTCTGCCGCCAGTCCGCGACCGTCTATCGAGTTGCTCATTCGAACTCCCTTCGCGATGAACCTACGACCGGCCCCGGATTGCCGCGACCCCCATCCGGTGACGCGAAGGTGAACGATCCCGCGTCGGCATTACGATGGGCCGACAATGACGGATGAGACGGCGCTGCGCTCCGAGGATGAAATCGTGCGCGCTCTGCGGGCCGCCGGCTGCGTGTTCGCGGAGGATGAGGCCGCGCTGCTGATCGCCGCGCCGGGTACGCCGTTGGATCTGGATGCGCGCGTCGCTCGCCGGGTCTCCGGCGAACCGCTCGAGGTCATTCTCGGCTGGGCCGAATTCGCGGGGATCCGCGTTGCTATCGATCCCGGGGTCTTCGTGCCACGACAGCGCACGAAGTTCCTGGTCAGGCGCGCCGCGAGGCTCGCTCGTCCCGGGACGATCGTCGTCGACCTCTGCTGCGGGAGCGGAGCGCTCGGAGTCGCGCTCGCGGCGGCCGTCCCCGGAATCCGTCTGTACGCCGCCGACATCGAACCGGCGGCGGTCGCCTGCGCGCGCCGGAATCTGCTGGGTATCGGCGAGGTGTTCGAAGGCGACCTCTACGACGCGCTCCCGGCAGCTCTACGCGGTCAGATCGACGTGCTGATGGTCAACGCGCCCTATGTCCCGACGGGCGAGATCGCGAGCATGCCGCCGGAGGCGCGCGAGCACGAACCGCGAGTAACGCTCGATGGCGGCGACGATGGACTTGACATCCATCGCCGTGTTGCGGCAGGTGCCGCGCACTGGCTGGCACACCGCGGAACGCTGCTCATTGAGACCAGCGTGCGGCAGGCGGACGTCGCCGTGGAGCTCTTCGCGGATGCAGGACTCCTGGCCACCGTCGCGCACTCGAACAAGCGCGGCGCGACGGTCGTTATCGGCACAAACCAGTGGGCCTCGCCTAGCTGGCGATCCGGAGTTCTTCCGGTGAGGTGAAACTCGGCAGGTGATCGCGACTTCCGAGCATCTTGGCGAGCAGCACGGGAAGGGTCCGCACGGAGACGAGCACTCGACGCTGAGCGTGCGGCTCTCCGGCGGAGATGATTCCTAAGAGTTCACAGCTGCGAGTCATCGTGACCGCTGCCTCCTGGGAGATTCGGAGGGCGTACTGCAGACGTTCACGCGAGTACGTCTGGGCCTGCACGACCAGCTCGACGGTGCGCATCAGGAGCGCGAATTCGCTCTCCGACAGGCCATCGAGCGCGCCATTCCAGTCGAAGAACGAGGTGGCACCCGCCGGCTCCGGCGCGAAGGGGGACGACACACCGACATCACTGATGTACGGGTCCGTGAACTTCGTAAAGGGGGGATTTGTGGTTCGGGAATCGCTAACTGCAGTCACAACTGATGTCCGTTCGGGTTGACCTCAGGTATTGCATCGCCAGGCCGGGGGTGCGTGGCGAAGTCCCCCAAAGGGGGGTCGGGTGACTCCATGGTAGCTGGTGGGCGCCCAGAACCCAACCCCCGGACGCGGCAAGTGAAACACGCGCGAAACCTGTGCGCCACATCCGCAGGGCACCATTGGTGCATGACCCGCCTGACGGAACTGGCGCCGCGGCTGCTCGTCGCGACGTCCCGCACGTATTCACTCAACAGCGTGGTCGTGGTGGGGCAGGACGCTGCCGCGCTCGTCATCGACCCCGGCTGGCCCACCGACGAGCTGGAGGACCTCGCTACCGAGGTCGCCGAGCGCGGCCTGCACCCCGCCGCCGGCTTCGCCACCCACGCCCATCACGACCATCTGCTGTGGCATCCCGCCCTGGGCGATGTGCCGCGCTGGGCGTCGCCCGACACTGTGCGACTGGCGGGCTCTCACCGCGCAAAGATAATCGAGGCGCTGGGCCCGGGGTTCGAGAACGACGTGCTCGACCTCGTCGGCAGGGTTTCGGCGCTGCCCGGACTCGATGTGCCCTGGCCCGGACCCGAAACGGATGTGGTGATCCACGACGCGCACGTCGAAGGTCACTCCGCGATCTGGATTGCCGAGCTGGGCGTTCTGGTCGCGGGCGACATGCTGAGCGACCTGGAACTGCCGCTGCCGGGCGACGAACCGGGCGCTCTCACGGCGTACCGGGCCGGTCTCGAGACCCTCGAGCCGTACGCGTGCGCCGCGCGCTTCGTAGTGCCGGGCCACGGGTCATTCACGACGGACGGCGCTTCGCGAGTGGCTGCCGACCTGCGCTATCTCGACGACCTCGAGGCCCGGCGGGAGTCAGCGGATGTCCGTCTCTCCCATCCCGACATGGCAGGCATCCATGCTGCGAATCAAGCGCTTCTGGAGCCCTGAGGGTTCTTGGAGAAGGTGATTCTCATCCGTTGGACTCGATCCGGTGGGCGCCGAACTCCCGACGACGACGACGAAGCAGCAACAGCACCGTTCCGACGAAGAGCAAGCCGCCGGCCAGCAGGGCCGTTGGCAGCGCGTCTTGCCCCGTCAGGGCGAGCACGGGAACGGCCGCGACGATTGTGTACGTGGCGGTCACGTTCGTCCCCACTCCGTTGGCCGCGGTGATCGAGAAGGTGGTTCGGCCCGAAGAGAGCGGCGTGCCCGAGACGAGCCCGCTCGACCCGTTCAATGTAAGCCCCGCGGGGAGGGTGCCCGCGGAAACCGCGAAGGTCGGTGCGGGCGTGCCGCTCGCGGTCACCTGGAACGAGAATGGTGAGCCCACGGTCGCGGCGGTCGGAGAGCCCGAGGTGACGGCCGGACTGTCGGTCGTGACCGGCGCACTGCCCGTCTGGCAACCAGATGGCACCGTGATCGTATTCGACTGCAGCGTGACGGCTGCCGCGCGGGCGAGCAGGCGTCCGCTGATCGTGGCCCCGGTTGCCGCGCTGACGGACTGGGCTGCGAGGACTGTGCCGACGAACTGGGCGCTCGTGCCTATGCTCGCGGAACTCCCGACTTCCCAGAAGACGTTGCAGACGCTCGCGCCACCCGTGACGATGATGTGCGTAGCCGACCCGATGGTGAGGCTGCTGGCCGCCTGGAAGACCCATACCGAGTCGGCCGACGTGCCGGCCAGGGTCAGGGAGCCGTTGTTCGACAGGGCAAGCGCGCCGCCCGAGTAGACGCCCGGGACAAGCGACATGCCACTCAGTTCGGACAGCCCGCTGGACGTGGGCGTGAGGCCCGCTGCCGCGTTGAACGCGGTGGTCAGGTCGGATTGAGCAAGGCTCGCAGCGGGATCGTTGTCATGGGTCGCGCCCACGTTCGAGCCATTCGGCGCACCGGTGAAACCAGTGATCGAGCTCTGCGGACTGACCCCGAGGTCACCGTTCACGACGGTCGGACCGGTGTTGGTGATCGCGCTTGCCGCCAGCACGCCGTAGGTCGCGGACGTGCCGAGGTCTATCGGCCCCGTCAGGACGCTGGCGGCCTCCGCGCCCGCAGAAGAGGCGAACGTGCCGAGCCCCACGGCCAGCACGATACCGACGGAGACGAGAACGCGATTGCGATGAAATTGGTTTTTTGTACTCATTGCCAGGCCCCCGGCCTTGTCATTCTTCCCCGAAAGAGATGGCGCTCCTTCCTACCCGAGTGGAAAGGAGCGCCATTCATCACGCCCGCCGAGAGTGATTAACTTCCCTAGAGTTCTCTCGAACGGCGTCGGCTGGCGGGCTATCCCCCGATACTTCCGCTGGCCGTTGGGGCAAGCATGGCATAGAACTATGGTTCTACCTACCGTTTGTTATAAAAAACATTTGTTCGTTATCAAAAACGTGCGTTATAGCTTTTATCCGTTATGTTTATCGAGTGACACGTCAAGCCGATCCATCCAAGAAGCCCGCACTGCTCGAGCTGATCGTCGACTATCTGGTCGACAAGCCGCTTGCGGCCCTCACGTTTCGGGGTCTGGCCGCGGGACTGGATGTCAGCGCCTTCACCCTCGTGTATCACTTCGGTACGCGAGATGAGCTCGTGCGCGAGATCATCGATGCCATCGCAACACGCCAGCGTGGATTTGAGACGGTCTTCGATCCCGCCACCGTGACGGTCGACAGCTACTTCGACGGACTGCGGAAGTCGTTCGAGTTCACTCTCGAGCCGCGGAACCGCGCGCTCCAGCGTCTCGAGTTCGAGGCGCAGATGCTCGAATCTGTCTCCCCGAACCACGCAGCCACACGAGTCGCCCACGAGGAACTCCACGCCAGGGCTCGCGAGACGCTGGTTTCCCTCGGACTGGAGCCCGACGACGCGGCCGTCGAAGCACAACTCATCATCGACACGTTTTACGGCATCCAGGTTGGACTCCTCGTCAGCGGCGACGTCGAGCGCGCAAGCGCGGCCTTCGATCGGGCGCTGAGATACCACCGCGAAAGCGTCGTTCCGCTCACCTCAGCGTGGCGATGAACTCACGCAGTCGGCGATTGAATTCGGCTGGCTGCTCGATGTTCGTTGCGTGACCGGCCTTGCGAATCACAGCAGAACTCCCGGAGGTCGTCAGTGCCGCGGATGCGGCCGCGTGCGAGCTGGGCCAGACCTCGCTGAACTCCCCCGCAAGGAACAGCACCGGCACGGTCGTCTTCGCGATCACGGCACGCCAATCCCGGTGAACGTGATCCGACAGTAGCTCGAGTTCACCAATGGACAGTTGCCTCGGCTCCGCCGGCGCCGATCGAACCGCCGTCAGCAGTCGACGGAGTCGCCCACCGCGGCGCCAGAGCGGCGTCCCGCGCCCGGTTTTCGGAATCCCTTCCGTGAAATATGTCTCGACATTGCTTTCGTCGTAGCCGTAGAAACCGTGCGGCCAGTCGGTCGTGTTCAGCATCTTCGGCGTCTGGTCGATGATCACGACACCGGAGACCCGCTTCGCCCCGAACTCGTCGAGATAGGCCCAGACGGTGTTGCCGCCCATCGACTGGCCGACCAGCACGACGTCGTGCAGATCGAGCGCTTCGAGAACGTCGCTCACGTCGGCGCCGCGGCGCTGCATACTGTGGCCGAAGTCGGGATGATCCGCGGTGCCGTGACCGCGGATATCGACAGCGATCACCCGGTAACCGGCATCAGCAAGCTCATCGACCTGGAACAGCCAGGTCGCTGCCGCAGCGCGGAAACCCGCCAGCAGCACGATCGGCCGGCCCGTAACCGGACCCGTCTCGGTGTAATCCAGCCGAACAGCATCCGTCGTCGTGATCGAGGCCATACCTACAGGTTTACACGGCGGAGGCCCTGACTCGCTTCGACGATGCCGACATGACTGTCACCAGAATGCCGGGACGTAGGCTCTGGACATGAACGTGCAGGTGCGGCTGGCGACCGTCGCCGATGCGGCCCCGATCGGGAGCATGTTCGCTCGCGCGTTCGCGGATGATCCCGTCACAACATGGGTGACGCCGGAACCACGACGGCGAGCGACGCTTCTCACCAGAATGAACAGCCTTATTGCTCGGTTCGAAGGGGTGCCTCGCGGGGCTACGTACGTCGCCGAGGAGGCCGGGACGGTCATCGGTGCCGCCATCTGGCAGCCACCGCGTCCTCAACCGGTCAACTGGCGGAGTGTGCCGTTTGCGCTGCGTGCAGGCCTGGCACTCGGGGAAAGCATTCCGCGGATGACGCGCGCGGGACGGGCCGCCGCAGCGGCTCGGCCACCGCAGCGGCACTGGTATCTGCAGTTGCTCGGAGTGGATCCAGCTGCGCAAGGCACGGGGGTCGGCAGCGCGCTCGTTCGGGAGCATCTCGCGCTCGTCGACGCACAATGGCTACCGGCGTATCTTGAGACAACTGCGCAGAACCTCGACTTCTACGGGCGCCTCGGTTTTGAACCCACGGGCGAAATCACGATCGGTCCCGGAGCGCCGACCGAGTACTCACTGCTTCGGCCGGGTCGGAGTGCCGCGAACTAGGAACCGGCCGGAAACTCGCAGATTCCCTTACCAGCGGACTCGTCGAACACGTACACCGTCGTCCCCGACTGCGTGAGGAAGAACGTGTGCTGCTGGAACGGAACATCGGTGTTGGATGTCACCGTCACCGAATGAGTAGGGCTCAGGGCGTGCAGGGCAAGAAGCATTTGCGTGGTCGCGGGAAGCTCGCAGTTGGCGCCAATGAAGTTGCGGCGACCGCCGGTGAAGACGAGAACGGCGGCGATGACCGCGAAGAAGAGGGCGAGAAGGGTGATTCCGAGCATGCGCCTGGGCAGTGACGGACGAGGTCTCCTTAGCCAGGTCATGATGGCGCCCCCTCTGCCATGAGGGGCGCTTTCGACCCTCCGTATACAAATGGAGAAGAGTCCCGCTCTGGCGGGACTCTTCTCCATTTGTGGATCCAAGGGGATTCGAACCCCTGACCCCCTGCATGCCATGCAGGTGCGCTACCGGGCTGCGCCATGGACCCCGGATTGCCCAGAAAGACAACTAGGACAGATTACTACACAAACGGGGAACGACTCGCGGCCCTAGGCGGCCGCGGCCTGCAGGCGGGCCTGCCAGGCGCTCGAGACCATCTCCGCAAGCGTGTGCCGCATCCGCCAGTCCAGGTCCCGGGAAGCCAGGTCACCGCTCGCGACGATGCGGGCGGGGTCCCCCGGACGTCTCGGTCCGATCAGTGGAGTGAACGCGATTCCGGTCACCTCGGCGATCGTCGACATGATCTGCGCCACAGACACACCATCGCCGCTACCCAGGTTATAGGCCGGTTCCAGGGCGTCACCCGCCGCCAGGCGACGGGCCGCGGAGACGTGAGAGATCGCCAGATCGCTGACGTGCAGGTAGTCGCGCACGTTCGTTCCGTCGGGAGTGGGATAGTCATCGCCATTGATCCGGGGAGTCCGGCCGTCCACGAGCGCGTCGAAGACCAGGGGAAACAGGTTGTGCGGGCTCGCGTCGTAGATCGCCGGATCGCCCGACCCGACCACGTTGAAGTAGCGCAGGGACGTGGAATTCAGGCCGGCCGCAATTCCCTGGTCCCGCAGGAGCCACTCCCCGATCAGCTTCGACTCGCCGTACGGTGACTCCGGCGCGCGGGGCGTCTCCTCGGTGACGAGGTCGACATCTGGCGTTCCGTACACGGCCGCGCTCGACGAGAAGACGATTTTGTCGACGCCACGATCAGCCATGGCAGCGAGCAGTGTCGACGTGCCGGTCACATTCTGCTCATAGGTGTGCAGCGGACGCTTCACCGAGACGCCGGCGTATTTGAAACCCGCGACGTGGATGACCCCGCTCACGTTGTAACGGTCGATCGCCGTCAGGATGCTCTGACCGTCGAGGATGCTCGCGCGAATGAACGGGACCGCATCCGGAACGAAGTTCTCGAATCCGGAGGAGAGGTCGTCGAAGACGACCGGCTCGAGCCCGGCCTTCTGCAGTGCACGAACGACGTGGGCACCGATGTAACCGGCACCACCCGTGACTAGCCAGGACATGCGTCTCCTTCAGTTCTCGCCGTCAAGACTAGGGACCCCAGCTTGGCGAAAGGCTGGGGCTTGCTATGGGGCGAGTGTGACCGGCATCCCGGCTCGCTCCAGCGCCTCGACGAGCCGTGGATCGGCGTCCGAACTCGTGATAAGGCCATCGATGTCTGCAACCGGCGCGACCCGGCTGTGGTGGGCGATCCCGAGCTTGCTCCCGTCCGCGACGACGATGCTTCGAGCCGCGGCAGCGAGCATCCGGCGCTTGACGTCGGCCTCGGGAAGGTTGATGTTCGTGACTCCCGCCCTGACGTCGACGCCGCTGCATCCGACGAAGGCGATGTCGGCGTGGATGTGCTCGATGACGGCGCCGGCGAGCGGGTCGACGAGCGAGTGCTGGAGCGGGCGAAGCGTGCCGCCCGTCACGATGACGGTGAAGCGCGGAATGGCCGACTCGAGTGCGATTGCGATGTTGAGTGCGTTCGTGATCACGACCACGTCGTGGAGTTCCGTGCGGGCGATGAGTGCGGTCGCGATCGCCGCCGTTGTGGTTCCGACATCGAGCACGATCGCCTGGCCCGACTGGACGAGCGCGGCCGCCGCCACGCCGATGCTCCGCTTCTGCTCGGACGCGGTCAGCGACGTCTGTTCGAACGGCTGCTCGAGGGTGACCGGATGTGAGGTTGCGATCGCGCCCCCGTGAATCCGCTGCACAACGAACGCCTTCGCGAGCGCGTCCAGGTCGGCACGCGTCGTCACTTCGGAGATTCCGAACCGGTCACTGAGGTCGGTGACGCGGGCAAAGCCCTGCTCCTCGACGATCGCGACGATGCGCTCGCGGCGCACGGCCGCGGGCAGAGCCGACTCAGCAACCATGGGTTTATTGTTGATTACTTGCGTTTTCTTGTCAATTACGGCAATGTTTCTTTCGATTTAGGAAGTTGTGTAGGAGATCCATGCCCAGCGTCAGAAAACAGGAACACCGCATGGCGGATGGCCGTGAACTGATCTACTTCGACGACGCGGACACAACCCTGGGACCCGAACGCACGGCCGACGTTCGACAGCTCGATCCGCGTCCGCACACGCCGACAATGCGCCAGGATCCGCTCACCGGTGAGTGGATCTCGATCGCCGAAGCGCGCCAGAATCGCGTGTTCCTTCCGCCGCGCGATCAGGACCCGCTCGCGCCCGCCACACCCGCCAACCCGTCCGAAATCCCCGACAACTACGACGTCGTCGTGTTCGAGAACCGCTCCCCCTCGTTCGGTCCGGAAATGACGGACGGCTATACGCACGAGGAGCTCGCCGGCATCGGAATCGGTCGCTCTCTTCCGGCGATCGGCCGCTGCGAGGTCGTATGCTTCAGCCCGGAGAGTTTCGGGTCATTCGGAAGCTTGACCGAATCGCGAGCGCGCACCGTCATCGAAGCGTGGGCGGACCGCACCGCAGCGCTCTCTGCCCTTCCCGGCGTGCGCGAGGTCTTCCCGTTTGAGAACAGGGGCGAAGCGATCGGCGTGACGCTGCATCATCCACACGGCCAGATCTACTCGTACCCGTACATCACGCCCCGCACACAGCGACTGCTGGACTCGATTGACCGCTTCGACGGCGACCTGTTCGAGAGCATCCTCGAACTGGAAAGCAAATCCGACCGCGTGCTGATCCGCGGCGAGCACTGGATCGCGTTCGTTCCGTATGCGGCACGCTGGCCGATCGAGGTGCACATGCTTCCGCTCCGACACGTGCCCGACTTCGCCGCCACCAGCGAGGAGGAGCGCGACGAACTCGCGACGCTCTATCTCCGGCTGCTGCGCGGGATCGACGCCCTCTACAAAACGCCGACGCCGTACATCGCCGCCTGGCA
The DNA here is from genome assembly GCA_036491035.1 of Galbitalea sp. GTDB lineage: Bacteria > Actinomycetota > Actinomycetes > Actinomycetales > Microbacteriaceae > Galbitalea. The sequence continues at coordinate 40,536 of DASXCU010000097.1, read as the reverse complement.
CCAGGCGCCGACGGATGTGGGACGCGACTCGGTGCGGCTGATGCTCCAGCTGACCTCGCCCCGTCGCTCGAAGGACAAACTGAAGTACCTCGCTGGCTCGGAATCCGCGATGGGCGCGTGGATCGGTGATGTGGTGCCAGAGATGGCGGCCGCGGCGATTCGGGATGCCATCGCGAAGGCCGACGCAAAATGAGCGACATGCGAGATGAGGCCACCGATGGCTTCCGGGAGATCTACGGGTACGAGCCGAATGGCATCTGGTCGGCGCCGGGGCGCGTGAACCTGATCGGCGAACACACCGACTACAACGACGGCTTCGTACTGCCATTCGCCATCGACCGTCGAACGGTGGTAGCGGTAGGCACGCGGGACGCGAACGTCGCACGGGTTGCGAGCTCGTTCGCGGATGAACTGGTCGAGCTCCCCCTGGCCGAAATCGCGCCGTCGCAGCTGGCCGGATGGTCGGCCTATCCACTCGGTGTCGCATGGGCTCTGTCGCAGTTCGGCGCGGACCTCGCCGCGGTGCCGGGCCTCGATATTTTCATCGTCTCGGACATTCCGGTCGGTGCGGGCCTCTCGTCATCCCACGCCCTCGAAAGTGCGGTGGCCCTCGCGCTGAACGACCTCTGGCAGCTCGGACTCGATCGACAGACCCTCGCGCGCGTCGCCCAGCTCACGGAGAACCAGGTCGTAGGCGCACCGACCGGCATCATGGACCAGTCCGCCTCTCTGCTCAGTGAGAAGGACAGCGCCGTGTTCCTCGACTGCCGCAGCCTCGACTACCGCATCATTCCGCTCGGTCTCGACGCGGCGGACCTGGCCGTTCTCATCATCGATACCGGCGTGAAGCACGAGCACGCGACCGGCGGATACGCCGAGCGGCGCGCATCCTGCGAACTGGGCGCCCGGCTGATGGGCGTCGCAGCGCTGCGGGATCTCTCCGTCGACGACCTGCCGCGTGCGCGCGAGTTTCTGGACGACGTGACCTTCCGCCGCGTCCGCCATGTCATAACGGAAGACGAGCGCGTGCTCGATACCGTGGCGGCGCTCGAGTCGACCGGGCCGCGATCGATCGGCAGACTGCTGGATGCGTCGCACCGCTCGATGCGGGACGACTTCGAAATTTCCGTTCCGGAGCTCGACCTGGCCGTCGAAACAGCGCTCGAGAATGGCGCAATCGGCGCACGAATGACCGGCGGCGGCTTCGGCGGGTCGGCGATCGCACTCGTCGATCGCGGCGATGTCAGTCGCATCCAGGTCGCGATCGACGGGGCATTCTCCGAGCACGCCTTCGGGATCCCGGACACGTTCGTAGTCGTTCCGTCGAATGGCGCCGTCCGCGACCGTTAGCCGCGAGTGCGCGCGCGTGCCTCTATCGCGCCGGATGGAACCAAACCGCCCGCAGCGGACACTATGTAGTGTGATGCCGGATTCCGACGAAGAGGACTGGGCCGCAGCCCACCGGGGAGACGGCGAGGCGTTCGGCCGTATCTTCGACCGGCATCGGCACCGCGTGTTTCGGCACAGGTACCGGCTGACGGCCAACACTGCCGACGCCGACGACATACTTTCGATCACGTTCCTGGAGGCCTGGCGGCGAGCGGATGTGGTGCGCTTCGTCGACGGATCGATGCTGCCGTGGCTGCTCGTCACGGCCACGAACTCGGCCCGCAACCTGGCACGGAGTTCGAGGCGCTACCGCGCGTTGCTCGAACGGTTACCCGCCGCCACGCAGGACGACGACCGGACATTCGACCAGTTCGACACCGAGGCACACGAGGCACTGAACCGGCTGCCCCTCATCGACCGGCGCATCCTGACCTTGTGCGTGCTGGAGGACCTGTCGGAGACGGACGCGGCAACGGTTCTCGGGATCCCGCGCGGCACGGTCAAGTCCCGACTCTTCCGAGCAAAGGCGCGGTTGGCTCAGACACTCACTCAACCACAGGCGAAAGAAGCAACGAATGAGCAGTGATCTCCAACCCGATGAGCGGGCAACCGAATTTCGGCGCGCTTTGGTCGCTACCGCCGACCTCGGGCCCTACGTGCGGCGCCGGCCGCCCGCAAAGCTCGTCGTGGGCACCGTAGTCGCCTTCGCGATTGCGGGCGCCCTGACCGGCCGGGGTATCGCGGCGGCGAGCAAGGTCGACCCGACCGTGGCGGACGCGCAATCCCAGGCCGCCTCCGACGCCACACTCGAGATCGGAACCCAGGGAGGGACCCTGCTCGGCAAACCCTTCGTTCGAACGGGATCCGGGAGGCAACAGATCGAACTCGGACCTGCTCCGAGCGGCACAACCGAACTGATTGAGGGATTCGGCTGCCTCGACAGCGGAAAATATGTTCTTCTGCTCGATTCGAAGCGGTTCGCCGAAGATCCCTCGTGTGGATCCGGATCGGGCGAGACCGCCTCAGTTCACGTAAGTGGCGGCGGAAGCCATTTGGTGACGATTCGTGCGGCGAAGTCGACTCGCTTCACCGTGTGGATCTCCTGGGCGAAGATCCCGAAGCTTGCCGCATCGGCAGCCCAGAGGGCCGCCCTGGCGGACGGCGTAGTGACTCGGGACGAAGTCATCGCGGCGTTCAGCAGGTATGAGGGGTGCATGGGTGCCCTCGGGCACCCGATGGATCGATCGCTCAGCGGCATTACGCCACCGGATGCCACACCGAGCTCCGCCGTGGTGGACGGTTCCGACGAACGCTGCTTCGTGACGGAATACCAGGGAATAGATGGCGCCTGGCAACTCGAACTCCACGCGGGTTCGGTTGGCCAAACCTCAGTTGCCGCATGCCTGGCGAGCGGAAAACCTCGCATCGGCAAGACGGACCCGAACGACTCGCACCGCGCGATCGCCACACTCCAGGGCGTTCTCCCCGACTACTCGGGTTGCCCGTGGATCGGTTAGACCACCGACTCGTTACTTACCGGCCTGGAGCTCCGCGATCTGGGCGCGGGCTGCCGCGACGAGCTCGTCGTTCGTGTTGGCGTGTCCCTTGAGGCCCCAACCGCCGGCGACGGCCTCGGTGAGCAGCACCCACGTGCGGTCGACGATGGTCGGGTCATCCGAGGCGGAGGCGATGAGGGCGGTGAGCTGCTCGACGACGGCCAGTTGCTTATCGCGGTCAAGCGCCCCGACGTTGGTGAGCACTTGCACGCGAACGTAGTTGCTGTCACCGTCGACGTTGGAGAGGTCACCCTCCGGGAGGTCGTGAACGAAGCCCGCGGTGTTCTGACGGAACATCGGAATGTTGGGAACGGCCTCGATGGTCATGACCGTGGTCGCGAGGTCGATGGCGAGTTTGTGCTTGTCGTTGAACGTGCCGGCGGTGGCGTAGACGTCGATCATGGGCATGGGGAGTCTCCTTTGGAAGTCCTGGTGGTCAGAGTCTGATCTATGACGATCATCATAGTCAAGCTATGATGGCAATCATACAAATCCGTTGAGAACACGAGGATCGAAATGGCCAGCGAAACACGACACCGAATGGTCGTTGGCGCCGCTCGTCTTCTGGCCGAGCGCGGCCTCCAGGAGACCTCGTTCTCCGAGGTGCTGCAGTTGACGGGCGCTCCACGCGGCTCGATCTACCACCACTTTCCCGACGGCAAGGACCAGCTCGTCGCATCCGCCATCGATCTCGCCGGAAGCAACGCGATCGCACTCATCGAGCGATCGCGGGGGCAGTCGGCGGAGAACGTTACCGCCCACTTCGTCGGACTCTGGCGAGAGGTGCTCGTCCGCTCGGAGTTCAAGGCCGGGTGTTCCGTGCTTGCGGTCACGATTGCGACCGACTCCTCCGACCTGCTCGATCACGCGGCGACCGTCTTTCGCGCCTGGCGCGAGCGTCTCGCCGACCTGCTGGTCGAGGGCGGCCTTACCGACCGGGATGCGGCCCGGTTCGCCGCCATCCTGATCGCGGGGACCGAGGGGGCGGTGGTGCTCAGCAGGGCCGAGCAGTCGATGGAACCCTTCGAGCTCGTGGCCGAGCAGCTCTCCTCGCAGGTCGCGATGCTCGCCGCGAGCTAGCCCCGTCGCCAGTCCACGCCGTCCGGGAAGTCGCTGAGCACGAGATCCAGAAGCAGTCCGTCCTCGTGCGAGCCATCGGGTCGAAGCTGGTACTCCCGCAGTACGCCGACAGGGCGGAAGCCCAGCCGTTCGTAGCTGCGGATCGCGGGCGCGTTGTGCAGGTTCGGATCGAGGGTGAAGCGGCGGTGGCCGAGCGTCGCCAGGTGCGCGATCACGATCGATAGCGCCTCGGCACCGTAGCGGTGTCCGTACCAGTCCGCTCCGAGGAAGAGGTGGATCACGACGTGCAGGTACTCGGGGTCGTCGTTCGGATAGAGGAAAATCGCCCCGGCGCAGGATCCGTCGATCTCCATCACGAGTGCGGAACCGGAATCGAGAATCTCCTCGCGAATCCGTTCAGCGGTGTAGCCGACCCACCATCGCGAGACCTCGGGCTCACTGAGGATCGCGAGGAGCGGTCCGGCGTCGGCTGCGATTGGCGGGCGGAGGATCATCCGGTCCCCGGCGAGCACGGGCCAGGCCACGGCGCTATTCCGCCGAGTTCACTACCGGAAGCTCGATCGGGATCGCGGGGCAGTCCTTCCAGAGCCGCTCGAGCGAGTAGTACATGCGGTCCTCCTCATGGAAGACGTGCACGACGAGGTCGCCGAAGTCGATAAGCACCCAGCGGCCCTCCTGGCGACCTTCGCGACGCAGGGGTTTGAAGCCAGCCTCGATCATCTTGTCTTCGACCTCGCCCGCGATCGCAATCACGTTGCGTTCGTTGCGACCGGTGACGAGGAGGAAGACGTCGGTCAGGGGCAGCGGGCCCGAGACGTCGAGGGCGACGAGGTCTTCGCCGGACTTCGAATCGGCTGCCGCGGCAGCAATCTTGACCTGCTCGAGGGCGCGTGTGGATGCAGTCACTGGTTCCTTGGTGAATTCGGGATGATTCGCACTACAGCTTGCCGGTGGCGAACGCGAAAATGAGGAGGCCAAGAAGGCCGACACACAGCACTGACGCCGTGATGATGACACCGGTCAGCAGGCGGTTGCCCTGCGGCTTCTTCGTCTCGATGACGCCACGCGTGGACGTGTTGCTGCTGATCGCACGGATGGCACGTACCGGCGCGGAGTCGGGAGCGGCGACCTGGCTGTCGAACGGGTCTTCCTCGTAGTCCGAGTTGTCCACGCGGTCCGGGTGAGCGCCGGTCGAGCCGAGGCTGCGGGGCAGGTTGATGGAACCCGTCACCAGGATCTCCCCGGTCGCGCTGAGCGAGCCGAGCATGCTGTCGGGCTGCGGCACGGACGGAAGAACGAGCGCACTCGTCGTGATCGCCGACGTATTGGAACCAACCGTGCGGCTCAGCGTGTTCTCGTAGGGAAGCTCGTCGTCCTCGATGGCCGCCTGCACGCGCCAGTGGTTCGACGCGCGCGGTGAGCGACCACCGTGTTCGTTCGGCTCCGCCGGACTCGGCTGTTGGTCGGCTGGCGCGGACTGCGGCATATCGGGCTCGAGAAATACAGGGCTGACCAGCATCGGCGCGTCCGGAGCGGATGGCTCGGGAATCGGCTCCTGCATGACCGGCTCGTGCATGATCGGCTCGTGCACCCCCGGCACAGGGGCGGACGCGGGGATGATGACCTCGGGCGCGGAATCGACCGGCGGGAACACGAGCTGCGAAGCCGGAGCAGACGTCGGCGCGGGCGCCGAGGGCTGTGGTGCGTTGGTCTCCTGCACCGGCGGCGCGGGGACAGACGGCTGCGGCTGGACAGCGGCCTCTTCAACGGCTGATTGTTCAATGGCGGGCTGTTCGGCGGCGGGCGGCTCCGCGACGGGCTGCTGCAACACGATCGGCGTCGCCAGACTCGCGACCTGCGCATCGCGTGCGCGCGCCTCGGCCTCCCGGCGGGAGCGCGTGAGCATGTCGAACTCGGCCATCGCTTCGGCGAGCGCCTGGGACTGCCCGGGCGGCGGCGCGAGCGTCGGAATCTCGATCGGCCCCGAGTTCAGAAGCGTGTCGATCGGCTCCGGCAAGTGGGCGGGCGGCATCTGCAGCGGCGGCGCCTGCTGTTCGGCCGCGGCGCGCATCTCCCGCAGCTCGCGCCGTGAGAGCGTGTGGTTGAGCGTCTCCTCGACGGGGATGTTTGCTGCGGAGTGGGACGGGGCCGGTGGTACGCCCTGGGTCTGGTAGTCCAGATCGACGGCGCGTGCCGGGGCCGGGAACGATGCGGGAGAGGACAGCGGGCTGCCGGGCGCGGGATCGCGCGGCGCTGCCGAGCGGCGTCCACCCTCCGGGCTGAAGTCGCGGACTCGATAGCCGGCCTGGTCCGGGCCGCCGGGCGGCGGAGCCGACGCGAGGGGCTGCTGGGAATGGTCACCCGTGGGCGGCGATACGCGACCCTGCGTCGAGTAGGTCAGTGGTTCGAAACCGGGGGCCGCATCCGAGTCCTGAGCCGGCGGTTGCTGAGCGCGACGACCGGTGTGCGGCGGAGTCGCGGCCGGTGGCTGCGATGGGTCTGCTGCAGCGGGATCGAAGGCATAGGGCACGGCCTGGTCAGGCGTGGGTGCCGAGCCTTCGCCGCGCTCACTCTGCCGAACCGCGCGGCGCGAATGCGGCGGCGGGTCTTGGAATGTGGTCATGCGATACTCCGGTAGAGATGGTGTTTTGAGATGTACTGAACTACACCATCGGGGACCAAATACCAGACCGGAAAGCCCCGGCTTACGCGGCTCCGGCAATCAGTCGACGATATTGCCAACGCGGGAACTTCAAGCGAGCTTACCTCCTGGGCTGGTAATGCGCTAATAACCAGCTCGTGCCCCGGCCGTGAAACGGCCACGAAATGGGCCAGCGACCAGAGTTCGTCAGCGTTCTTCCAGTCCAGGATCTGGGCGATTGCGTCCGCCCCGGAGATGAAGAAAAGGTCGGCGTCCGGATGCAAAGCGCGCAGGTCGCGGAGCGTGTCGATCGTGTAGGTAGGGCCGTGACGGTCGACGTCGACGCGGCTGACGGTGAACCTCGGGTTCGCCGCCGTGGCGATGACAGTCATCAGGTAGCGGTGCTCGCCTTCGGTGACCGCTGGCTTCATCCACGGCTGACCGGTGGGCACGAAGAGCACCTCATCGAGGTCGAAGTGTTGCTGCACCTCGCTCGCGGCCACGAGGTGGCCGTTGTGGATGGGGTCGAACGTGCCACCCATCACACCGATGCGTCGTCGGCGGTTCTGAGAGTCCTCGGGCGAATCGAGATTCGCGCTGCCTCCGGCGCCGACGCCAGTGTCGGTCATGGACTAGTGGTGGGGGCCCGCTTGACCGTGCTCGTTGTCGGAGTGGTACTGCGTCGCGGCCTTGTGAGCGTGACGGTTGGCGACATCCCGGTATGTCCACGTGACGACGCCGAAAAGAAGAAAAATCCCGGCGGCGATCAGCGCGAAGCCGATGGGCGGCAGAATGGTCGGAACGTGCGTCTCCGCGATCACGATCAGATGGTGCATGCGTTTCTCCGTTCGGGGATTTTAAAAGTCTAGCCGCGCACCTGACCGGAACCGCGCACAACCCACTTGGTGCTGGTGAGCTCGGGCAGGCCCATGGGTCCGCGCGCGTGGAGTTTCTGGGTCGAGATACCGACCTCGGCCCCGAATCCGAACTCGCCGCCATCAGTGAATCGGGTCGACGCGTTCACCATGACGACCGCGGAGTCGACCTCTGCCAGGAACCGCTCGGCGCGAGCGAGGTCGTTGGTCAGGATCGATTCGGTGTGATGCGTCGAGTAGCGATGGATGTGTTCCATCGCCTCGTCGAGGTCCGCGACGACCCGCACAGCGAGATCGAGCGACATGTATTCGGTGGACCAGTCTTCGTCGACGGCTGGCACGACATCCGCGACGATCGCGCGGGTGCGCTCGTCTCCGTGAACGGTGACGCCCGACTCCCGCAGGCGCGCGATCACGGGCGGCAGCAGGCGCTCGGCCGCCGCCTCGTGCACGAGCAGCGTCTCCAGCGCGTTACACACGCTCGGGCGCTGCACCTTCGAGTTGTGCACGATCTCGATAGCTGTCGCCTCATCCGCCGACTCGTCGAGGTACACGTGCACGACGCCGGCGCCGGTCTCGATAACGGGCACCCGTGACTCGGTGACAACGGTGTTGATCAGCTCGGCACTCCCCCGCGGAATGAGCACATCAACGAACCCGCGCGCCTGCATCAGGTCGCGGGCGCCGTCCCTGCCGAATTCGTCGATCGTCTGCACCGCGTCCGAGGGCAGTCCCTCCTCCATGAGCGCGCTCTGGATGAGCTCGACCAGGACGCGGTTGGTGTTCTCGGCGGCCGAGCCGCCGCGGAGTACCACCGCGTTGCCACTCTTGAGCGCGAGCGCGGCGATATCGATCGTGACGTTCGGTCGCGCCTCGTAGATGGCGCCGACAACGCCGAACGGCACACGCACCTGCGTGACCGTCAACCCGTTGGGGAGCTGGCTTCCGCGCACGGTCTGCCCGATCGGGTCGGGAAGTGTGGCAATGTGCCGCACGGCCTCCTCGAGTGCTTCGAGGCGGCGGTAATCGAGACGCAGGCGATCCTGCATCCCCTCGCTCATGCCGTTATCACGCGCGTTCGCGAGGTCGAGCTCGTTCGCCGGAAGCACTCGATCTGCACCCCGCAGGATGGCGGCGCCGATGGCGTGCAGAGCGCGGTTCTTCTGGTTGGTGGTCGCCCTGGCGAGCAGTCGCGATGCCGCCCTGCTCGCCTCGAGCATCTCGATGAGCGTGGGACTGGCCAGGGTTGTCGGAGGCATGGGCCAAGTTTAGGGAGATGGCACCGATTTCGGTGCAGCCGCGAACCAGGTGCCGAGCTCGGCGCCGGCCAGCGCATCCTTCGCGCTCCCGGTGTCCGTGAGCAGCACCGGCGTCCCCGCGGCAGCCGCGTGGCGTGCCGCAGCGACCTTCGTGCCCGCTCCCCCGCTGCCGACGCCAGCCGCGCCGATGTCTCCGAATTCGACCTGCTGCAGTTCATCTCCGAAGACCACGTCGATGATCCGCTCCGCCCCCGGCTCGTGCGGCGGCTTCGTGTAGAGGGCGTCGACGTCTGAGAGCAGGAGCAGAAGATCGGCATCGATCAGTTCCGCCACAAGGGCTGCCAGACGGTCGTTGTCGCCGAATCGAATCTCCTGGGTCGCGACCGTGTCGTTCTCGTTGACGATCGGAAGGATGCGCAGGCCGAGGAGACGCTCCATGGCGCGCTGCGCGTTGCTTCGGTGCGCCGAGTTCTCCATGTCTCCGGCCGTCAGGAGAACCTGGCCCGCCACGATTTCGTAGCGCCGAAGGCTCTCCTGGTAGCGGTAGATGAGCAGGTTCTGTCCGACAGCCGCGGCGGCCTGCTGGGTGGCGAGATCCGTGGGCCGGGAATCCAGTTTGAGAAACGGCATCCCGGTCGCGATTGCGCCGGAGGAGACCAGGACGACTTCTGCGCCGCGCGCGTGCGCCCCGGCGAGAGCATCCACGAGCGGCGCGATCTGTCCGGCGTTGGCTCCGCTGATCGACGACGAGCCGACCTTGACCACGATTCGGGATGCGCGCGGCACATCCGCACGGCTGCGGATGTCACTCACCGTCGTCGCCCTGCTCGTCGGCCTGCGCTACCTCGAATCCTTCATCGTCCGTCCAAATGCCGGCGTTGCGCTCGGCCGCGAGTTCCGCGCGCGCGGCGGTCTTGGCATCCATGCGATCGAGGTAGTTTTGGCGGCGGGTCACGCGGGTCGGGCGCGGGTCGTTGAGGAGGCGCGGGTCTGTGCCGCGCGGTGCTCCGATGAGTTCGGCTGCCGACGACAGCGTGGGCTCCCAGTCGAACTCGACGCCATCGCCTGGGCCGATGATCACGGTCGACCCCGGCACCGCGCCCTTCTTGAAAAGTTCGGTCTCGATGCCGAGCTTCGCGAGCCGGTCCGCCAGGAATCCGACGGCCTCCTCGTTGTTGAAGTCGGTCTGCTGCACCCAGCGCTGCGGCTTCTCACCGAGCACACGGTAAATGTCGCCGTAGCTGCCGCCCTCGACGTTCACGGTGAAGTCGACCTGGTTGACCGCACGCGGGCGCAGGACGATGCGTGGTGCGACCGGCACGAGCGCTTTCGCTGTGCGATCGGCTTCGACCAGTTCGGCGAGCGCGAACGTCAGCTCACGGAGTCCTGCACGGGAGACGGCCGAGATCTCGAACACGCGGTAACCGCGGGCCTCGAGCTCGGGCCGAACGAAATCGGCGAGTTCGTGGCCCTCTGGCACATCGATCTTGTTGAGCGCAATGAGCTGGGGGCGTTCGAGGAGGGGAAGTTGCCCCTCCGGCACCGGATACGCGGCGAGCTCGCCGAGAATGATGTCCAGGTCGCTGATCGGATCGCGGCCGGGTTCGAGGGTCGCGCAGTCGAGCACGTGGAGCAGGGCCGAGCAGCGCTCCACGTGGCGCAGGAACTCGAGACCAAGTCCCTTGCCCTCACTCGCGCCCTCGATGAGCCCTGGAACGTCAGCCACCGTGAAGCGCACGTCGCCGGACTCGACGACGCCGAGGTTCGGGTGCAGGGTCGTAAACGGATAGTCGGCGATCTTGGGGCGTGCCGCGGAGAGCGCGGCGATGAGGCTCGACTTGCCCGCGGAGGGATACCCGACGAATGCGACGTCGGCGACCGTCTTCAGCTCGAGGCGGATGTCGCCTTCCCAGCCCTCGGTGCCGAGCAGCGCAAATCCGGGGGCCTTGCGCTTGGTCGTCGCGAGCGAGGCATTGCCGAGGCCGCCCTGGCCGCCGGGAGCCGCGACGAAGCGCATACCGGGGGCATCGAGATCGATCAGGGTCTCCCCCTGCTGGTCGTGCACGACGGTGCCGACCGGGACCGCGAGTTCGAGCGTCTCGCCGTGGAAACCCGCGCGGTGGTCGCCCATTCCCGGGCCCCCGTTGTCGGATCGGCGATGCGGCGCCCGATGGTATCCGAGAAGCGTGGTGACCTGCGGGTCGGCCACGAGCACGATGTCGCCGCCGTTGCCACCGTTGCCGCCGTCCGGTCCCGCGAGTGGCTTGAACTTCTCGCGACGCACTGACACGCATCCGTTGCCGCCGTTGCCGGCGCGAAGGTGAAGCGTCACCTGGTCGACAAATGTCGCCATGAGCCTGCTCCCTTCCGACTGAATGAGTTCTGGTTAGTTGACGTCTTGTTAACTGACGAGGGCGAGCCGAAGCTCGCCCCTGTCGTAAAACTGATGTGTGCGGGGAGTGCTACTCCGGCACCACGATGTTAACGACCTTGCGGCCGCCCTTCTGTCCGAACTCGACTGCACCGGCAGCCAGAGCGAACAGGGTGTCGTCGCCACCACGGCCGACGTTCACGCCGGGGTGGAAGTGGGTGCCGCGCTGGCGGAGGATGATCTCGCCCGACTTGACGACCTGGCCGCCGAAGCGCTTGACGCCGAGGTACTGCGCGTTCGAGTCGCGACCGTTGCGGGTGGAGCTTGCGCCCTTTTTGTGTGCCATGAGTGTCTCGACCCTTACCTGATGCTGGTGATCTTGACGCGGGTGAGCTCCTGGCGGTGGCCCTGGCGCTTCTTGTACCCGGTCTTGTTCTTGAACTTCTGGATCACGATCTTCGGACCGCGCTCCTCACCGAGAACCTCGGCGACGACCTTGATGTTCGCGAGCTTCTTGGCGTCGTGCGTAATGGTCGTGCCGTCCACGTGCAGCACCGGAACGAGTTCGATGTTGCCGTCCTTATCGGCCTTGATGCGGTCGAGAACGACAACGGTGCCGACCTCGACCTTTTCCTGCCGACCACCGGCGCGCACGATTGCGTAAACCACGAGTAACCCTTTGTTAGTGAAGACGAATGTCTTGAGAAGCTGTTGGCGTTGTTAGCGGGCTCAGCCCAGCACACACCAAGGGTCAATAGTACGTGGTGCGCGGCGGTTTGAGCAAACTCGCGCCAGCCCTCCGCGCCTGCCCTCCCTCGATGAAAATTCAGGTGAAACCACTACCCCAAGCCATACTCGCGGCCGGTACGCCTGCCTCACCTGAATATTCGGGCGGAAATACAGCTCACGCGGCAGGATTAGAGCATGACCGTGCTCATCGACCAGCCGATATGGCCGGCCCACGACATGCTGTGGGCGCACATCGTGAGCGATACATCGCTGGATGAGCTGCACTCGTTCGCTGAGGCTGCGGGCATACCGCGCCGGGCGTTCGACCACGATCACTACGACGTACCCGAACGCAAATGGAACGAACTAGTTGCGCTCGGCGCTCAGCCCGTGGGCGTACGCGAAATGGTCGAGCGGCTGCGCAACAGCGGCCTGCGGGTCACGCAGCGAGAGAGGCGCGGGCTGTAATTCCAGCCCGCGCACAACTCGGACTACTCGGTCGGTCCCGACGTGATGATCCCGGAGCCCGTGCTCGTTGCACGGCGTGAGACGCGCGAGCGACCCTGGCCGGGCTGCTTCGGCTCCGGCAGGGCGTCGAGCACCTCGCCGAGCAGGTCATCCGCGTTGCTCGCACGCCGCGACGAACGCGGCGCACGCTTCACCGGGATATCCAGAACGGACGTCTCGACCGGCTCGGCCGTGACCTCGACGTGGGAGTCGGCACTCGGGGCATGCTCCTCGTGGTCGGCATGTTCGGAGTGAACCGTGCTTGCTGCAACCTGCGCGAGCGCCTTGCGCACGTCCTCAGTAATCGCGTGGGTCCCGTTGGTTGGTGCGGCAGCGCCGTTCCGCGGGGCGGTGGATGCCGACCCACCGGACGACGGTCCCTTGCCCCCGCGACCGCGGCGACTGCTCCCCTCGACGGGCGGCTGAGCGCTCTGGCGATGACGGGTGACGGGGTCGTGGTGCACGATGATCCCGCGGCCCGCGCAGTGCTCGCACGGCTCGCTGAACGATTCCAGCAGGCCTAGGCCCAGCTTCTTTCGCGTCATCTGCACGAGACCCAGCGAGGTGACCTCGGCGACCTGGTGCTTGGTGCGATCTCGCGACAGGCATTCGACGAGACGTCGCAGCACCAGGTCGCGGTTGGACTCGAGGACCATGTCGATGAAGTCGACGACGATGATTCCGCCGATGTCGCGCAGCCGGAGCTGGCGAACAATCTCTTCCGCGGCTTCGAGGTTGTTCTTGGTGACCGTCTCCTCGAGGTTTCCGCCCGAACCGACGAACTTGCCCGTGTTGACGTCGACAACCGTCATCGCCTCGGTGCGGTCGATGACCAGCGAACCACCGGATGGCAGCCACACCTTGCGATCGAGTGCCTTCTCGATCTGCTCGCTGACGCGGTAGGTGTCGAACGCGTCGCCGGGCTCGTCGTAGGTCTGTACGCGATCGAGCAGATCGGGCGCTACGGATCGGAGGTAGGTCTCGATGGTCGCCTGGGCGTCCTCGCCAGAGATGACCAGCTTCTGGAAGTCCTCGTTGAAGACATCCCGGATGATCTTCACCAGCAGGTCGGGCTCGGAGTGCAGCAGAACGGGAGCCTGCTGGGTTTCGACGAGACGACTGATCTCGGCCCACTGGCTGGTGAGCCGGTTGACGTCGAGCGTCAGCTGCTCCTCGGTTGCGCCCTCGGCGGCAGTGCGGACGATTACGCCGACGTTTTCCGGAAGCACCTGCTTCAGGATGGTCTTGAGCCGAGCCCGCTCGGTGTCGGGCAGCTTGCGGCTGATTCCGTTCATCGAACCGTTGGGCACGTAGACGAGGTAGCGGCCGGGCAGGCTGACCTGGCTAGTGAGGCGCGCACCCTTGTGTCCGACCGGGTCTTTGGTGACCTGAACGAGCACGCGATCGCCAGGCTTCAGCGCTAGCTCGATGCGGCGCGGCTGGTTCTTGCCGCCCTCGCTCTCAGCAGCGGCGGCATCCCAGTCGACCTCTCCCGAGTAGAGAACGGCGTTGCGTCCGCGACCGATGTCGACGAATGCGGCCTCCATGCTGGGCAGGACGTTCTGCACGCGACCCAGATAGACGTTTCCGATCAGGCTCGCCTCGGCGGCCTTCGCGACGTAGTGCTCGACAAGAACGCCGTCCTCGAGGACGCCGATCTGGATGCGGCTGTTCGCGCTGCGAACCACCATGACCCGGTCGACACTCTCACGACGCGCAAGGAACTCGGCCTCGGTGATGACCGGACGGCGACGGCCGGCGTCGCGCCCGTCGCGACGGCGCTGCTTCTTGGCTTCGAGACGGGTTGAACCCTTAACGCGCTGCGGCTCGGTGATCGGCTCCGGTGCTTTGCGCGGCTGCCGAACCTTGACTGTGACGTTCGGATCGTTGTCGCCGTCGCGCGGCTCTTCGCCGGGACGCCGACGCGAACGACGACGCACGCCCTGGGCGGACTCGCCCTGGTCGCTGCCGTTGTTCTGGCCGTTGCGGTTGCTCTGCGCCTGGCGTGGCAGCGGCGGCAGGGGCGCGATATCCGGTGCCTGGAACAGGAGTGAGGTCGTCGGCCTGGCCGGCGCGGCGGCCGCATCCGCTGACGCGGTCTCCGGCGCGTCGACAGCTTTCTTCGCCGGTGCGCGACGCTTCTTGGGCGCAGCGGGCTCGGACTCGGCACCCGGCACGAGGCTCGGCTCGGCAGGCGAGGCGTTCACGTGATCCGCGGCCGACTTTGCGGCGGTTGCGCGCCTGCGCGAGGTCTTCGCGGGCCCGTCGCCAGGCTCAGGGGCCGGAGCGGACTCAGGGGCCGGAGCGGACTCGGCGACCGGCGCTGGGGCTACCTCTGGCGCTGGCGCCTTGTCGGCGCCCCTGCCGAAGAGCTTTCCGCGCTTTTTCGGGGCCTTGGTTGAATCTGTTGCACTTACGTCTTCATTCACCATCGCTGGTGTACTCCTTGGCCGTATGGGCGGCCGCGCCACCCACCGGGTACTCTCTCGAGCGCTCTCCCGCCGTTTGGCTATCCAGTCACACTGACTTTTCTGCCAACCAGCGCGGATGCGCTGCTAATCCTTCACGTCTGCACGTGTTGCGTTCATGGAACTTGCTATCCATCATCGAAGCAGGTGCGAACAAGTCGTTCTGCCCGATGGCCTGGTTTTCCCGTAGGGGGATCGCCCAGTAAGCCTTCTTTGGCGTCATCCCGAGCGCGGCTCGTACATGACCTGTTCAAATTATCGCACGCATTCCCAGTTGCCGGGATTTGCGCCATGCAATAATCCGAGGGTGACCGATCAGGCAACGCCCCAGCGATCATCGTCCGCCCTTCTGTCAGCGCTTCCGGCGGTCGTCGGAGTCGTAGTGGCTCTCGTCGCCGCGATCATCCAGTACGCCGCGATCGATGGTGGTCAGACCAGGAAGCTGACCGGCATCGACCAGTTCCTCGGCCTGCCATCGGCCGGCGCGAGCGTCGTCTTCTTTTCGCTTTTCGTCGCCTGGTTTATCGGGGTAACGGCAGGCGCAACGTACACGCACCGCCTGTCGGTCGGGGCGATCGTCGTGGCGTCCCTTGGCACTTTGTTCCAGCTTGCAGTCGTGATCGGGGGTTTCTCCTGGGTCGGCGTTCTGCTCCTGGCAGCGGCGGTTTTCGTGCTTCTTTTCGCGATCGCAGGATGCCGGGCCAGTGAGCGGGCGGGGATAGTCCCCCAGATCGCTGCAGTGGATCGCCCGAAGATCTTCGGGGTCGTTCTCGTTATCGCGGGACTCGCCGGGCTGACCGCCGCCTGGAACCTCAGCGTGGACAAGGTGACGGTCATCCTCTCCCCCGGCGCGTCGCTGAACTGCAACGTCAGCCTTCTCGTGGAGTGCGGCAAGAATCTGGGCTCCTGGCAGGGATCCCTCCTCGGCTTCCCCAACCCGCTGCTGGGGCTGGGCGGATTCGCCGTCGTCCTGATGGTGGGCATTGCGGTCCTCGCGGGAGTCCGCTTCTCGCGCTGGTGGTGGATCGCCTTCAATGCCGGCGTTTTTCTCGCGTTCGCCTTTATCACGTTCCTCATCATTTCGAGCGTCTACTTCATCGGGACGCTCTGCCTGTGGTGCGCGCTCGTCTGGACGGTGACGATCCCCACCTTCTGGCTCACGACCATTCGCAACCTTAAGGAGGGCCACCTCCGGGTGAATGCTCGAGCCACACGGTTCTGGGCGAGCGCATACACGTGGCTTCCGCTCATCACGCTGGTCTGTTACCTGGCGATCCTCGGGATCTACCAGGCGCGGCTCGACCTCTTCAACTCGCTGTGAGCGAGGTCGCGGGCGAGGAAGTTCGCGGCGGCCCGCAGCCGACGCCGCCCGGCAGCCGCCGACTCGTGCTCCAGCTGGTGATCATCGTCGCGATTCTCGTCGTGGCGGCCGTCGTCGTCGCGGTGGTGATGCTCAGCCAGCACCCGAAAGCCGCGACGGCAGGCTCGCCGGGCGCGCCGACGCCGAAGAACATGGCGAGCTACGGCGCACTGCTCACGGGCAAGGACGGCAACATCGTCACCGTTCGCACGCCCGCGGTGAAGCTCGGACATCCCGTGCCCACCGACGCCTCTGCCCACGCCGGTACGGCGAACATCGTCGAATTCATCGACTACCAGTGCCCGATCTGCCTCGAGTTCGAGGAGACGAACCTCAACAACACCGCCGACCTCGTTGCCAGCGGCAAAGCGACGTTGGAGATCCATCCGGTGTCGATTCTCGATCGCAGCTCACAGGGCACCCGATACTCGTCGCGCGCAGCCAACGCCGCGGCGTGCGTGGCGAACTTCGATCCGGACGAGTTTCTGGGCGTCACGGCGGCACTCTACGAATACCAACCCAAGGAGGGGTCCACGGGGCTGACGAACGCCCAGCTCCTCAAAGTGTTGAACGTGGCGAGCGCCTCCAGCCCGTCGATCACGAAGTGCGTGACCTCGGAGACCTACAAGCAGTGGGTGACCGCGACCACCGACGAAGCGAACGACGGAACGTTCGTACATGTCGCGAAGTCCCCCGCGCAATTCCAGGGGACCCCGAGCGTCTTTGTCAACGGCGTCCCATACACGGGATCCGTCACCGATGCCGCAGCGTTCACGGCTTTCGTGAACGCCCAGGCGAAGGGCTAGTCGAACCAGAGCGCGAGCTCGCGAGCGGCGGATTCCACTGAGTCGCTGCCGTGCACGAGGTTCTGCTGCACCTTGAGTCCCCAGTCGCGCCCAAGGTCGCCGCGGATGGTGCCCGGTGCCGCCGTGGTTGGATCAGTAGTCCCGGCCAGGGACCGGAATCCCTCGATGACGCGACTGCCGGCGATGCGGATCGCCACGATCGGGCCACTCTCCATGAACTCGACGAGCGGCTCGTAGAACGGCTTGCCCTGGTGCTCTTCGTAGTGCGCCGCGAGCAACTCGCGACTCGCCTCGACGAGCTTGATGTCGACCAGCTGGTACCCCTTCGCCTCGATTCGGCGCAGGATCTCGCCGGTGAGGTTGCGAGCAACGCCATCGGGCTTGACGAGAACGAGAGTTTCTTCAACGGTCATGAGGTTTGTCCTTCTGGTGGGGTCGGGCGAGAGGAATTGGCGCGATCGATCTGCCGGGCGCGCACGAAACAGAAAATCCAGATGGCGACGAAGATCGCCGCCGCAATGTAGAGGGCCGGGAGCACGATCCCGGTCGCGAGCAGAGCGGCCTGCAGCACCCATCCGACCCCGACGCCCCAGGGATAGCGCACGATGCGGGCGGTCAGGG
The DNA here is from genome assembly GCA_036491035.1 of Galbitalea sp. GTDB lineage: Bacteria > Actinomycetota > Actinomycetes > Actinomycetales > Microbacteriaceae > Galbitalea. Next base: position 22,874 of record DASXCU010000097.1, on the reverse strand, counting down.
CGAGCAGGATGACCAGCACGGCTCCCCCGATGAACGCCTCGAGCGCTGGCAGTGCGTGCAGCCCGTAGACGGTCAGGGAGACGAAGAAGACGAGTACTGCCTCAAGGCCCAGCACGATCGTGAGGAGGCTCTCGGTTAGTGATCGCTGCCGCCGGGGTTTGCGCAGTCGGGGCGCGGGTGCGTCCGTCACGGCTTCCAGCCCTGCTCGCGGGCGTAAACGATCGCGTCGCCGACGAGCGTGATCGAACCCGTGACCAGCACGGCGCCGTTCTCGGTCTTTTCTGCGTGCGCTCGCGCGAGCTCGAGCGCCGCGGTCAGGGACGGCTCCACGCGTACGCGCGGTGCGCCGAGAATCGAGGATGCGATCGCGGCGAGCTCGGCGGCGGGAATAGCGCGATCCGACGTCGACTGGGTGATGATGACCTCGTCGACGACGCCCTTCAGCGCGTTCAGGATGCCGGCAGCATCCTTGTCACCGAGAATTCCGAGGACGGCCGTCACCGAGTCGAACGTGAAGTACTCGCCGAGCGCCTCCGCGAGCGCTGCCGCTCCGTGCGGATTGTGGGCGGCATCCACCACGACGGTCGGTTCATTGCCCACCACCTGCAGGCGACCCGGCGACGTCACGGTCGCGAGCCCCTCGGCGAGGACGTCCTGATTCAGGGCGAGCGATCCGCCGCCGATGAACGACTCCACCGCGGCGATCGCCAGCGCGGCGTTCGCCGCCTGATAGTCGCCGAACAGGGGAAGGAAGAGATCGGGGTAGGTGCCGGCAAGGCCCTTCACCGTGATGACCTGTCCGCCCACCGCGACCGTGTCGCTGACCAGCTCGAACTCAATGCCGGCCACAGCCAGCGTCGATTCCGTAAGCTCGGCGGCGCGCTTCAGCTCGGCGAGTGCCTCCGGTTGCTGGGCCGCCGAGACGACCGCTGCCGCCGGCTTGATGATGCCCGATTTGGTGCGCGCGATCTCCGCCACCGTGTTGCCGAGTCGCGCCATGTGATCGAGCGCGACCGGCGTGAAGACGGCGACCTGGCCGTCGGCGACGTTGGTGGAGTCCCACTCGCCGCCCATGCCAACCTCGAGCACGACGACATCGACGGGCGCGTCGGCGAACGCAGCGAACGCCAGCAGGGTCAGCGCCTCGAAAAAGCTGAGCGGTGGCTTGTCGGACAGTTCGAGCTCGGCATCCGTGATGTCCAGGAACGGCCGGATGTCCTGCCAGTTGGAGACGAACGCGGCATTACTGATCGGCTGGCCGTCGATCACGATGCGCTCATTGACCCGCTCGAGGTGGGGACTCGTGAGCATCCCGGTGCGCAGCCCGTGGGCACGCAGGATGCTCTCGATCATCCGGCTCGTCGACGTCTTGCCGTTTGTCCCGGTGATGTGGACGACCGGGTACGACCGCTGCGGGTCACCGAGCAGCTCGGCCGCACGACGGGTCGCATCGAGCCTTGGCTGCGGTGCGCTCTCGCCCACCCGCGCGAGTAACTCCTCGTAGACCTCGCGGGCCTCGCGCTCGTAAAGCGCGTCATCGTAATCGCCTGGTTCGCGGTCGTCGCCGTCTTCGTTCTTAGACATCTATTTGTTCAGACTTCCACACGTCGATTACGAGCACACCCCGGTTTGAATTCTGGCCGGCCTCGATCGTTGATCGTTGCGAGCCCGCCGCCCCGCCCAGCGCGGCATCCGTCGCTGGATCCGCGGACAGCTCGACGGTGAGTGACCGTGCGAGGGTTTCGCCAGCAATCGTCTCACCGAACGATGTCAGTGCGGCGACATCCGACTCCTCGCTGCCTCGGATGGCAAGCGTGATTCGGTCGCTCACCTGCAGCCCAGCCGCCTTGCGCGTGTCCTGGATGGCCCGGATGACGTCGCGAGCAAGCCCCTCCGCCTCCAGCTCGGGAGTCGTCACGGTGTCGAGCAGCACGAAGCCGCCACCCGGCAGGAACGCGATCGCGATGGACTCGTCGCTGGCGCGAAGCTCGAGCTCGTACTCGCCCTCGACCAGTTCCAGGCCGCCCACGAGAACCGTGTCGCCCTGCTGCGACCAGTCGCCGGCCTTGGCAGCCAGGATGGTCGCCTGCACCTGCTTGCCGATGCGTGGCCCCGCGGCGCGGGCGTTGACGGTCAGTTGCCGGGTGATCCCGTACGCGTCGAGACTTCCCTCGTCGAAGGCGACGAGGTCGACATCCTTCACGTTGAGCTCTTCGCCGAGGATTTCGCCGAAGTCGGCGAGCGCGCTCGGGTCGGCGGTCACCACAGTGAGCCGCGCGAGCGGGAGGCGGACGCGCAGGTTTCGCGCCTTGCGCAGAGCGAGTCCCGCGGATGCGACATCCCGCACCAGATCCATCGCGGCGACCAGCGATTCGTTACTCGGGAACAGTTCGGCCAGGGGCCAGTCCTCGAGGTGAACGCTGCGGCCGCCGGTGAGGCCCTGCCAGATCTCCTCGCCGACCAGCGGGATGAGCGGCGCGGATACACGAGCGACGGTCTCGAGGACCGTGTAGAGGGTGTCGAACGCATCCATGTCGTCCCCGGACCAGAACCGGTCGCGCGATCGACGGACATACCAGTTGGTGAGCACCTCGGCGAAGTCGCGAAGCTTTGCTGCGGCGAGCGGTGCGTCCAGTGCTTCGAGGTCCGCCGTGACGTCGGAGATCAGCGCGCCCGTCTTTGCCAGCAGGTACTGGTCGAGGACGTTGCGTGAGTCCGTGCGCCAGCGCCCCTCGTAGCCGTCAGCGCTCGCCGCGTTCGCATAGAGCGTGAAGAAGTAGTACGTGCTCCAGAGCGGCAGCAGGAACTGGCGAACAGCCTCGCGGATGCCCTCCTCGCTGACGACCAGGTTCCCGCCTCGGATGACGGACGAGGACATCAGGAACCAGCGCATCGCATCCGCGCCGTCCCGGTCGAAGACCTGCGAGACGTCGGGGTAGTTGCGCAGCGACTTGGACATCTTCTGGCCGTCGCTCCCGAGCACGATGCCGTGGCTGATCACGCTGGAGAACGCTGGACGATCGAACAACGCCGTGGACAGCACGTGCATGAGATAGAACCAGCCGCGGGTCTGCCCGATGTACTCGACGATGAAGTCGGCCGGGTTGTGCGTGTCGAACCAGTCCTGGTTCTCGAACGGATAATGCACCTGCGCGAACGGCATCGAGCCGGAGTCGAACCACACGTCGAAGACGTCCTCGATGCGACGCATTGTTGCCTTGCCCGAAGGGTCATCCGGGTTCGGCCGAGTCAACTCGTCGATGAACGGCCGGTGCAGGTCGGGTTCCCCCGCCGAGTTGCGCGGCAGAACGCCGAAGTCGGCCTCCAGTTCGGACAGCGAACCGTAGACGTCGACGCGCGGGAAGTTCGGGTCGTCGCTCTTCCATACCGGGATGGGCGAACCCCAGTACCGGTTGCGCGAGACCGACCACTCGCGAGCGTTCGCGACCCACTTGCCGAACTGGCCGTCCTTGACGTTCGCGGGAACCCAGCTGATCTCCTGGTTCAGCTCCACCATGCGGTCCCGGAACTCGGGCACGCGCACGAACCAGCTGGAAACCGCCTTGTAGATGAGCGGGTTTCGGCAGCGCCAGCAGTGCGGGTAACTGTGCTCGTAGCTGGCGACGCGCAGCAGTCGACCCTCGGCGCGCAGTTTCTGGGTGAGCGGCTTGTTCGCCTCGAAGACCTGCAGCCCGGCCACGTCCTCGATCAGCGGAAGGAACCTTGCGCCGTCGTCCACGGAGATGATCACAGGGATGCCGGCGGCGGCACATACGGCCTGGTCATCCTCACCGTAGGCGGGCGCCTGGTGCACGATGCCGGTGCCCTCGCCGGTGGCCACATAGTCGGCGACGAGGATCTGCCAGGCGTTCTGGGTGCCCCACTTCTCAGTGTCGGCGTAGAAGTCCCAGAGGCGGTCGTAGCGGACCCCGGCGAGCTGGCTGCCCGTCACCGTGCGCGAAACCGCCGCCTTCGCCTCGTCCGCCGAGTCGTACCCGAACTCCCTGGCGAAGCCGCCGACCGTGTCCGCCGCCAGAAGGTACTGGTGCACTCCGTCGGCGCTCGGCACGATCGAGTACTCGATGCCCGGTCCGACCGCCAGCGCGAGGTTCGTCGGGAGGGTCCACGGCGTCGTCGTCCAGGCGAGCGCCTCAACGCCGGTGAGGCCCAGCGACTCGGCCTTCTCGCCGACGAGTGGGAATGTCACCGTGACCGACTGGTCCTGGCGCATCTTGTAGACGTCGTCATCCATCCGCAACTCGTGGTTCGACAGCGGCGTCTCGTCGTGCCAGCAGTAGGGCAGCACGCGGAAGCCCTCGTACGCGAGGCCCTTCTCGTGCAACTGTTTAAACGCCCAAAGCACCGACTCCATGAAGGTGATGTCGAGCGTCTTGTAGTCGTTCTCGAAGTCGACCCAGCGCGCCATGCGGGTGACGTACTCCTGCCACTCCTTCGTGTACTCAAGCACCGACTCGCGCGCCTTCGCGTTGAAGACATCGATTCCCATGTCTTCGATCTCGTGCTTCTCGGTGATCCCCAACTGGCGCATCGCCTCGAGCTCGGCGGGAAGTCCGTGGGTGTCCCAACCGAACCGTCGATGCACCTGTTTGCCGCGCATGGTCTGAAAGCGCGGGAACAGGTCCTTGGCGTAGCCGGTCAACAAATGGCCGTAGTGCGGGAGGCCGTTGGCGAACGGGGGCCCGTCATAGAAGACCCACTCGTCGTTGCCATCTCGATGGTCGATCGACGCCTGAAAGGTGCCGTCGGCCTTCCAGAACGCGAGGATGCCTTGCTCGATGTCCGGAAATTTCGGGGACGCAGGAACCTGGTTCGTGCCGCTCGAAGATTTCTTGGGGTAGGCCATCGGTCTCTTTCAACTCGTGCAATGGATGTCTGCACGAGGACGACGGATGCCGCGGTACCACCTCGCTTGCCAGCCGGGCTGGCCACTCTTTTCGCTGTATCGGGCTTACCCGGTCGGTTCTACTGGGCCTCGCGGCCGTTCTTCCGACGGCTCACCGGTGATGGCCGGTTCACTGCCTTGGATCCAGTTTACGGTGTTGGCGAGAAATCGCTCACAGGCGCGCGACGGTGGATGCGCGGTCGACCAGCCCGTTGATCAGCGCGGCGGCCGACGTCGCGTCGTCGACAGTGACCACGACCGAGCGACCACCCCGCCGCTGAATCTCGAGCGCCTCGCCCGAGCGCAGAATGACACCGAATCGGTGGTTCAGTCCCCAGCGCATCCCAAAGCCGCCGTACTGCGCGATGGCCTGAACGTCGATCACGCTTGCCGACTCAATGGTGCTGAGAGGAACGGTGATCGTGGGTATGCCGATACTGCTTCGCATGCGCACCCCACGGGCATCCACCCGAATCGTCCAGGCGAAGTTCGATAGCACGACCAGCAGGATCAGCGTGGGGATGAACGAGACCGGCCACAGCGCACCGTTTCGCTGCGACACGGTAAAGAAAACGATCGCGGTGATCAGCACCAGGAAGCCGACAACACCCCACATCAGGCTGGCCGGCGCCGTGGCCGAGTGAATCCATGATGCGCGCTCGTCGATCGTCAGTGCCACCGGCGCGACCGGGGTGCCCTTGTCCCGAGAGACTTTGCTCGCCTTCGGCAGCAGAAACCATGCGCCAACCGTCAGCACCGCAGCGACCCCAAAGCCAATCGGCAGCCAGACGATCGACGCCGGGTCCAGCGATGCGTTCCCGGTCTGGGAAACGAGTGATCCCCCCAGCCCGACCGCGAGGAGGACCGTGATGAAGAGTCCGACGAGGCCGATGATCTTCGTCATCACCGTGAGCGGCGTGCGATGACTCGACAGGATCGCGATCGCGCCGAAGATCGCGTCCAGCGGAAGGCAAATGACGGCGATGAGGATGGGATAGGTGAAGGGCGAGCCGTATCCGTTTGCGCGGCCGCCAGCACCCCAGTGCACGATGACGGTACCCGGCGCGGTGGACGCAACGGCGAAGGTCACCACGAGCGCAACAAGAGCGATGAGGAGGGGGATCACGAGTGTCACCAACTGGACCCGTATTCCGTGCGTCGCGGATGTCATGAGCCGTACTCCTGTCGAATCATTGCGGTCAGCGTGGATACGCCGAGGCCGAGTTCCTTCGCCGTGCTGACGAGACGCGGTATCGCCTCGCCGAGTTCGCTGTAGTGGGTCACCAGGTCGGTCACGACGGCGCCGCGGCCGCGCCGCAGATCCACCAGGCCCTCGTCGCGGAGAGCCTGGTACGCGCGGAGCACGGTGTGCACATTGACGTCGAGCGACTCCGCGACACCGCGCGCCGCCGGCAGACGATCACCCGCACGCAGCGCACCGCGGCTCGCATCGGAGCGCACCGAGGCGGCCAGCTGTTCGAACAGCGGGACCGCACTCGCGGGATCAATGCGAAGGAGCACGTGCCGATTCTATTGTTCTATTTGCACTAGCACAATACGTACCTCTTCTTTAGTGCGAGGCAGCATTTCTGAGTAGTCGCATTTCTGAGTAGTAATGACTCTTACTCCGCTCTCGCGAACGCCAATACGATGATGCGCATGAGTGACGCCCCCACACAGCGCTTCGATGCACAGCCTCCCGCGCAGCCTCCCGCATCGCCCGACGGCGCCAGGAAGTCGCCGCTCCCCCTCGTCCTCGGGATCATCGGCGGAGCGCTGCTCATCGCCGTCATCCTTCTTCTGGTCCTCCTGCTCGGAAAGAACAACCGCACGCCAGCCGCATCCGACACCACCATCCCGCCGACAGACGCGAGTACGACGAACTCGACCCCGGTTCCGGTCCCCACCGTGACGGTGACCGAGGCACCACCGCCCGGCGGCAACACCGGCGGCGGAAGCGCGCCACAGAAGCCGAATGGGAGCAACGTCCTGCTCACGCAGTACACGATCAGCCCAACCACGATCAAGTGCTCCTCCGGACAGACCCAGCTGCACATCACCTGGAAGAGCGTCAACGGATACGCCGCGTTCTTCGGCGTCAACACGATCGACGCCCAGGCCGCGGGAATGGGATGGACCTTGCCTGCCAGCGGCTCTGACCACGATTTCGGTGCCTTCTCCGACTATCCGTACATGGTGTCCTGCAACACGACGCCCAACAGCTACGCCATCACGGTCGTCGGAAACGGTTCGAAGCAGACCCTGGCGATCACGCTCAAGCAGGTGCCGTAACACCGGACCCTTCGGGTGCGCGATTCGTGCACCGTTACGCGAAACAATATCTCGCTCTTCCGGTGCTGCTCGGTACACTTGTGCCACCAGCGTGAGAGCGCTCCCACAGCTCCTCCACGCCGGGTTCGTTGTCGAACGCAGGAGGCCAGACCCAGGTGGATGCCCATACCTCGAACGTCAGCCGGCGCCAGCTACTGCAGTTCGGCGCGCTCAGCGGACTAAGCGTCGCGGCTCTCGCGGCATGCTCCCCGCTTACAAGCCCGACATCCTCCGCGACGCCCTGGGTTGCCCCGAGTAGTCCGATGCCCTTTCCGAAAGGGTTCACGTGGGGAGCAGCGACATCGGCATACCAGGTCGAGGGCTCGACCCAGGCGGACGGACGCGGCGTCTCGATCTGGGACACGTTTGCCGCCCAACCCGGCACGATCGCCGACCACAGCACCGGCGATCCCGCGGCCGATCACTACCGCCTGTGGGAACAGGATCTCGACCTGATGCAGGATCTCGGCTTGAAGTCGTATCGCTTCTCCGTCGCGTGGCCACGGATCGTGCCGCTCGGAACCGGGACCGTCAATCAGAAGGGCCTCGACTTCTACCGCGGGCTCATCGAGGGCCTCCTCAAGCGGGGCATCAAGCCCGCCATTACGCTCTACCACTGGGATCTGCCGCAACCGTTGCAAGACGTCGGCGGCTGGGCGAACCGCGCAACCGCGACCGCGTTCGCCAACTATGCCGACATCCTCTTCCGCGAGTTCAGTGACGTCGGCGCGGACTGGTTCACCATCAACGAACCGAAGACCACTGCGTTCAACGGATACGCCTACGGGGTTCACGCGCCCGGACTTCAAAACGGCAGCGAGGCAGGGGCCGCCGTTCATCATCAACTGCTCGCGCACGGACTCGCGGTGAGGAAGTTCCGAGCGAGCGGTGCGAAGGGCCGGATTGGCATCGCTCTCAACCTGATGCCCGTCTACGCCATCAGCGCCGAGGCGAAGCAGGCGACGACCTACACCGATGGAGTGGAGAACCGCCTGTTCCTCGATCCGATCCTGCTCGGGCGATATCCCACCGACGCCGTCGGCGGACTTCCCGGACAGATCGGCCTTGGCTCAACGGCATTCGAGAGCAACATCCTGCCTGGAGATCTCGCGATCATCCGGAGCCACTGCGACTACCTGGCCGTGCAGTACTACGGTGTGGCCGGAGTCGACTTCACCGGCTATCAGGTCGTTATCCACCCGGTCTCGCTCGCCACCTGGCAGCAGATCTACCCGCAGGGCCTTTACGACCTGCTGACGCGAATCAAACGAGATTATCCGGCCATCCCGCTGATCATCACCGAGAACGGAATGCCGGATCCGACGTCGAAACACACCGTTGACGATCCGTATCGCGTGACGTTTCTGCGTGAACACTTCCAGCAGGCCAGCCGCGCGATCGCGGCGGGCGTTCCACTCGAGGGCTACTACGTCTGGTCTCTGCTCGATAACTTCGAGTGGGCCGAGGGCTACACGCAGCGGTTCGGGATTGTCGCGGTCGACTTCGCGACCCAGAAACGGACGCCCAAGAAGAGTGCGGCTCTCCTGGGCTCCGTGATTCGCGCCAACGCTGTCGCCCGCGCGTAGCGAACCCGTAGAATTGGGGAACAACCCCACACTCAGGCACCTCACTATCTGACTCGGTGCCGCACATATCGAATCGAGTAACCGCCATGACGTCTGCTATTCCGGGCTCTGCCATCCCCGATCGTCCCGCGCTGGAAGGGCTCGAAGCCAAATGGGGCGGGATCTGGAAAGACAGCGGAACCTACCGATTCGATCGTGCAGAGGCCACCCGCGAGAACATCTTCTCCATCGACAGCCCGCCGCCGACGGCGTCCGGCAGTCTCCACATCGGCCACGTGTTCAGCTACACCCACATGGACCTGATCGCGCGTTACCAGCGCATGCGCGGTAAGACGCTGTTCTACCCGATGGGCTGGGACGACAACGGCCTGCCCACCGAGCGTCGCGTGCAGAACTACTACGGCGTGCGCTGTGACCCGTCGCTTCCGTACGACCCCGAGTTCACACCGCCACAGCAGGGGGGAGAGGGCTCGTCGACGAAGGCCGCCGACCAGCTGCCCATCTCCCGACGCAACTTCATCGAGCTGTGCGAGACACTCACTGTCGAAGACGAGAAGCAGTACGAGGATGTCTGGCGCAAGCTCGGACTCTCCGTGGACTGGGACCAGAGCTACCGCACCATCGGCGATGAAGCGCAGACCGCCGCGCAGCGCGCATTCCTCCGCAACCTTGCCCGCGGCGAGGCCTACCAGGCCAACGCGCCGACCCTGTGGGATGTCACGTTCCGCACCGCCGTCGCGCAGGCCGAGCTCGAGGACAAGGAGCAGCCGGCCGCGTACCACGCGATCACCTTCCACCAGCCCGACGGCACCCCGCTCGTGATCGAGACGACCCGGCCGGAGCTCCTGCCCGCCTGCGTTGCGGTTGTGGCGCATCCGGATGACGAACGCTACCGGTCCCTGTTCGGCACCACCGTGACCACTCCGCTGTTCGGTGTCGAGGTTCCCGTGGTGGCTCACCATCTCGCGCAGAAGGACAAGGGATCCGGCATCGCCATGATCTGTACCTTCGGCGACGTTACGGACGTCGTGTGGTGGCGCGAACTCGACCTGCCGAACCGCACCATCCTCGGGCCCGACGGTCGCGTGATCGCCGAGGCACCGGATGTGCTGGTGACGGATGCGGCGCAGGCCGCGTACGCGGAGCTGGCCGGCAAGACGGTATTCAGCGCGAAGGCTCGCATCGTCGAGCTGCTGCGCGAGAACGGCGAGCTGGTTGGCGACCCGAAACCCATCGTCCACCAGGTGAAGTTCTACGAGAAGGGCGATCGACCGCTCGAGATCATCTCGACCAGCCAGTGGTACATCAAGAACGGGGCGCGGGACAAAGAACTTCGCGACACACTCGTCCGGGCCGGCCAGGAGATCAACTTCACGCCGGGCCACATGCGCGTGCGCTATGACAACTGGGTCGGCGGCCTAACCGGCGACTGGCTGATTTCGAGGCAGAGGTACTTCGGCGTACCGATCCCCGTCTGGTACGCGCTCGACGACGAGGGCAACCGCGGCGCCGTGCTGCTGCCGAAGGAGGACGACCTTCCCGTCGACCCCTCCTCGGATGTGCCCGCCGGATTCACCGAAGCGGATCGTGGCACGAAATTCATCGGCGAGCTCGACATCATGGACACCTGGGCGACCTCGTCGCTCTCCCCGCAGATCGCCGGCGGGTGGGAACGCGACCCGGAACTCTGGAACCTGGTCTTCCCGTACTCGATGCGCAGCCAGGCCCAGGACATCATCCGCACCTGGTTGTTCTCGACCGTGCTCCGATCCGAGCTCGAGCACGGCGTGGTGCCGTGGGCGAACGCCGGAATCAGCGGGTTCATCGTCGACCCCGACCGCAAGAAGATGTCGAAGTCGAAGGGCAACGTCGTCACTCCGGCCGCCATCCTCGACGAGCACGGCTCAGACGCGGTGCGCTACTGGGCGGCATCGTCGCGCCTCGGAACGGACGCCGCGTTCGACCCGCAGAACCCGAAGCAGATGAAGATCGGCCGCCGCCTGGCCATCAAGGTGCTGAACGCAGCGAAGTTCGTCTACTCGTTCGACGCCCCAGCGGTGGACAAGGGCTGGGTCGGTACGCCGGAACCGCTCGACGACGCCCTTCTCGCCGAGCTCGATCGGGTCGTGACCGTCGCGACGGAGTCCTTCGAGAACTTCGATCACGCGCGAGCACTCGAGACCACCGAGCAGTTCTTCTGGATGTTCTGCGACGACTACCTCGAGGTCGTCAAGGAGCGCGCATACGGTGCCGGTTCCGTCGAGGGCCAGCTGAGCGCGGTGGCCACGCTCCGCGAGACCATCGACGTCGTGCTGCGGCTGCTGGCGCCGTTCCTGCCGTACGCGACCGAAGAGGTGTGGAACTGGACTCACGACGGTTCCGTGCACACGGCCGAATGGCCCGCGCCCGGTGGAGCGGGAGGCACGACCGCGCTTCTGCCATTGGTGAGTGCGGCGCTGATCGGTATTCGCCGTGCCAAGACGGATGCCAAGGCGTCCCAGAAGACCCAGGTCGTCTCGCTGTCTCTGGCCGGACCGGCGCTCCTTCGGCACGCGATCGATGACCTCAAGGCCGTTGGTCGCATCCATGACCTGACGTTCATCGAAGCCGACGAGGTGTCCGTCACCGACATCGTTCTCGCCGAGGAGGCAACAGAATGACCGCAATCAAAGTCCGCGACCTCGAGGAGCGGGATCGCACCGTCTGGCAGGAGTTGTACGCCGGTTACGGCGAGTTCTATAAGACACCGCTCAGCGACGAGAAGGCCGACCGAGTGTGGGCGTGGCTGATGGATCCGAACTACGAAGCGTTCGGACTGGTCGCGGTGGACGAGAACGACTCCCCCATTGCGATCGCCCATTACCGCCAGTTCGCGCGGCTGCTGGCCGACGGGATCGGGATCTATCTCGACGACCTCTTCACGGCGGCAAACGCCCGCGGTACCGGTGGCGGGACCGCGCTGATCGGCCGCCTCGAGGAGATTGCGCACGAACGGGGAGCCGAGGTGGTGCGATGGATCACGGCGAACGACAACTTCGTCGGCCAGAAGCTCTACGACCGTCTCGCCACGCGAACCATGTGGGTCACCTACGACCTGGCGGTTAAGTAATGCAGCTCGGCACGCGCTGGTCGGTCGGCAACGAGCCGCCCGCACGACTCTCGGACGCGATGAAGGATGCGATCCGCGGCGTCGAAGCGGAGCTCGAAAATACGGACACGAGCTTGTGGCGCTGGACGCTCACCTGGCTCGAAGGACATCCGACGGCCGAACTCGAGGATGGGACGGTCGTGCGCGAAGACTATGACGGTTCGGTAGTCGTCACTGCTGAGGATCTCGACCTCTAGCGATTGCCTACCAGTTGCGACCCTCGTGCACCTCGGCGACGGCGCGGTCGTTGGCCAGCAGCAGCGCCATCTCCTCGTGTGAGAGCTGCGTCACCCGTGAGTGCCGCTCCGCCCACCGGAGCAGTTTGTGCGCGATTTTCTCGGCGACATCCGTGGCAACGGACGGCCGCGTGATGGTGCCGTAGGACTGCTGCGAAAGAACTGTTGCTGACATTTCTAACCCCTCACTTCGCCTATCAAATTACGACCAACCACTGACGTTCAAACCCGCTCAGCGGAGCAGTGCTTCGAGCAGATCGAGGCCGAAACGCGCGACCGCATCCTGGTCAAGTTCGTAGAGCACGTACCGCCCGCTACGAGCCGACGTGACGATCCCTGCTTCCTTCAGTGCGGCAAGATGCCGAGACACCTCGGGCGCGCTCAGATTCCAGGTCTCCGCGAGATCGGCTGTGGTGCGCTGGCCTCGAATCAGGCTTCTCGCCAGCCGCAGCCGGGTCGGATGATCGAGAGCGCGAAGGCGTGACTGCACTTCGTCGAGCGACACGACATCGGTCAGCGGCGCGGCGGCCGCGGGGTACTGGATCACGGGACTCCAGCCGGGCGCGTGGACAACCATCAGGTGAGGGTGACCGAACACGCTCGGCAGAAACGTCACGCCGGAACCCACGGCCGAGGTTCCGCTGTCCTGCAGCTTGTCGACCACGATCCGGTCGCCCCTCTCGCTGAGCGACACGGATGGCGAGACGGCGGTGAGAGCGCGCTCCAGGCCGAAGGCACCCAGCATGTCGCGCTTGAGTCGAGCATCCGCGGACAGGTCGACCTGGATCTTCTGCCACGCCCTCGAGAAGAACTCGCGATCGCAGTCCTCAAGGATGGTCCGAACCTCCGTCCTGGCTTTCGCCGGCTGCTCGAGCACGAAGTCCACGAACGCACTCTGCCTCGACCCGCGCGCCGAAGCGCGTTCCCTGGCGAGCGCCCGCGCGCGCTCGTCCACGAGCGGCGACCCCAGATCGCGATGCAGGGGGACGGTTCCGCAGCTGCTCGTGATGAGGGCAGCGTTCACCCATACCTCGTCGGACAGCCGGTCGACGGCGTCGAGTTCGTCGGCGAGCTTCGCACTCGGAGCGGACGGGAGAAACAGATCCGACCGCGACGTTCGCCAGAGGTAGTCGAGCTGAACGATCCGATCGAGCACGGCCGCGTCGGTGCCCGCCGTCACGGCCGCAACCCAGCCGCCGCGAGTCGGATGGTGCGCTGGTTCTGCCAGAAGGTGAAGCGCCGAGCCCAGCTCGGCCAGCGCGGAGGGTTCGAAGCGATAGTCGTCGCGGCTCAGCCCGGTCACATCGATGGTCACGCTCATGAGTCAATTGTCGGGAATCGGAGCTCGCCTGCGCCCATCGATTGACGAATTTCGTCAATCGAAGGGCCGAGCGATAGTCGGCGACCTCAGGGTTGGGACATGATCTCACTCCCGATGGACACCACCCCGCGACGCGGCCCGCTCTTTAGCAGGTCTGAACTCGGTTCCCGCGCGAGGGCGATACTGCGGCGATGGTCCAACGCGCGGGTCACGCGGAACTCGGCAGCGCGGCGGCGGGACGCGTACGTCGAGCAGGCACGCGCACGCGAGGAACTTCGCCGACTGTGGATGCGCTAGCCGGCAACAAGTCAGCGCCCCCTGCGAAACGTCACTATCCAATCCACCGAAGGAAAATTGTGTGCTGTTGCCAGCACTGGCTCTAGGAAGCCGGGTCGATAGGATAGTGACGTTTCACAGGGGGCGTTGGCCTCTCCGATGTGTGGTGGACGGCGGGCTCAGCGAGCGAGCGAGGATCCGCCCGGGGCGGCGGCACGCTCGTTGCCCAGCAGAAGGTCCATGCGCTCGTGCGAGAGCTGGCTCTTCTGTGCGCGGCGCTCCGACCACGCGAGCATGTTTCTGGCTGCCCGCTCGACCAGAAGGTCGACGGTAGGACGGTGCGAGATCGTCTGGCCCCCGTGATGCGACAGAGCTTGTGCGGTCATCGTGCTCACCTCTTTCTTGGTTCAAAATTACGGTCGACCACCGACAATTCCGGGCTGGTCGAATGGGTGGTATTTCAGGGTTTCCCGGTTCGATTTTCATCGGCCATCTCGTCTCCATCGATAACGGGGAAGGCGTTAATGACGACGTGAACCGGGCGTGCACCCGGGGCCGTCTGGTTCTTGAACGGAATCAGATATTTCTCGGTGAGAGCCATCGATTCCCGCACGAACTGAGCCAACTGTTCCGACGTGAGCCGCGTGTTGAATGTGGAAACCGCCGCAGCAGCATGCCACTCGGGCGTGAGCTCGTCAGTTCCTTTTTCGACGAAATCGCCGAGCATTCGCTCCTCGTTGTAGCGCATCTGGCGGAAGATCGCCGTTGCAGCGGAGCGGCCGGCTGGCGTCGCCGTGGCTTCGGGCGAACCGATGTTGACGGAGCCCGGCGTGCGTTCCCACCACCGTTCGCGGCTGGTGCCCTTCCCGTCGACCTCGCGCACGAGTCCGTGCTTCTCGAGCTGGCGAAGGTGATAGCTGGTGGCGCCGCTGGACTCCCCGAGACGCTCAGCGAGTCCGCTGGCGGTGAAGCTGCCGTAGACCGACAGCGTGTCGAAGATCTGAACGCGAAGCGGATGCGCGAGGGCCTTGAGCGTGACCAGGTCGAGGTCGCGATCGTCTTTGAGCGCCGCAGCACCGCCGACCAGCGCCACCGGTTTTATATCCGGTACCGCGCGAGCGGCTTCGTCGATGTTTGACATAGTGCAAAGATAGCATTGCAAATGTTTCTTTGCAACGCTGTCTTTGCAAGCAAACCTTTGCAGAGATGCCAAGGCGGACGTCGCGCCCTAGTCTCGAATTATGACGAATCCGTTCTTCGCGCCCAGCCAACTCCCCTTCGGACTCCCGCCGTTCGCCGACATCTCCGAGGGCGATTACCGCCCCGCGTTCGACAAGGGCTTTGCGGATCACCTCGCCGAAATCGGTGCGATTGCGAACGAGACGGATCCTCCGACGTTCGAGAACACGATGATCCCGCTCGAGCGCGGTGGCCAGCTCCTGGAGCGTGTCTCCTACGTGTTCTTCAATAAGTCCTCTGCTGACAGCAACGACTTCACCAACGAGTTGGAGGAGGAGATGGCGCCGCTGCTTGCCGCCCACTCCGATGCGATTCGCCTGAACCCGAAGCTCTATGAGCGCATCACGTCGCTCCACCAGCGTCGCTCGATGCTCGGCCTCGACCCCGAGTCGGTATACCTGATCGAGCGTTACTACGACGAGTTCACCGTCGCTGGCGCGGGTCTCAGCGACGACGACAAGAAGACCCTGCGGGACTACAACCAGCAGCTCGCCACGCTGAACACCCGCTTCGAGAAGAACCTTCTCGCCGACACGAACGAACTGGCTGTCGTCGTCGACGATGTGGCCGAGCTGGATGGTCTCGGCGCCGGCGAAATCTCCGCCGCCGCGGAAGCGGCCAAGGAGCGGGGCCTCACGGACAAGTACCTCATCACGTTGGTGCTGCCGACCGGTCATCCCTACCTCGACGCGCTGACCAACCGCGGGCTCCGCGAGAAGATCATGAACGCTTCGCGCAGCCGCGGAATTCGCGGGGGCGACAACGACAACCGCGAGCTCGTCCTCGAGATCACCAAGCTGCGCGCGAAGCGGGCGGCGCTTCTCGGCTTCCCGAACCACGCCGCCGTCGTCACCTCGGACGAAACGGCAAAGACGCCCGAGGCGGTCGACACAATGCTGCGCAAGCTCGCCGCTCCGGCGGCGCGCAACGCCAAGGCCGAGCAGAAGGACCTGCAGGCCACCATCGATGAGCAGAGTATAGGCAAAGAGTTCGAGCTGCAGAGCTGGGACTGGGCGCTCTACACCGAGAAGGTGCGCAAGGCGAAGTACGACGTCGACACGTCGGAGATGCGGCCGTACTTCGAAGCGGAGCGGGTGCTCCAGGACGGAGTGTTCTTCGCCGCCACGAAGGTCTACGGGATCACCTTCACGGAGCGCACCGACCTGGTCGGCTACCACCCCGATGTTCGGCTGTTCGAGGTGACCAACGAGGACGGCTCCCCGGTGGGTCTCTTCCTTTACGACCTGTACACGCGCGACTCGAAGCGCGGCGGCGCGTGGATGAATCCGCTCATCTCCCAGAACACCCTGCTCGGATACCCGACGACCGTTGTCAACAATCACAACGTGCCAAAGCCTGCCGCGGGTGAGCCCACGCTGCTGACGTACGACGAGGTCAACACCCTCTTCCACGAGTTCGGCCACGCTCTCCACGGCCTGTTCGCCCAGGTGACCTACCCGAAGTTTGCGGGCACGAACGTGTTCCGCGACTTCGTCGAGTTCCCCAGCCAGGTCAACGAGATGTGGATGCTGTGGCCCGAGGTGCTCGCGAACTACGCCGTCCACCACGAAACCGGCGAGCCGATGCCGCAGGAATTCGTCGACAAACTGCACGCATCGTCCGCGTTTAACGAGGGCTTCAAGACAAGCGAGTACCTCACCGCCGCACTACTCGACCAGGCCTGGCACCGGATTTCGCCCGACACGGACGTGACGGATGTCGCGAAGTTCGAGGCGGGTGCGATCGCGAGCTTCGGACTCGATAACCCGGCCGTGCCTCCGCGCTACTCGAGCACGTACTTCGCGCACACGTTCTCGGGCGGCTACGACGCCGGGTACTACTCCTACATCTGGAGTGAGGTTCTGGACGCGGACACGGTCGAGTGGTTCAAAGAGAACGGCGGCCTCACGCGCGCCAACGGCGACCGCTTCCGAGAGCGGCTACTGGGCGTCGGCGGATCGAAGGACCCGCTCGAGGCCTACCGCGACTTCCGCGGACGCGACGCAGACATCCAGCCCCTGCTGAACCGCCGCGGACTGAACTAGATCTCGGGTCCCCGAGCTGGTCGAAGGGCGCGCAGTGTCCGCAGCTTCGTCTCGAGGTCCGGCCCCTGAGGCACCGCGATGACCTCATCGGCCTCCGTGATGTCGGCGAGCGCTTCGATGCGAAGCCGCACGCGCTCGTAGTCGCCGACGGCCTGCTGCAGGTTGCGGTCACGCACGAACGCGAGTTCCGCCGGGCTCCAGTCGTGGGCCTCCGCTTCGGCGAGCGTCGGGATGCGGCCCGGACGAGCGCCCGACCGCAGGCGGCTGAAGTACAGTCCGTTCGGGAGCGCCAGCCGATCGGCATCCTCCTGGCTGTCCCCAACCAGGGTGGCGATCGCCACCATCGAGTGCGGTTCGGCCAGCACGTTGGATGGCTCGAAGCTCTGACGATAGAGCTGGAAGGCTGCGGCGGTGTTGTCGCCACCCGCGAAGTGGTGTGCGAAAGCAAAAGGCAAGCCGAGCATCCCGGCCAGCTGCGCGCTGAACCCGCTCGAACCGAGCAGCCACATCTCGGGCGAATCACCGAGTCCCGGATGCGCGGCGGGCTGGGCGCCGAGGCCGTTCTCGAGTGGATCGCTACTGCCGAAGAACGCCAGAAGCTCGATCACCTGGTTCGGGAAGTCGTCGACGGTCTCCGCGCCGATGTTGCGTCGCAGGATGGCGGCCGTCAGCTGGTCGGTCCCGGGCGCCCGGCCGAGACCCAGGTCGATGCGGTCGCCGTGCAGCGCGACGAGGGTTCCGAATTGTTCGGCGATCACCATCGACGAGTGGTTGGGCAGCATGACGCCGCCGGAGCCGACGCGGATGCGCGTGGTCGCGTCGGCGATAGCGCCGATCAGGACTGCCGGCGCGGAGCTCGCCACAGCGGGCATCCCGTGGTGTTCGGCGACCCAGAAACGCCCGTAGCCGAGCTCATCCGCAACTTTCGCCGTCTCGATGGTCTGGGCGAGGGCCTCGCCGTGCGTCATGCCCTCGTAGACCGACGCGAGGTCGAGCACGGACAGGGGGATCTCGGACAGCATTCTCACGCCGTGTGCAACCGCCGCCGCATCCGGGTCATTCCGGCGCGGGTTCGGATAAGACGGGGGCGGCCAGTTTGCGTTCCCGGCGACGACGGTGCCAGGACAGCCACAGCATCACGATCCCGCCCACGAGCAGCCCCCAGAACGGCGAGCCGATTCCGACGATCACGACCCCCGACGCCACGACCAGGAACGTGATCCCTGCCGCCACCAGGTGACGCCGGTCTTCGAGCGACGCCGACACTGCAGCCACGAACGCCCCGAGCATGGCGAGCCCGGCGACCGTGGTGATGAGCAGCGGCGGCGTTACGAGGACGAGCGAAGCCGCAAGACCGGCTGCGAGCCCGAGGAACACGTAGACCAGTCCCCCGGTCAGCGACGCGATCCAACGCTTCGACCGGTCCGGATGTGAGTCCGGGCCAGCCATGATCGCCGCGCTGAGGGCCGCGAGATTGATCACGTGCGCGCCGAACAGCGCGCCTCCCGCGCTCAGGATGCCCGACCCGACCAGGATGCTGCGGGCGGGCGGGTCGTCGTAGCCGAACGTCTTGAGCACCGCGAAGCCGGGAACGTTCTGGCCCGCCATCGTCACGAGGTACAGCGGGATGCCGAGACTCACGATCACGAGAGGCTGGAAGCTCGGGGTTACGAACGAGAGTTGGGGCAGAGCAAGGCTTCCGTGGAGCCAGTTGGTCCCAGCCGTGATCCCGACGACGATGATCGTCACCACGAGGGCGCCGGGGACCGCCCACCGCGGCGCAAGCCCGTACAGGATCAGCCACACCAGGACGATCGGTAGCGCGAGCAGCGGCAGCTTCACCGCGGCCTCCACCGGCGCCAGGCAGATCGGGAACAGGATGCCGGCGAGAAGGGCGCTCGCGAGCGGTGTCGGGATGCGAGTGATGGCTCGCGTGAGTGCGGGCCAGAGTCCGGTGATGGCGATCAGAACGCCACACACGATGAACGCGCCCGCGGCCGCCCCGAAGTTGTGTGTCGTCGCCTTCGCCGCGATCAGCAGCGCCGCACCTGGAGTGGACCAGGCGAACGACAGGGGAATCCGATAGCGGAGACTGAGAAGTACGGCCATGATCGCCTGTGCGATGCACAGCGTCAGCAGGCCGGATGCGGCCTCCTCGGGTGTCGCCCCGACGGCGCGGAGGCCCGCGAGCACGAGGACGAAGGCGCTGGCGAACCCGGTGACTGCGCCGACGATCCCGGCAACGATTGGCTGAACGATGGACCCAGCCTAGGGAATGGCCGCCGCCGGAAGCGTCAGGTTACGCAGGCCAATTCGAGAGTGGTGGCTACGCCGACTTTTCTGTCGGCCGGACTGCCTTGCGCGGGACGATCGTGGGCGCGGCATTCTCGAGCACCGACTGCTTCGTCACGATCACGCGCGCGACGTCCTCGTTCGACGGGACATCGAACATGATCGGCCCGAGGACCTCTTCCATGATCGCGCGCAGGCCGCGCGCACCGGTCTTGCGAAGCACGGCAAGGTCGGCGATCGCCTCGAGGGCGTCGTGATCGAACTCGAGCTCGACGCCGTCGATCTCGAACATGCGCTGGTACTGGCGTACGAGCGCGTTCTTGGGCTGCGTGAGGATGTCCATGAGCGCGACCTGGTCGAGCTGGGTCACCGTCGTGACGACGGGCAGTCGGCCGATGAACTCCGGAATGAGTCCGAACTTGTGCAGGTCTTCCGGCAGAACCTCGCCGAACAGGTTCACGTCGTCGTTCTTGCTGTGCAGCGGGGCGCCGAATCCGATGCCCTTCTTGCCCGCCCGTGAGGAGATGATCTCTTCGAGTCCGGCGAAGGCGCCGGCGACGATGAACAGCACGTTGGTCGTGTCGACCTGGATGAACTCCTGGTGCGGATGCTTGCGGCCACCCTGTGGCGGAACCGAGGCCACCGTGCCCTCGAGGATCTTGAGCAGCGCCTGCTGCACACCCTCGCCGGAGACGTCGCGGGTGATCGACGGGTTCTCGGCCTTGCGGGCGATCTTGTCGATCTCGTCGATGTAGATGATGCCGGTCTCGGCCCGCTTCACGTCGTAGTCTGCAGCCTGGATGAGCTTGAGCAGGATGTTCTCGACATCCTCACCGACGTAGCCGGCCTCGGTGAGGGCCGTTGCATCCGCAACCGCGAATGGCACGTTGAGGCGTTTCGCGAGTGTCTGGGCGAGGTAGGTCTTTCCACATCCGGTCGGGCCGATGAGCAGGATGTTGGACTTTGCGATCTCGACATCGTCGATGATGTCGGCCGAGCTGAGCGTGTTGCGGGCGCGGATGCGCTTGTAGTGGTTGTAGACGGCGACGGAGAGGGCGATCTTCGCTGCCTCCTGGCCGATGACGTACTCCTCGAGGAACGCGAAGATCTCTTTCGGCTTGGGCAGGTCGAATTCACTCGACGATTCCTCGCCAGCCTCGGCGAGCCGCTCCTCGATGATCTCGTTGCACAGCTCGACGCACTCGTCGCAGATGTAGACGCCCGGTCCGGCAATCAGTTGCTGAACCTGCTTCTGGCTCTTGCCACAGAAGGAACACTTGAGCAGATCGGCGCTTTCCCCGATGCGGGCCACAGTCGCTCTCCCCTTGTTCTAGGACGGTCAGACCAGTCGAAACTATGTGGGTTCGAGCCTAACCCGCGACGGGGACACTGACAGTCACGTGTGCGAATTGTGACTTCGGCGTGCCGTAACGTGAATTGCATGCAAATCGGCGTCCGGAGACGGGCACTCGCCCTCGGAATCGGGGTGGCGCTGGTCGGCGCATCCGTGTTCGGGCTCGCTTCTCCCGCGTTCGCGCACAACTTCCTGGTGTCATCCACACCGGCCGCGGGGCAGACGTTGACAACGCTGCCGTCGAAGTTCGTCATCACGACCAATGAGGGGCTGCTCGACCTGTCCGGCCACGGCGCGGGCTTCGCGTTCGACATCGAGGATGCCCACAAACAGTTCTATGGCGACGGCTGCGTCACCGTCGACGGCCCCGGCATGAGCATCGCGCCGGCGATCGGTGCGGCCGGCACGTACAGGGTGATCTGGCAGATCGTCTCCGCCGACGGGCACATCGTCTCCAACGCGTACACCTTCACCTGGAAGCCGGGCACGTCGTTCACCCCGGCGAAGAGCTACAGCCATCCACAGGACTGCGGCGGCAAGTCGGGCGGCACCGCTCCCCCGGATCCGAACCTCGGCCAGGATGCAACGAAGCAGCCGACCGCCAACCTCGGGCTCGTGCTCGGCATCGGCGGCGGAGTCGTCGGCCTCGGCATCGTACTTACGCTGGTCATCCTGCTGACGGGTCGCCGCAGGAAGAGTTAACCCCGAAACGGCCGCCCCGAAGGACGGCCGTTTCGAATTGACTTACTTGACCAGCGCCGGCGTGCTCTTGCGCGGAGCGAGAACCTGGTCGATGAGGCCGTAGTCCAGGGCCTCTGCCGCGCTCAGGATCTTGTCGCGGTCGATGTCCTTGTTGACCTCTGCCGCCGTGCGGTTGGAGTGGAACGCGAGCGTGTCCTCCAGCCAGGTGCGCATGCGAAGGATCTCGCGAGCCTGGATCTCGATGTCGGATGCCTGGCTCGAACCCTCCGAACCAGCGGCCGGCTGGTGGATGAGGATGCGGGCGTTCGGCAGCGCGAGGCGCTTCCCGGGGGCGCCGGCGGCCAGCAACACCGCGGCGGCCGAAGCAGCCTGGCCCAGCGCGAAGGTCTGCACCTGCGGACGGATGTACTGCATGGTGTCGTAGATCGCGGTCATGGCAGTGAACGAGCCACCGGGCGAGTTGATGTACATGAGGATGTCGCGATCGGGGTCCTGGGACTCGAGAACGAGCAGCTGGGCCATCACGTCATCCGCCGACGCGTCGTCGATCTGCACGCCGAGGAAGATGATGCGGTCCTCGAAGAGCTTCGCGTAGGGGTCCTGGCGCTTATAGCCGTAGGCCGTGCGCTCCTCGAATGTCGGAAGGATGTAGCGCGCCTCGGCGGACGGGCGAGCGAGGCTACTCTGCAGCGCGTCGCTGCCCAAATTGAAGTTGTCCATGTCTCTTCCTACTTAACCTTCGAGTCTGCGTCGGTTCCGCCGCCGCCGACAACGTCGGAGGCGAACTCACGCACGTGGTCGACGAAGCCGTATTCGAGCGCCTGCTGCGCCGTGAACCAGTTGTCACGGTCGTTGTCGATGAGGATCTGCTCGACCGACTTGCCGGTCTGCTCGGCCGTGAGCTCCGCCATCCGCTTCTTCATGTCGAGGATGACGCCGGCCTGGGTCTGGATGTCCGCGGCGGTTCCACCGAAGCCACCCGACGGCTGGTGCAGAAGCACGCGAGCATTCGGCGTGATGTAGCGCTTGCCCTTGGTGCCGGACGAGAGCAGGAACTGCCCCATCGAGGCGGCCAGGCCGATGCCGACCGTGACGATGTCGTTGGGGACGAACTTCATGGTGTCGTAGATCGCCATACCCGCGGTGATCGAGCCACCCGGCGAGTTGACGTACAGGAAGATGTCTCGCTTTGAGTCCTCTGCGGCGAGCATGAGGATTTTCGCGCAGATCTCGTTCGCATTTTCGTCTCGCACCTCAGATCCGAGCCAGATGATGCGGTCGCCTAGAAGTTGGTCGAAAATACTGCTGACCAAAGCCGGTTGGGCCATTGTCGCGCTCCGTTTCAGTTATCGCTTGCTGAATGAATCTATCGGAGCGCGCCGACCGAAGCGGGCGTGTTCGCTTGGGGCAAAGCGCGGCGCGCCCGAACGCTACCGTTGAG